>JBIIIP010000084.1:0-13905 GCA_044234625.1 Pirellulales bacterium | reverse complement strand
CGAAACGCCTGCTCTGCGAGCTGGCGACCGTGGAACGAGGGCGAAGAAAAGCGCGACAAACCGCCCGAAAAAACCGCCGGGAGCGGAAAGCCTGGAAAGAAAGGAAGTCCAGAAACTCGGCTCAACTTCGACCACGCACCCGGAAACCGGGCTAGACGCGGTCTGAGGAACTCACGAGCGGACTACCTATTACGAGAGCTTCGATACCTGCGTCAAGAACCGCCCCTGACGACATCTCAATATTAGGATCGGTCGTTTCAGGCGTCAAGCCGAAATCATATTTTTTTCCATTCTCCGGGCAGGCCCTTTTCAGGCTGTCTTTGCCGGCCAATCCAGGGCCAAATCCAGCCACGGGGCGTGGTGTGTGGGCCAGCCCGTGCTGACCCGATCGACCCCCGTCTGGGCGACCCCGGCGACGGTTTCGGGCCTGACGCCGCCCGAGGCTTCCAGGACAGTTTGGCTGCCGAGAGCGTCCCGGACCCTCACGGCGTCGGCCAGGTGGCCGAGCGACATGTTGTCGAGCAGCACCACGTCCGGACCGGCAGCCAGCACGTCGGCCAGGGCATCCAGGCCGTCGAGCTCGATTTCCACGACCGTGCCCCGAGCCCTGTCCGGCGGGAACGTCCGCTGCACGAACGCCCGCGCCCGGCGGACGGCCTCCGCCGGCCCCACGCCCTCCGCTGCCATGGCCCCGAGGTGGTTGTCCTTGATGAGCATCGCGTCGTAGAGCCCGAGCCGGTGGTTCCAGCCGCCGCCCAGCCGCACGGCGTATTTGTCGAGCAGCCGCCAGCCCGGAATCGTCTTACGGGTGTCGTAAACCCGGCAGCGGGTTCCGCCGACGGCGTCGACGAGCTGCCGCGTTGCCGTGGCCACGCCCGACATGCGGCCCATCACGTTGAGGATCACCCGCTCGGCGGCGAGGATACTGCGGGTTGGCCCGCTGATCCGGGCGACCACGGCCCCAGCCTCGACCGCGTGGCCATCGGCGAGGCACGGCCGCCACTCCAGGCGCGGGTCGGCGACCCGCGCGACCACCGCCGCCGCCTCCATGCCGGCCACCACGCCGTTGCGCCGCGCGACCACGGCCAGATCGCTCCGGGCGGAGGCCGGGATCAGGCTCACGCTCGTCCAGTCGCACTCGTGCCCGAGGTCTTCGGCAAACCACTCGCCCGCAGCGTGCTCGACCCGCAAGGCAAGCGCGTCGTCCCATGAAACCTGGTGAAACGCCGGCACGGAGGTGGAGGTGGAGGCCATGATCACCCCCCATCGTACGCGCGGCCGGGCGGTCCGCTACCATGACCTTCATGGAACGCGAGCCTTCCCCGTCGTTCATGCTTCCCGGCCACACGCAGCCCCTCCTAGCTTTTGCCGTCTTGCTGGGCCTGGCAGGAGTGGCGGTATGGATGGCGTGGATGGCGGGCCAGAGGAGAGGCGCGGTCGACCACGACGCGCCGCCGGAGATGTCGACGCGGTTCACGGTGGACCTCAACACCGCCGCGGCCGCGGAACTCGCGGCTCTTCCCGGCGTCGGCCCGACGACCGCCGCCCGGATCGTGGATCGCCGCCGTGACCACGGCCCCTTCCGCTCGGCCGAAGAACTCCTCGACATCCCCGGGATCGGTGCCCACACCCTCGACCGCCTGCGGCCGCATCTGCGGCCGCTCCGTGGAGCAGCCACGGGGGAGGGGCCATGACCCCGGATGCGAGCGTCTTCGAACTCGTCGCCCCCTACGCGCCCGCCGGCGACCAGCCGGCGGCGATCGATGCCCTCGTCCGCGGCATCACCGAAGACAAGGCCTCGCAGGTGCTGATGGGCGTGACCGGATCGGGCAAGACGTTCACCATGGCAAACGTCATCGCTCGCGTCGGCCGGCCCACCCTCGTGCTTTCCCACAACAAGACGCTGGCCGCGCAACTGTATGCGGAGTTCCGCGACTTCTTCCCCCACAACGCGGTCCATTATTTCGTCAGTTATTACGACTACTACCAGCCCGAGGCCTACATCCCCCAGCGCGACATCTACATCGAGAAGGACGCCGCGATCAACAAGGAGATCGACCGCCTCCGGCTGGCCGCGACGAGCGCCCTGGTGAGCCGCCGCGACGTGGTCGTGGTGGCGAGCGTGTCGTGCATTTACGGGCTGGGGTCGCCGCAAGACTACCGGGCCATGGTCATCCGGCTCGCCAGCGGCATGCCCCTGACCCGCGACCAGCTCCTGGAAAAGCTCGTCTCCATCCACTACGAACGCGGCGACATGGCGCTGGAGCGGGGCAAATTCCGCGTCCGCGGCGACTCCGTGGAGATCTGGCCCCCCTACGACGAGCTGGCCTGCCGCGTCGAATTCTGGGGAGACACGATCGAGTCGATCGCCATCACGCATCCCACGAGCGGCGAGGTGGCGGCCCGGAAGGACGAGATGTATTTCTATCCGGCGCGGCACTTCGTCATGCCCGAAGACCGGATCAAGGCGGCGGTGGTCGACATCCGCCGCGAGCTCGAGCAGCGGCTCGAGGAGCTCAAAAGCCAGGGCAAGCTCCTCGAAGCCCAGCGGCTCAACGCCCGCACCCGCTTTGACATCGAGATGCTCCTCGAAGCCGGCTTCTGCCCGGGCATCGAAAACTACTCACGGCCCCTCTCCGGCCGGCCGCCGGGAAGCACGCCCGACACGCTGTTCAATTACTTTCCCGAGGAGTTTCTGTTTTTCGTCGACGAGTCGCACGTCACCGTGCCCCAGGTCCGCGGCATGTATGCCGGCGATCGGAGCCGGAAGACCACACTCGTCGAGCACGGCTTCCGGCTTCCCTGCGCCCTCGACAACCGGCCGCTGAAGTTCGAGGAGTGGGAGCGGAAACTCCACCAGACGGTCTACGTGTCGGCGACGCCGGGCCCCTGGGAACTGGAACGCACCAAGGGAGAGGTGGTGGAGCAGGTCATTCGCCCCACGGGCCTGCTCGACCCCGTCATCGACATCGTGCCCGCGAAGGAGCAGGTGGTGCACCTCGCGGGCGAGATCGACAAGACCGTGGCCGCCGGGCAGCGGGTGCTGGTGACCACGCTCACCAAGAAGCTGGCCGAAGACCTCTCCACCTACTTCCAGGAGCGGAACGTGCGGTGCAAGTGGCTCCACAGCGAGCTCGACGCCTTCGAGCGGGTGGAGCTGCTCCGCGACCTACGCGAGGGGAAGTTCGACGTGCTCGTGGGCGTGAACCTGCTCCGCGAGGGCCTCGACCTGCCGGAAGTGTCGCTCGTGGCCGTGCTCGACGCCGACAAGGAGGGGTTCCTGCGGAGCGAGACGTCGCTCATGCAGACGATCGGCCGTTCCGCCCGCAACGTCGATGCGCGCGTGATCCTCTATGCCGACACGGTCACCGATTCGATGCAGCAGGCGATCGACGAGACCCGCCGGCGCCGCGAGCTGCAGGAGGCCTACAACGCCACCCACGGCATCACGCCCGAGACGATCCGCAAGGAGATCCGCGCCGGCATCGAGGCCGAGGCGGCCTCGAGGGCCAGCGCCTTCACGGCCGTCGCACACGGAGACGATGAAGCCGCGAGGCAGGCTGAACTGCTCGAGCAGCTCGAAACCGACATGATGCAGGCAGCGGCGGAACTCGACTTCGAGCGCGCCGCACGGCTGCGCGACGACATCGCCTCGCTCCGCGAGGGCCGCCCCGCCCGCGGCAGGGGCCGGGGCGGCCGCCGTTCGACCCCCGGCGGCCGCATTCCCCGGCCGCGGCGATCCGTCTGATCCACGCCGCAGCCAGCCCATTGCCATCTGGAGCACAAGGTGGAACCAAAAGTTATCAACGGCCGACATTCACGGAGACGTGAGGGGCTGCCGATGGCCTTGAGCGGGCTGTGGGAGCAAGCGAAGCCACGGATGGCGAAGCGCAGCGGACACGCAGTGAACGGAGGCCTGGAGGGCCGAAGTGAACGTCAAGCGAAAGGACATCGGCACCCCCGACTTGCTGCGGAGGACTTTCAAGTATTGGATGCTCCCGGTAGGAAGATGCCGCCATGACTCGCCATACCCCGTCCCGCGACGACGCTCCGCCCCCCGACGTGCTCGGTGAAACGGCCGCGCTCTGGGAGGCTATCTGGCGCACCACGGGAGAATATGTCGTCATCGTGGATCGCGCGGGCACGATCCTCGATTGCAACCGTATCGACGACGGTTTTTCCCGTGATCACGTCATGGGCAGGAGTTTCATCACTTTCACCACGCCCGACTGCTCCGCTCGACTCCAGGACGGCCTCCGGAAAGTGTTCGAAACAGGCGTTCCATGTTCGATCGAGAGCACGGTCCGGCGTGCCGACGGCAGCTTGAATTACTTCCTCCTCCGCATGGGGCCGGTCACCGTGGCCGGCCGCACGGTGGCCGCGGTTCTTTGCTGCGAGTGCCTGCTGTCGCTGAAGGAATCACAAAAAACGCTCGAACATGAGCGGCACGTGCTGCGGCAGCTCCTCGAGAGTCAGGAGCGGGAACGGCAGGTGATCGCGTATGAAATCCACGATGGAATGTCGCAGTATCTCGCCGGGGCGATGATGCACTTTCAGGCCCTGGAGCACGCGGCCGGCCTCAGCCCGGCCCGCGACCTCGTCGAGGGCTTGCGACTCCTGGAGGCGGCAGCGGAGGAATCCCGGCGGCTCATCGGTGGCCTTCGGCCTCCCACGCTCGACGAGCTGGGCATCGTGGAGTCGGTCGATGCGATCGTGCGCGAGGCCCGCCTCGAAATCCCGACGGTGACCTTCACCCACACGCTGCCGGCCGAGCGGCTGGCATCCCAACTTGAAACGGCAATTTTTCGCATCGTCCAAGAGTCGCTGTCGAACGCCCGCCGCCACGCCCAGGCTTCCCATGCCCGCGTCACCATCGAGCGGGTCGACACGGCCACGGGCCCGCGGATCCGCGTCGTCGTGGAGGACGACGGCGTCGGCTTCGATCCCGACAAGGTGCCGCCGGAGCGGTTCGGCCTCGAGGGAATCCGGCAGCGGGCCCGGGTCTTCGGGGCGGAGGCGGCGATCCGCAGCCTGCCCGGGCGGGGCGCCACGGTCGAGGTCGACCTCCCCGTGCTTTTGGCGGCCGACGAAGCGAACCACCGCGGCTGACCCGCGAGCCGCCGGCTACTGCTGGACCTGCTCGACCTCGTCGAACGGGACCGGCGCCCGCAGCACCGCATGCACGGGCACGTCGAGAGGGGCCAGTTGGTCGTGCCAGGTCATGGAAGGGAGCCGGTCGAGCGTCCGCGTGGCTACGCGGACCTCGATCCGCTCGCTGCCGGCCCCGCGGTAGGTGCCCTTGTTGGGCGGCACGTCCGTGAAGTCACGGCCCACCGCCGTCTTCACGAAGTGGCTGTTGATCGGGCAGCCGTTGGTGGGATCGAATCCCGTCCAGCCGCTGTCGGGCAACCAGACCTCACACCAGGCATGGCTTTGCGATTCCTTGTTGGGGCGATGGATGTAGCCGCTGACGTAGCGGGCCGGCACGCCACAGGAGCGGAGGATCGCGATCATCAGGTGGGTGAAGTCCTGGCACACTCCCTTGCCATGGGTGAGGAGGTGATCGATCGGCGACGAGGCGTCGGTCACGTCGCGGGCATATTCGAAGCGGCCACGGATGTATTCGGCGACCTGGCAGACCCACATCCCCACCCGCATCCGCGGCTGCGGCCGGAGGGCTTCCAGATGCGGAGTCAGAAGGGGCGAGTCGCGCACCGGCCCGCGGAGCGGGAGGGCATCGAGGGTCTCCAGCGGAAACTGCTCGTCGTCGAGCGGAAACATGGCCTGGCTCGCCATCGGGCTGACGAGCGCGTCTTCCGTCTCGACGATGCTCGCCGCCAGGATCCGCACCGACTGATGCGGCTTGAGGAGGTTGAAGTGATGGACGCGATTCCCGAAGCCATCGACATAACTGGCCAGCGGGACCGGCTGGCTGACGTTGATCCGAAATGAATGGCACCGCTGCAGGGAGTCGCTGACAGGCTCCATGCGCAACTCGCATCGCCACTCGCCCACGGGCTCCGAATACTCCATCAGCGTCTCGTGCTGGATTTCCAGGATCATGCGCAGGCTCCGGAGGCCGGGGTCATTGGAGGGCGTACTGCTGCTGGAGCAGGTGACTGATCGAGGCGCACCGGGCGAGGGCGTCGCCGAGGAGGGCATGCAGCCGATCGCCCTCCAGCGCGTCGCAATCGAGGTAGGTGAGGGCGCTCAAGAGGCTGCCGACGGTGCGCATCGAATCGCTGTCGCAGCGGCCCGGAAGGCGGCCGCTGATCTCCGAGAGCGAATCGAGCACCCGCTGCAGGCAAAACCGCACGGAATGGGGAAAGTCGGGATTCACGAGGAGGAACTCCACCACCCGCTCCGGCTCGACGCGGCTGATGTAGAGCCGCTGGTAGGCCTCGTAGGCGCGGCATTTCTTCAGGACGGCCCCCCACTGCAGGTTGCTCACCGGCAGATCGGCCGCTGCGTCGTCGAGGAGCCCGAACTTCGAGTCGAGGATCCGCAGCACCTTGTCGGCCCGCTCCAGGTGCACGCCCAACTGGATGAAATGCCAGCCCTCGTCGTGCGTCATCGTGGCGTCGCAGACACCGTGGCAGAGGAGCACACCGAGCTGCACCTCGTCGCAGAAATCGTGGGGGGACTCGCTCACGCGGGCCTGGAACGGCGCGTCGGAGAGCCGCCAGTGAAGCTTGTTCAGCTCACGCCACATCTGCGGGCTGATCGAGCCGCGGATGCTGCGGGCATTGTTCCGCGCCCGGTTCACGCACGTCATCACGCTCCCGGGGTTCGACCCGTCGAGCAGCAGCCAGCGTTGCACCGCCGCCACGGGATGCTCGCCCTCGCGCGTCGCCGGGGCCTGTTGCCGGAGCATGGAGAGCAGGGCGGTCCACTCCAATTCGACCGGGTCGGCCAACACGCCGTGCAGGTCGAGGTCGAGCTGAAACGTCACGTTGACGGCGCTGGCCAGGTAGGCCGAACGCTCGAGATAGCGGCCCATCCAAAACAGCGCGTCGGCGACCCGGCTGAGCATCCGCTGCCTCACTGCCTGTTGGCGGGGGCGAGGATCCAGGTGTCCTTGCTGCCGCCTCCCTGGGAACTGTTGACCACCAGGCTGCCCTTGGGCAACGCCACCCGCGTCAGGCCGCCGGGCGTGACCACCACCCGCTCGCCGCAGAGCACGAACGGCCGCAGGTCGACGTGCCTCCCCTCGAGCCGCCCGTCGACGAAGGTCGGGTGCGTCGATAGCTGGATCGTGGGCTGGGCGATGAAATCCCGCGGATTGGCCCGGATGGCGTCGCGGAACTCGTCGCGCTGTGCCTGCGTCGAGGCCGGCCCGACGAGCATGCCATACCCGCCTGACTCGTTGACGCGCTTGACGACGAGCGTGTCGAGATTGTCGAGCACATGGCTCATCTGGGCCGGGATTTCCGGCCGGAAGGTCTCCACATTGTTGAGCAGCGGGTCTTCCTTGAGGTAGTAGCGGATCATGTCAGGCACGAAGGGATAGATGCCCTTGTCGTCGGCGATGCCGGTGCCGATGCTGTTGGCCAGCGCCACGTTGCCGGCGCGGTAGGCGTTCACGAGGCCCGGCACGCCGAGGGCGCTATCCGGCCGAAACGTGAGCGGGTCGAGGAAGTCGTCGTCGATCCTCCGATAGATGACGTCCACCCGCTGCAGCCCGCGGGTCGTCCGCATGAAGACGCGGTTGCTGTCGACCAGCAGGTCGCGGCCCTCAACCAGTTCGATGCCCATCCGCTGGGCCAGGAAGCTGTGCTCGAAATAGGCCGAGTTGTACATGCCCGGGCTGAGAAGCACGGCCGTCGGGGTCTCCGCCGATTCAGGCGCGATGTATTGGAGCACGTCGAGCAGGGCCGCCGGATAGTCGTCGTTGGGGAGCACGTCGTAGTCGTTGAAGAGAGCCGGGAAGACCCGCTTCAGCACCTGCCGGTTCTGCAGCATGTAGCTCACGCCCGACGGCGTCCGGCCATTGTCCTCGAGCACGAGATACTCGCCGTCCGCGGCCCGGATCAGGTCCGTGCCGCAGATGTGGATGTAGATCCTCCGGGGCACGTCGACGCCGACGAATTCCCGGCGGAACGAGTCACCTTGGAGCACGAGACGCGGCGGCACGACGCGGTCGCGGAGGATGTGCTGCCCGTGGTAGATGTCCCAGAGGAAGTGGTTGAGCGCCGTGATCCGCTGCACGAGCCCCGCCTCGAGTCTCGACCACTCGTCGGCGGGGATGATCCGCGGCACGGGATCCATCGGCCAGACCCGCTCGATGCCTTCCTCCGCGCGGTAGACGGTGAAGCCGACCCCATCCTGCCGCATCGACAGGTCGGTCATCGCCTTGCGGCGGCGAAACTCGTCGGCCGTCGTCTGCTCCAGCCGCTGCGCCAACTGGCGGTAATGCGGACGCGGCCGCAGATCGCCATCGAGCATCTCGTCGAAGGCGAGCCCCAGCTCGTATCCGGCGAGCACCGGACCCTCGGCCGCATCGCGCGGTGCTTCGCGGGCTTTGCCGGCGGCTTCAACGGTCGGGGACATGCGAATCCGGACTGCGCGTGGAAAGGGCAACCGCTGCACGGAGACCGCGCAGCACCGCATGGCAGCTCTCCGCCCGTCGCCGCTCTTTTCTTGACGCACCAGACGCTTTCGCTACCCTGCGAACTCGATGGCGTGAGAGCGGTGCAAACGGCGCGCCATTTGCGACTTTCGAAGCATACCAGAAGGCGGACGACCTGATGACCTACTGCCTGGGGATTCGCACCAAGCACGGCCTCGTGATGGCCTCCGACTCGCGCACCAACGCGGGCATCGACCAGGTCGACATCTGCTGCAAGATGCACAACTTCGTGCAGCCCGGGGAGCGGATCTTCACGCTGCTCTCCAGCGGCAGCCTGTCGCTCACGCAATCGATCCTCACCCGCATCGAGCACGAGTTTTCCGCCGGCGAGGGTCTGATGAAGGCCGCCACCTTCTACGAGGCAGCCCGCTGCGTGGGGCGTCACGTGCGCGAGATCGCAGAACTCGACCGCCCCTTCATGGAGCGAGACAACATCGCCTTTGCGGTGAGTTTTCTCCTCGGCGGGCAGATCAAGGGAGAGGATCCGCAGGTTTACATGATCTACGCGCAAGGCAACCCGCTCCGGTGCACGCGGTCGTCTCCCTTCCTGCAGATCGGCGAGAGCAAGTACGGCCGGCCGATCCTCGACCGCGGCATCCGCTACGACGAGACGTCACTGGAGCAGGCGGTCAAATACGCGATCATCTCGCTCGACTCCACGATGCGGTCGAACGTCGCCGTCGGCCCGCCCATCGACCTGCTGGTCTACGCCAAAGACGACTTCGCCGTGCGCCGCTACCGCCGGTTCGGCGTGCCCGATGCCGAACTGGGCGAGATCCGCTCCAGTTGGGAGCGCGAACTGCGGCATGCGATCGGCTCGCTGCCCGACATCGCGTTCGATGAGCGTCCGCGGGACCGCGACCTCGGCATCACGCACGAGTTCGTGCGCCCCCGGGGCGGCTGAGGGGCTCAGGCCGCCTTACGGAGGGCGTCGACCGACGCCTCCAGGGAGCGGCCGAGCCGGCGGCGGCCCGTGGCCTTGGCACCCACGAGCGGGTTGGTGTCGATGACGGCCGGCTCTTTCCGCACGGCCAGCCGCTCCCGCAGGGATTCCGCCAGGGCGGGCCCCAGATCCTCACCCTTCGTCCGCGTGCCGACATCCTCCACCGCATCGGCGAGCCCGAGCACGACAGCCTGACGAACGCCTTCCCGCAACCACTCGAAAAAACTCATCGTGCCATCCCCCGTGTATGCGAAATCCTGGCGCGCCGCAGGCAGCCGCGGCCCACGAAGGAACTATCGGCCGGCCGGCCCGCGGATTGAACGACGGCCAGCGGCCGACGGCCTTGGGCCTCTAGGCGGACTGTTCCGGCGCGCCGCGCCGGCCGATGCACACGAGGCAGATATCGTCGCTCCGCACCTGGCCCGCGGCATGGCGTTCGACATCCCCCAAAACCCGCCGTCCGATCTGCTCGGCACTGCTTGCCGGATCGGCAAGGGTTTTGCGCAGCCGCTCCAGGCCGAAGCAGTGGTTGTCGACGTCCATCGCCTCGCTGATGCCATCGGTGAACAGCAGCATTGCGTCGCCCGGCGCGAGGTCGAAGGTGCAGCTCCCGTAGGCGTGTTCGCTGTCGACGCCCAGCGGCAGCCCGGCCTCCGCGGCGCCCAGTTCGCGGACCGCGCCGGTGCGGTCGCGGAGTAGCGGCGGGAGATGCCCGGCATTGACGAGCGTGGCATTCCCCGAACGGGGCTCGATCACCACCACGACCAGCGTGGCGAAGCGATCGTCCCAGCCGCTCCGCGAAAAACCCGCGTTGATCTGCGTCACCGCCAAGGCCACGTCGCGCTCGCTGGCCAGGCAATACCGCACGTCCGCCGCCAGCGTGGCCATGACCAGGGCCGCCGACACGCCCTTGCCGGACACGTCGGCCAGGACGACGGCGATGCGGCCGTCGGCCAGCGGCACGTAGGCGAAGAAGTCGCCGCCGATGTGCCGGGCCGGCTCGTAGAAGTCGAACAATTCGTAGCCGGCCACCGCCGGCGGCTTCGAGGGCAGGAGGCCCTGCTGCACCCGGTGGGCCAGCTCCAGGTCGCGCTTCAGCTGCTCCTGCTCGATCCGCTGGGCGTGGGCGACCGCCCGCCCCATCACGCGGCCGGCGTCGACGGCCACGCCGACCAGCACCTCCAGATCGGCCGGCTCAAACCGCCGCTGGAGCTCGCGCGAGTCCACATACACGACGCCGAGCAGCCGCCCCGCGTTGTCGAGGAGGGGCACGCACATCACCGAGCTGACGAGGGAATCCACGCTCCCGGTGAGGGAAAAGCGGCTGTCCGTGGCCGCGTTGGCCGACAGGATGGCCTTCTTCGTCGTGATGACCTTTTCAATGAGCGACAGGCTGAGCCGCAGCGGCCCTGCCTCCGGCGTGCCCCGCACCCGGCTGGCCCGCACCACGGGCCGCTGGGATGCGGCGTCGATCAACAGCACGAATCCCCGGTCGGCCTGCGCGAAGAGGGCGAACAGGCCCTCGAGAAACCGCGGCAGCACCTCGTCGAGCGACACCGCGCCCGCGAGGGACCGATGGAGCTGGACCACTGCCCGGAGGGCGGCATCGGTGCCTGACGGTGCGACCGCGTCGTGCTCGATCGACCCGATCTCCATCTGCGAAACGATGAGCGACTCGTGCGTGGCCGCCTCGCCGATATCCTGAAATTCGGTGGCCTGCACCTCGCGGCTGCCGGCGGAGGAGCCCGCATGCGAGTTGAACCGCAACCGCTGGTCGCAGATCGTCAGCTCGTCGCCATCATCGAGCGGCTGACGGTCCGTCACCAGCCGACCGTTCACGCTGGTGCCGTTGCGGCTCCGCAGGTCCTCGATGAAGGCCGCGCCGCCTTCCAAGGAGATCGCGGCATGCTGCCGGCTCACGGCCGCATCGTCGAGCATGACATCACAGCCGGGGTGGCGGCCGATCACCGTCCGTGGCGCGGTGAGCGGAAACCGCTTGCCACGGCTCGGTCCGGAGGTCACGAGCAGTTCCAGCACGAGCGACGGGCTCCGAACGGTTGTGAAATCATGCTGCGCTGGTCGGCAGACCGGACCCCGATTGCCCGGCTGGCGACCACGTTGTAGCCTGACGGCGTTGCGCGATTCGATGGGGAATGGTGTAACGGTAGCACGACTGGCTCTGAACCAGTTAGTCTAGGTTCGAATCCTAGTTCCCCAGTCCTTGTCTCTATCCGTAACTCTCGAGCGCCGAGGGGCTTTCGCAAGCGGTTGGGGGCTCAACGCCAGCGCTGCAGCCAGCCGCGCCGCCAGAAAAACATGACCATGCCGACGACCGATGCCGCCATGATGGCGGCGGCCACCAGCGTGCCGTAGCGGTAGTTCAACAGGGGCATGTTCCAGGGCAGGGCGGTGTTGAAGTTCATCCCGAACCAGCCGGTGATGAACGTCAGTGGCATGAAGATCGTGGCGATCACGGTGAGCACCTTCATGATGTCGTTCATCCGGTTGCTCACGCTCGCCAGGTAGATGTCGCGGAGGTCGCTGCCGATTTCCCGATAGCCCTCGGTTATGTCGAGCAGTTCCATCGTGTGGTCGTAGGTGTCGCGGAAATGCTGCCGGGCATGGTCGCCCACGAAGGCCGTCGACTCGCGGCCGAGGGCATGGAGCACGTCACGGGTGGGCCACAGGGCCCGCCGCAGCGTCATCAGGTCGTTGCGCACGTCGTGAATCTGCCCGAGCAGTTCGCGTGAAGGGTTGTCGATGGCCGCGTCCTCGATCTCCTCCAGCCGATCGCCGAAGCTCTCGAGCACCGGGAAATACCCGTCGATCACGGCATCGAGGAGAAGGGCACAGAGGTGGTCGGCGCCGAGATGCTCTTGGCCGAGGCGGGTGCGGCCGTGGCGGATCCGGTCGCGGACGCCGGCGAAGCCGTCGGGCACGGTGCGATCATGAAACGTGATCACGTAGCGATCGCCCAGGAAGATCGCCATCGGATCGGTGACGATCGACCCGCCGTCGAGCCGGGCCATCCGCACGGCGATCAACAGTTGGTGGCCGAAAACCTCCACCTTGGGCCGCTCGTCGGGCGTGATCGCGTCCTCGAGGGCGAGGTCGCCGATCTCGAAAATCCGGCCCACCGCGCGGATCGTCTCCAGGTCTTCGAAGCCATCGACGTCGAGCCAGACCACGGGCCACTTCTCGCGGGCCACCCTGAGCTCCTGCGGCGCGAGCACCTCCGACTCGTGCGCGGAACTGCCGTCGCTGGCCGTCAGCCGGAGAACCGTGGGCTGGCCCCGGTCCGCGTGGTCGGCAGCCACGGCGGGCAGCGCTCCGGAGATTGCCCGCAGCCGACGGCGGCGGCGATGCTTCTTCCTCGACACATTCGTCTCCGCACGTTCTTTTCCACGACCACCGCCGTTATCCTACTCGCGTGCATCGCGAGCCGCACCCATCTCCGATCGGCGAAGCCATGGCGTGGGTGTCACGGATCACGGCGATCGGGCTGACGATGTTCCTCCCCGGGGTCGCGGGCTCCTGGCTGGATGGGCGGCTTGGCACGCGATTCGTCGGTCCGCTGGGCTTCGCCGTCGGGCTCGGCACCGCCATCATGTGGCTGGTTCAGCTCGGCAACCGTCGCGGGGCCGGCCGCCGATGAACGATTCCTCCCCAGGTTCAGCGCGGAGCGGACTCCTCGTTGCCGTGGCGGCAACCGCCTTCGCCGCGACCGCCGCGTGGTTCTTCGGGCCCCACACTCCCGACCGTCGGCAGGCGATCCTCTTCGCCGCCGCGACATGCCTGACTGGGAGCGTCGGCGCGTGGGCCGTCGGCCTCCGGCCTACCGGCACGGCAGCGGGGAAGGCCGCCCTCCCGCTGGCGGCCATGGCCCTCCGGCTTGCGCCGGCGCTCGCGGCTCTTGCCTGGTTGCCGACAGGCGGAGCACGGCTGCGGGCCGCCGGGGCGGGAGAAATCCTCGTCGCCTGCTACCTGGCGGCCCTTGGCGCGGACGTTGCGCGAATCATCATCGGAAGGCGGAATTCCATCACTCGCCCCCGCGGCGGTGGCGGGGTTTGACGCCGACGGTGCCGATGCCGCACACTCTCGGCCCCAGCTCGATTTTTCAGCGGGACTGCCGGCCGCGGGCCTGCCTCCGGGTGCCAGGAAAACAATGTCCGACCACAATCCGATCTACCACCTCAAGGACGCCTACTACTTCGAGGTCCCGAAGGCGCTCTGGCGGCAGGACTGGAAGACGCTCGACGACGTGCCCGCCTTTCTCAAGGCGCCCTTCGAACACGACGGGGCCACGATGCCCACGGTCGAGGAGTTCAACGCG
>JBIIIP010000043.1:0-25189 GCA_044234625.1 Pirellulales bacterium | reverse complement strand
GCACGCTCGACAGCCTCTACGAAAAGAAGTCGGGGTTCTGCATCTCGAAATACATGCTGCTGGAACTGCTCGTCGCGGGCGTGCTCCTTCTGCTGTTCGGCCGCCTCGCGAAGCGGCTGCAGTCGGGGGCGCCGGCAAAGGGCGCATTTGCCAACCTGTTCGAGGCGATGATCCTGTTCGTGCGCGACCAAGTCGCCCGACCGGCGATCGACAGCCATGACCACCATGACCACCACGGTCACGAGGAGCATGGGCACGAAGGCTCCGCACACGGCCACGACACTCACGGCACCCCCGCACTCGCCGGGGCCGGCGGCCTGGCCGTCGAAGTGCATCGCGAGGTGCACGACGGCGACCGGTTCGTGCCGCTCCTGCTCACGCTCTTCTTCTTCGTACTCGGCTGCAACCTGCTGGGGATGGTGCCCTGGGCAGGCTCGCCGACGGCGTCGTTCTCCGTGACACTCGCCCTCGCCGGCGTCACGCTCCTCACGGTCGTGGTGGCGGGGATGCTGAAATTCGGCTTCCTGGGCTTCTTCACCAACCAGGTGCCTTCGATGGACCTGCCGCTGCCGCTGGCGATCCTGCTCAAGCCCATGATCTTCGCGATCGAGATGCTGGGCCTGTGCATCAAGCACCTCATCCTCGCGGTGCGGCTGCTCGCCAATATGGTGGCCGGCCACCTCGTGCTGCTCGGCATCATGGGGCTGATTTCGGCCGCCGCTTCCTATTCCATGGGCCTGTGGGCGACGGTCACCGGGATCAGCGTTGTGAGCTGCACGCTCTTCAGCATCCTCGAACTCTTCGTCGCCTTTCTCCAAGCCTATATTTTCACTTTCCTTTCCGCCCTCTTCATTGGCGCGGCGGTGCACCAGCATTAGTCTGTCCACCACTCGTTTCCCAAAACTTTCGTTTCGATTTTTTCCGTTTCCTCCGGACACCCGTTCGGTCCCTCGTTTCGCAAGGAGCTCGATTGATGATCCGTTCGTTGTTCTCCCACCGCGCGCTCGCCACCATCGCCGCTGTTGCCGTGACACTGCTCTGTGCAGACGTGGCCACCGCCCAGGAGGCCGTCTCGGGCGGCCACTCGCTGATCAACCTGACGTCGGCCTTCAGCGTCGGGCTCGTCGTGATCGGCGCTGCCTTCGGCATCAGCCGGCTGGCGGCGGCGGCCTACGAAGGGATGTCGCGGCAGCCGGAAGTGGCCGGCAGCATCCAGACGGCCATGATCATCGCGGCGGCACTCATCGAAGGCTTCACGTTCTACGCGCTGTTCATCTGCTCGCAGAAGTGATCGCCGTCCACGAGCCGCCCTCGGGCCCCGAAGGCGTTGCCCGGGCGGGTGGGACTCGATGCGTCCCGTCCGCCCGGCGCGCCGCCGGGGCAAGCCCGTCGGTACGGGCGGCTCCGCACCGCGTTCGCCATCCCCACCCACGTCCTTCGCCCCGGAGCCACCCCGTGACCTCGCCCCACACGATGACCTTCCGTCTCGTCGTCATGCTCGCCGTCGCCGCCGGCTCCGTCGGCCTGTTGCCGGAGGCCATCGGGCCCGTCGCGCCGGCCGCGGCGTTGGCCAGCGATGACCACGGGCATGGCCACGGCCCGGAGATCGGCCACAACCTCCCGGCCGGCACGACCAAGGCGGAATTCGAGAGCCCGGCTTGGTTTCAGACCGACCTCGCCGTGTGGTCGTTCGCCGTCTTCCTGGCCCTGCTTGTGCTTCTGACGACGTTCGCCTGGAAGCCGATCATGCAGGGGCTCGAGAAGCGGGAGGAGGGCATCGCCCGGCAGATCGCCGAGACGAAGGCCGCCAACGAGGAGGCCAAGCGGATGCTCGCCTCCTACGAGCGGCGGCTCGCCGAGGCGGCCGACGAGGTCCGCGGCATGCTCGACGAGGCCCGCCGCGATGCCGACACCACCCGGCAGGCGATCATCGCCGAGGCCCGCAAGGCCGCCGAGGACGAGAAGGCCCGGGCGAAGCACGAGATCGAACTTGCCCGGGACGACGCCCTCTCGCAGATCGCCGAGAAGGCCGGCCAACTCGCCGTGGAGGTCGCCGGCAAGTTCCTCCGCCAAAAACTCGGGGCCGACGACCAGTCGCGGCTCGTCCGTGACTCCGTCGCCAGCCTCTCCAGCCGGCCCAGCGTGAACTGAACCCGACGCGCGCCCCCAGCAACGCATGACCGCCGCCATGAACCACAAAACCTCGCACGTCGATATCGCCGCTGACCGCGTGGCGAAGATCTACGCGCAGGCGATCGTTGACGCCGCCGACGCCGCCGGACACCGCCGCGAGGTGCTCGCCGAACTGGCCGCGCTGGCCCGCGACGTGCTTCCCAAGGTGCCAGAGGCGGCCGTCGTCTTCTCCTCGCCGAAGGTGCCGGTCGAGGAGAAAGACCGGATCATCGACCGGCTCGCGGCGGGGCGGATGAAGGCCACGACGACGAACGCCCTCCACGTGCTGGCGCGGCACGACAGGCTCGGCCTGCTCGGGCCGATCGTCGATGCCGCCGAGCGGCTGGCCGAGGAGCGCGACGGCCGCCGGCAGGCCGTGTTCACCACCGCCATGCCCATCGACGCCGCCGAGCAGGCCCGGATCGTGGGCGCGACCGAAAAGGCTCTCGCCGCAACGCTCGTGCCGACGTTCGTCGTCGACCCGGCGATCATCGGCGGCCTCGTCGTCCGCGTCGGCGACACCATCTACGATCAGTCGGTCGCCACGGGCCTCGCCGGGCTCGGCAACCGTCTCCACGAACGCAACATCCACGCCATCCAGAACGGGGAGTATTCATGGCACACATGACCGACGAAATCGCATCCGTGCTCCGCGAGGAGATCGCCCGCTTCCAGGCCGGCATCGACGTCCGCGAAGTGGGCCGGGTTCTCGAAGTGGGCGACGGCATCGCCCGCGTCTGGGGCCTCTCCGGCGTGATGGCCGGCGAAATGGTGGAGTTTCCCGGAGGCATTACCGGCCTGGCCTTCAACCTCGAAGAGAACTCGGTCGGCGTGATCATCCTCGGCGACTACCTCAAGGTGACCGAGGGCGACGAGGTGAAGAGCACCGGGCGGCTGCTCTCCGTGCCAGTAGGCGACGCGGTGATCGGCCGCGTGCTCGACCCGCTGGGCAACCCGCTCGACGGCAAGGGCCCGGTGGTCACCGACCTGCGGCGGCCTGTCGAGACGCTCGCCCCCGGCGTGGCCGAGCGGTCGCCCGTGCGCGAGCCGCTGCAGACGGGCATCAAGGCCGTCGACGCCATGACGCCGATCGGCCGCGGCCAGCGCGAGCTGATCATCGGCGACCGCAAGACCGGCAAGACCGCCATCGGCATCGACGCGATCATCAACCAGAAGAACAGCGGCGTGAAATGCTTCTACGTCGCGATCGGACAGAAGGATTCGTCCGTGGCCGTCGCCATCGACACGCTCCGCAAGCATGGCGCGATGGACTACACGACGGTGATCGTGTCCGGCGCGAGCACGGCCGCCCCGCTGCAATACATCGCCCCCTACTCGGGCACCGCGATGGCCGAGCACTTCATGTACAACGGCCAGCATGCGTTGATCGTCTACGACGATCTCTCCAAGCAGGCCACCGCCTACCGCCAGCTCTCGCTGCTCATGCGGAGGCCGCCCGGCCGCGAGGCCTACCCGGGCGACGTGTTCTACGCCCACAGCCGCCTCCTCGAGCGCTCCGCCAAGCTCTCCAAGGAACTCGGCGGCGGCTCGCTCACCTCGCTGCCGATCATCGAGACGCTCGAAGGCGAGGTGTCGGCCTACATCCCCACGAACGTGATCTCCATCACCGACGGCCAGATTTACCTGCAGCCCGACCTGTTCTTCGCCGGCCAGCGGCCCGCCATGAACGCGGGCATCTCGGTCTCCCGCGTGGGCGGTGCCGCCCAGACGAAGGCGATGAAGAAGGTTGCCGGCGGTCTGCGTCTCGATCTGGCGAGTTTCCGCGAGCTCGAGGCCTTCGCCCAGCTCGGCACCGACCTCGATGCCGCCACGCAGCAGCGGCTCGACCGCGGCTACCGGATGGTGGAACTGCTCAAGCAGGGACAGTTCGCCCCCATGGACGTGGTCGACCAGGTGATGAGCATCTACGCCGGCACCCGCGGCCACCTCGACGACGTGAAGCGGGAAGAGGTCGCCGACTGGGAGAAGGGCTTCCTGACCTTCGTCCGCGACCAGGTGCCGGAACTGCGGCAGCAGATCGATTCATCGAAGGAGCTCGACAGCGAGAGCGAGCGGCGGCTCGAGGCCGCGATCGCCGAGTTCAAGCGACAGCGGGCGGCGAAGGCCGATGGCGCCGCCAAGCAGCTTGTCGGGGCACGCTGAAAGCAGGACACCATGGCAAAAGCCCGGGCACTCGATCGACGCCGCAAGTCGGTGAAAAACATCCGCAAGATCACGCGGACGATGGAGCTCATCGCGACGGCGCGGTTCAAGAAGGCCATGGATCGCTCGGTCGCGGCGCGCGACTACACCAGGCACCTGGCGAAGATCCTCGAGAACATCGCCGGCGCGGGGGCAGGGGTCGTGCACCCGCTGCTCGACGTGCGGCCCACGCAGCGGGCGGCGGTGCTCGTGCTCACCGGCAACCGCGGACTCTGCGGGGGCTACAACTCGAACATCGTCCGGCAGTCGGTGGCCATGATCGGCCAGTGGAAGGGCGAGCACGTGCCCGCCCGCGTGAGCGTGTCGGGCAAACGGGGGATCTCGGCGCTCAGGTTCCGCGGCGTCGACATCGCCGAGCGGTACACGCAGTTCGAAGACAAGCCGGAGTTCGCGGCGGTGGCCCCGATTGGCCGGGCCTATCTCGACGCCTACGCGGCCGGTGAGATTGATCGGCTCGATGTGGTGTACACGAAATTCCACTCCATCGCGAAGCAGGAGGCGGTGACGGAGACCCTCCTCCCGCTCGCCCCGCCGCAGGCGGCGGCCGCCGAAACCAAGGCCCAGCTCGCCTCCGACGAATACGACTTCTACCCGTCGGCGGAGAGCATCCTCGAGGAGATCCTGCCGGCCAGTTTCCTGTCGCGGCTCTTCAAGTGCTTCCTCGACGCGGCCGTCAGCGAGCAGGTGGCCCGGATGGTGGCCATGAAGGCGGCCACCGAGAACGCCGGCGGCCTCATCAAGAACCTCTCGCGGCAGTACAACCGGGCCAGGCAGAGCCAGATTACCGGTGAGATCATGGAGATCCTTGGAGGAGTCGAGGCCCTGAAAAAATAGGAAACCTTGTTCTCATAGCGACGCACATCAGCGTCGATGCAGCGGACCTTCGGCGGCTGATCGGCGGCACCTCAGGATCCTCCCCACTGATTCGTTCAAACTCGTTCAAGCAAAAAACTGAATCCACATCCCTCTCGAGACAGGCTGAAACGCAATGGCAAACGGCAGCATCACCCAGGTCATCGGCTCCACGTTCGACGTGGAGTTTCCCGAGAACTCGATCCCGGCGATCTACAACGCCGTCCGCATCGACACCGCGAAGAAGGGCGTCGATCTGCACCTCGTCGGCGAGGTGCAGCAGCACCTCGGCGGCGGGAAGGTTCGCTGCGTGGCCCTCGGCTCGACTGACGGCCTGACCCGGGGTGCGGAGGTGGTCGACACCGGGGCGCCGCTCTCGGTGCCGGTGGGCAAGGCCACCCTCGGCCGCGTCTTCAACCTTCTCGGCGAGCCGATCGACAGCCGCGGCCCGGTCGAGACGCAGGAGCGCTGGCCGATCCACCGCGACCCGCCGCCGGTGAAGGAACTGACCACGAAGACCGAACTCTTCGAGACGGGCATCAAGGTGATCGACCTGCTCACGCCGTTCGTCCGCGGCGGCAAGGCCGGGCTGTTCGGCGGGGCCGGCCTCGGCAAGACGGTCATCCTCACCGAACTCATCGCCCGCATCGCCTCGGCGCACGGCGGCTATTCCGTGTTCGCCGGCGTCGGCGAGCGGACGAGAGAGGGCACCGACCTGTGGCTCGAGATGCAGGAGGCCAAGATCGGCGACACCGGCCGAAGTGTCATCGAGCAGACGTGCATGGTGTTCGGCCAAATGAACGAGCCGCCGGGAGCGCGCCTTCGCGTCGCGCTGTCCGCCCTCACCATGGCCGAGTATTTCCGCGACACGACCGGTGCCGACACGCTGCTTTTCGTCGACAACATCTTCCGCTTCTCGCAGGCGGGCAGCGAGGTGAGCGCACTTTTGGGCCGCATGCCGAGCGCCGTGGGCTACCAGCCGACACTGGCCACGGAAATGGGCGCCCTGCAGGAGCGGATCACGTCGACGTCGAAGGGGGCTATCACGAGCGTGCAGGCGGTGTACGTGCCGGCCGACGACCCCACCGACCCGGCCCCGGCCACCGCCTTCGGCAATCTCGACGCGTTTCTCTACCTGGAGCGGTCAATCTCGGAGAAGGGCATCTATCCGGCAGTCGATCCGCTCGCCTCGTCGAGCCGCATCCTCGACCCGCAGTATGTCGGCGAGCGGCACTACAAGATCGCCCGCCGCGTGCAGCGCACGCTGCAGCGGTATCGCGAACTCCAGGACATCATCGCCATCCTCGGCGTCGACGAACTCTCCGAGGAGGACAAGCTCGTGGTGCACCGCGCCCGCCGCATGGAGCGGTTCCTCTCGCAGCCGTTCCTCGTGGCCGAGGTGTTCACGGGCAAGCCGGGTGAGATCACGAGCCTCGACGACACGATTCGCTCCTTCGAGGAGATCGCCGACGGCAAGTGGGATCACCTGCCGGAGCAGGCCTTCATGTACGTTGGCCCGATCGAGCAGGCGGAGGAGCAGGCCAAGAAGATGGCCGCCAAGGCCTGATGCCCGGACCCGCGGCCGCCTCGCGGGAAGCTGCCGTCTCCGTTTCACAGACTCCAGGAATCGCACCTCCCATGGCCGACCCGAAGACCGAAGCCGGTGTCCGCTGCGTGATCGTCACCCCCGAGACGACGGTCCTCGACACCCGTGCGCGGTTCGTGACGCTGCCCCTGTTCGACGGCCAGCGCGGCGTGGCCCGCGGCCATGCCCCGTTCATCGGCCGCTTGGCCGCCGGGGCAGTGCGGATCGTGGGCGAGCAGGGAAGGGCGGCCGAGGCCGCGCGGGAGGTGTTCATCGAGGGGGGATTCGCGGAGGTGGGGCACGACGCCGTCACCGTGATCACGCAGCGGGCGGTTCCCGCGGAAAACCTCGACCCCGCCCAGGCCCGCGCCGACCTGGCGCGGTTGCAGGCGGAGAAGGCCACCGGCGACGAGGCCATCGCCGCCCGTCTGGCGGCCCTGGAGACGGCCCGCGCTGTCATCCGCTCCGCCACGAAGTGAGCCAGATCGCGGACGCGAAGCCCGGCAGTCAGATCTGGTAGTCGTTTTCCGGCTCGGGCCCCTCACCGCGCATGCGCAGCTTCGGCTTCTCGAGCACGACGGTGGTGTGCGGGTCGATCGAGCGGGTGAGCCACACGTTGCTGCCGATCACTGAGTGATGACCGATCCGCGTGGTGCCGCCGAGCACCGTGGCATTGGCGTAGATCACCACACGGTCTTCGATCGTCGGATGCCGCTTCGTGCCGCGGACGAGGTTGCCGTCGCCGTCGGTCTGGAAGGAAACGGCGCCGAGTGTGACGCCCTGGTAGAGCTTCACGTGGCTGCCGATCTCGCAGGTCTCGCCGATGACGACGCCCGTGCCGTGGTCGATGAAGAAGTGGTCGCCGATCGTCGCCCCAGGATGGATGTCGATGCCGGTGCGGGCATGCGACCATTCGGCCATCATGCGGGGAATGAGCGGCACCTCGAGCACGTGCAGGAGATGCGCGAGCCGGTGGATCGTGACGGCCTCGAGCCCCGGGTAGCAGAAGATCACCTCATCGAGCGTGCGGACCGCGGGGTCGCCGTCATAGGCCGCCTGCACGTCGGTGGCGAGGATCCGTCGCAGCTCGGGGATCCGCTCCAGAAACTCGACGGCCTTGGCCTGGCCGAGGGCCTCGAAATCGCTCTCCTCCACGCAATGCTGCACCGCGTCGGAGACGGCCGGCGACTCCACGCCCTGCTCGGCGGCGGACCGCTGGGCCGAGAGAGCGTGCCGCAGGGCGCGGCCGATCTGCGTGGTGAGTTTGTCGTGCAGGCCGTCGATCAGGTCGCCGACATGGTAGGTGACGTTGCCGAGGTGCAGATTTTCACGGCGGCGGTAGCCAGGATAAAGAATCTCCTTGAGATCCTCGCAGATCGAGACAACCGACTCGTAGTTGGGCAGCGGGCAGTGGCCGAGGTAATGGATCGTCGGCACGTCGCGGTAGGTCTCCACGATCCGCCGCGTCAATTCCGGCAACTGTTCCTTGATGCGAACGTCGGTGGCCATGGTTCCGATGGTAAGAGGGTCGCGCAGGCCGGGCAAACCGAACCCTTTGACGGTCGGCCCGCCGGGCCGCGGAAATTGAGGCTTCCTGGCCGTTTCCCGCTCGGCGGCGGAGGCGCGTCATAGTCTCGGAAAGCCGGGCAGGATGTGCGGCGCGGCCCGTGGATCGCTCAGGAATCGGGCGTCGCTTCGCCCGCCGCCAAGGCGGCCTCCGCCAGCGTCACGGCCCCGTCGTAGAGCGCGCGGCCCACGATGCAGCCCGCGGCCCCGATCGCCGCCACGGCGCGGATGTCGGTCGCCCCGGAGATCCCGCCGGAGGCCACCACCGGGAGCCGCGTGGCGGCGATCATCTCGGCCAATGCAGGAAGGTTGGGGCCAGCCATCATGCCGTCCTTGGCGATATCGGTGTAGACGACGGCGGCCAGGGGCAGATCGGCATGGCGGCGAGCGACGTCAACCGCCGCCAGGGGGCTGGTTTCAAGCCAGCCCCGGGTGGCCACGAAGCCGTCGCGAGCATCGAGACCGAGGACGATGCGGCCCGGCAGGGCGGCAGCCAGCGACGCGAGCAGGTCGGGCTGCTCGATCGCCACGCTTCCCACGACGAGACGCTGCACGCCCGCGTCGACGTAGGCCCGCGCAGTGTCGAGCGCGCGGATGCCGCCCCCGAGTTGGCAGGGCACTCCCGCGGCCCGCACCATCCGCGCCACGAGGTCGGCCTGCACCGGGCTGCCCGCCTTGGCGCCGTCGAGATCGACGATGTGCAGCCGCCGGGCGCCCCCGGCGACGAACCGCTGTGCCATCGCCACGGGATCGTCGCCGAACACCGTCTCGCGGCCGTAATCCCCCTGCAAGAGCCGCACGCACTTGCCACCCCGCAGATCGATCGCCGGCCAGAGTTCCATGGTTGATGCTCCTCGCGATGCCGCTCAGGCCGCCTGCACGAACGCCTCGAGCAACCGCATGCCCGCCTGCTGGCTCTTCTCAGGATGAAACTGCGTTGCCAGGAGGCGGCCACGCGCCACTGCCGCGCAGAATGGACCAGCATAGTCGCCGACCGCGGCGACCACCTCCTCGTCGGCCGGCCGCGCGACATACGAATGCACGAAGTAGAACCAGTCCTCGGCGGAGACCCCGGCGGGCCGGCCGCCGGCCCGCCACACCACCGTGTTCCATCCCATGTGGGGCACCTTCACGCCGTCGGGCACCGCGAAGCGGACGACGTCGCCTGCGAGCACGCCCAGCCCCGCATGCTGTCCTCCTTCCCAGCCCGTCTCGAAGAGCAGCTGCAATCCCATGCAGATGCCCAGAAACGGCCGGTCGGCCGCGAGATGGCGGCGGATCGGCTCCACGAGGCCGCGGGCCTCCAGCGCCCGCATGGCGTCGCCAAACGCTCCCACGCCCGGCAGCACCAGCCGGCCAGACTCCGCGACCACGTTCGGGTCGTCGGTGATCCGAGCCGCCACACCGAGCTGCTCGAATGATTTCTGCACGCTGCGCAGATTCCCGCTGCCGTAATCGACGATCGTGACCATGGCCCGAGTGTATGGCGACGCCACCGAAACTCAATCGCCGCCGATGCGTTCTGGATAGATCACCAGCTCGATCCGCCGATTCCGGGCCCGGCCGGCGGCCGTGGCGTTTGACACCACCGGATGGTTGGAGCCATGGGCCACGATGAACAGCCGTTTTTGTCCGAGCGGCGTGCGCGCGGTGAAGAAATCGAAGACCGCCGCAGCCCGCGCGGCGGTCAGCTCGTGCAGCGATCCGAACGAGGCATTCTGCAAAGGCTCGGTGTCGACGTGCCCCTCGATGCCGAGGAAATGGCCGGGATAGACCTTCTCGATCTCCTCGGCTGCCTGGGTGAGGGTCGCCGCGCCTCCGGGCAGCAGGTTGGCCGTGCCCGGCTCGAAGAGCCTGTCGGCGGGAATCTCGATCCGCACCACGCCGCCGTCGAATCGCGTCTCGGCCCCCGAGAGCGAGAGCTGCGCCATCGACGACTCCATTATCACCGCCGGCGTCTCCGCCGTCTGCGGCGGGCCGAGCGCGGGCGGACGGGCTGCGGCCCGTTCCTGCGCCAATTGTGTCGACGTGCTTGCCAGTTGCTCACGCAGCACCGCGATCTCGTCCTGCATCACCTGGGATTCCTGCCGGGTGCGCTCCAGGGCCGCCTGCAACTCGCGACCGTCGAACGAGGCATACGAAGGGGGCAGGGTGGAGGCGGTCGGCGGCACGGACGGCTGCAGCGTATGCGCGGGGGCCGCCACGCCCGGCGGTGGCTCGAGGCTGATCGTGGCAGACGACTGTTTCTTGAACGGGTTTCCCATGCACCCGCCCGCGGAAGCGGCCACCGCAACGATGACGACTGCTGCCCGAACGACCATGCATCCACTCCGTGGCATACCCGGACCGCCCGCCGGGGGGCCAGGATCGTAGAAAAGCTCGGCCGGCCGGGCAAGGCGGCAGCACCGGGAAAAACACGCGGTTTCCCGGCCGATCATCAGTTGACGCGGAGGCGTTGCCAGAGGGCGAGCGTCAGCGCGGTCAGCGCGACCACGGCCACCAACCCCACGAACAGCGCGAGCGGGTCGGCGAAGAAGCCACCCACCGCGCCCCATAGCGGCTGCCAGCCGACCACCACCGCGACGGCCGCCAGGCACAGGCTGGGGCCATAGGGGAGCTCATGGTCGCGGTGGAGCGCGAGGCCCGCGATGCCGTGCGCCACGCCGATGAACGTGGCGAGAAAGAAGACGAGAACGGCAGCCTGCCAGCCCAGCCACGCGCCGATCATCGCCATCAGCGTCACGTCACCGAAGCCCATGGCCTCCCGGCCCAGGGCCCGGCTGGCTCCTTCGCGGGTGGCCCACACGAGCCCCGCCGCCGCGGCCAAGCCGATGAGCGCTGTTTGGAGGGCGACGAACCGCACGCCCCCGATGCTCCACGCGGCCGCGATGCCCGCCACCCCGACGCACGCCAGCAGCACGCGCGGATCCATCAATCTCCACGGGCCCAGGCGCGACTCCGCATATGGCGTCGTGCAGGCCCACCACCACCCGAGAAAGATGCCGAGGCAAAGCACCAGGCCACCCGGATGAGGCCGGGCCCCCAGCCATGCCGGTGGCGGTTGCGACACGAGGCCACCGAACGCCCCGAGCACGTCGGCGATGGGGAGCGGCGGCGCGAATGAACGCGGCTGGGCGACCTCGACGGGAAGCAGCATGCCCGGCATGAGCGTGATCGCCACCAGCCCCAGGGCGACTCCGGGAACGGTGATCCAGTCGGGAATCACCCGGGCCCGCATGTCGACCCACGTGGCCGCGGCGAGGAGCAGGAAAAACACCGCCGCTGCAGCGGCCAGAAGGGCGTTTTCGCTCATGGCGCCGGTCCCCGGGCAAGCCAGGCGACGACCTGCGCGGCAATCTCCTCGGGCGTCGCCGCCGCCGTGTCGACGGCCAGATCGGCACACTCGCGATACAGTGGCGCCCGCTCGTCGAGCGCGGTCGCCACTTCGGCCAAGGGATCGCCGCCCCGCAAGCCGGGCCGGCGGTCGCGGGTCGTCGGGTCGGCGGCCAGGCGCGTGCGGATCACGTCGGCAGGAGCGGTGAGCCACACGATGGGGCGGGCGTGCCGGCGAAGCAGGTCGCGGTTGGCCGGCCTCAGCACGGCCCCGCCGCCCGTTGCCAGCACGCCGGCGAAGGCATTCTCCCCGCGGGCCCCGAGCAGCCCAGCCAGCACCGCCGCTTCCGCCTCGCGAAACGCGGCTTCCCCGCGGTCGCGGATGAGGCTGGCGATCGTTCGGCCCTCGCGCGCCTCCAGTTCAGAGTCGGCATCCAGCCAGCCGCATCCCAGTTGGTCTGCCACGAGCGTGGCCACGGTCGTCTTGCCGCAGCCGCGATAGCCGATGAGCGTGAGGCGAGGCATCGTGGGCACCGTGTCAGGCGGGCTGCTTGGCGGAGGCCGTGGCCCGCTTGAGCGCGTCGCGCATCACGTGCGCCGGCGCGTCGGCATCGTGCCAGAGCGTGAATTGGATGGCCGCCTGCCGCACGAACATGTCGACCCCGGTCACGATCCGGCAGCCGATCGCCCGGGCCTCCTTCACCAGCAGCGTGTTTTCCGGGTTGTAGACGGTGTCGAAGACGACCATGTAGGGCCGCAGGTGCTCCTTGTCGAACGGCGTCTCGTCGACATTGGGATGCATGCCGACGGGCGTCGCGTTGACGATGCAGTCGTAGGGCAGGCGGTACCGCGCATGCCAGTCGATGGCCTTGCAGCCGACCTCGGCGGCGATGGCCTTGGCCCGGTCGAGCGTGCGCGCCGCGATCGTCACGTCGACCCCCCGCTGCTCGAGGCCGAAGGCCACCGCGCGGGCGGCGCCGCCGGCCCCCAGCACCAACGCCGATTTGAGTGTCAAACCCGCGTCGCTTTCGGCACCATCCGGATCGACAAGCGCCGCCGTGAGGCTGTCGATGGCGGCGGTGGCGTCGGTGTTGAAGGCCGCGATGCCGTCGCGGCGGAAGACGAGCGTGTTGGCCGCGCCGATCGCGCGGACCAGGTCGTCCTTGTGGACGGCGTGCGAGAGCACTCGCTCCTTGTGCGGGATCGTCACGCTCAAGCCCGCGAGCGGCCAGCGGCCGGATGTGCCGAGGAATCCGTCGAGTTGCTCGGCGGGTACGCGAAAGGGCAGGTAGACGCCGTCGATATGGGCGGCCTGGAGGGCGGCGTTGTGCACCACGGGGCTCAGGCTGTGGGCCACGGGATCAGCCACGACGCCGTAGATCCGCGTCTCGGCCGAGAGGTTCTCGAACCGGTAGACGTCGCGCATCTGCCGCCAGCCGATCTGGCCGGGCGCCAGCACGCGGTCGTCGTGGAAGGTGGCGAAGGTGAACGGAGCCCCGAACCGTCCGCACAGGATGCGGGTCGGCACCCCGATCTCTCCCATGCAGATGCCCACGGTGGGAATCTTGCTGGCATGGATCATTTCCAGCATCCGCAGGTTGTCGGTGGGGTGGTTTGCCATCGTGGCGATCTTGATGATATCGGCATCCATGTCGGCCAGCCGCCGGTGGATCGCCATCAGGTCGGCCGGCGTCTTCTGGAAATCGTGGTGGCTGACGATCCGCTTCGTCTTGCCATACCGCGGCACCTTCGCGGCGACATCGTCCTCGAGGTCGACGTAATCCGCCTCCTCGGCGATGGCCGTGCGCAGCACGAGCATGCGGGCTTCTTCGCCGTGGCTCCACCGGCCACCATCGTCGGCCCGTCGACAGGTGATGATCGACGGGCAGGGGCGGTCCTTCAGCAGCCGCTTCACCTGCACCTTTCCCTGGATGTAATCGAGCCGCAACTCGACCATGCAGATGCCGTTATCGGCGAGGTGTTTCTGCTCGGCGATCACGTGCTGGTGCCGACCCCGGCCGATACTGACGACAATCTGTGGCTGTCCTGCCATACACATCCCAGAAGAGAAAATGTTATCGTACCCTGGAGCCGGTCACGTCCGTCGGAACTGGCGATCGAGGTCCTGGCGAGAGAGCAGCAGCGACGTGGGCCGCCCATGCGGGCAATGATGGGCATCGGGCACGTCATGCCGGTCGCGCACCAACGCATCGACCTCGGCCTGGGAGAGCGGATCGCCCGCCTTGATGGCCGCCTTGCAGGCCAGGCCGTGGAGAACCTCCTCGACGAGCAGCGCGGCGGTGGCCGTGGGCCCGGCGGCGGCGAGGCGGTCGATCACTTCGCGGACGATCGCCGCTGCGGGAGTGGTGCCGGCGAGCACCGGCTTGGTGGTGACGATCAGCGTCGCGCCTCCGAAGGGCTCGACCCGCATCCCCGCCTGTTCAAGGGCCGCCGCATGCGTTGTCACCATGTCCAACTCCCCGGGCGCCAGGTCGACCTGCTCGGGAATCAGCAGCGGTTGCACCTCCAGACGGCCCGCGGTGAGCGACTCCTTGAGCCGCTCAAAGAGCATCCGTTCGTGGAGGGCATGCTGATCGATCACCTCGATGCCGTCGGGCCGCTCGACGACGATGTAGCGATCGTGCATCTGCACGGCCCTTTCGCCAGCCCGCAGCGGCTCAAGAGCGGCCGGCGGCGGCCCAGGCCACGCCGCCGCGTCGGCGGCCGCGCGCGGAGCCGGCGTGGGAAAGAGATCGTTTGCCATGAACGGCTTGAAGGGGGGCGGGCTCCCGGTCCACGTCGCGGTCCCCCAGGCCGGCGGCCCGTCCGGGCGATCCGTGCCGGTAACGGGCGGCGGCTGCAGCGACGTGCCGAGGTCGGTGTCGAGAAACCGCGTGCGCAGAGCCGACAGCACGAGCCGGTAGAGCCGCTGCGGATCGCGGAACCGAACCTCCATCTTGGCCGGGTGCACGTTCACGTCGACGGCATCGGGCGGGATGTCGAAATCAAGAAACACGATCGGCTGCCGACCCGTGAGAAGCAGCCCCCGATAGGCCTCCTGCACGGCGTGCAGGATCGAGCGATCGCGAAACGGACGGCCGGCCACGAACAAGTGCTGGAGCCGCGTGCTGGCCATGTCGTCCTCGGGCCGGCCGACGAGGCCACGAAAGCGGATGTCGCCATCCTCCGCCTCCACCTCGATCAGCCGCTCGGCGAGCCGCGTGCCGAACACGCCCCCGATCCGTTCACGCCAGGTTTCCGCCGGCGGCAGGTCGTGGACGAGCCGCTCGTTGTGCGCGAGCGTGAAGGCAACCTCGGGATGGGCCAGCGCCGTGCGCATGAAGGCCTCGGCGGCGTGCGACCATTCCGTCTGCGGGGCGCGGAGAAACGCCCGTCGAGCGGGCACGTTGCCGAACACCTGCCGCACCTCCACCGTTGTTCCCACCGCGCACGCGCCCGGCGCGACCTCGCCGATCCTGCCGCCATCGACCTCGATCGAGGCCCCGCTCCCCCCTGGGGGCCGCGAGCGGATCGTGAGCCGCGCCACCTCGCCGATGCTCGCCAGCGCCTCGCCGCGGAAACCGAGCGTGCCGATCCGCTCCAGATCCTCGGCCACCCGCAGCTTGCTCGTCGCATGCGGCGCGACGGCCAGCTGCAGATCCTCGGCCTCGATGCCGCCGCCATCGTCGACCACGCGGATCAGCGCGATGCCTCCCTGCTCGAGGGCCACGTCGATCCTGGCCGGACCGGCGTCGAGGGCGTTCTCAAGGAGTTCCTTGACGATACTGGCCGGTCGTTCCACCACCTCGCCGGCGGCGATCCGATTGACGACCGACATCGGCAACGTGTGGATCCGTCCCATGAGCCGGCAGCCGGCATGACCGCATACCGCGGTCACGTCAGATGGTATTCCTTGATCTTGCGGTAGAGGGTGCGCTCGCCGATGCCGAGGAGCTCGGCGGCCTGCTCCCGGTTTCCTCCGGTGAGCTTCAGCGTCTCGGCGATGAAAATCCGCTCGACCTCCTCGAGCGGCCGCCCCACGAGGGCTGCCATGCCGCCATCCGCGGCAGTCTGCGCCGAAGCCGCCGCCGGCGCGGCGGAGCCGGGCTCGAGTTCCAGCGGGAGGTCGTCGACGTCGAGCATTTCGTCGCAGTCAACCACGACCATGCTCTCAATCACGTTGCGAAGCTGGCGCACGTTGCCCGGCCAGGGAAACGACGCCAGCTTGACCCGGGCGGCCACCGACATCCCCTTGATCACCTTCCCATGCCGCTTGGCGAACTGCTTGACGAAGTGCTCGATCAACAGGGGGATGTCGGCCGCCCGTTCCCGGAGCGAGGGGATCGCGATCGTCACCACCTTCAGGCGGTGGTAAAGATCGCTGCGGAAGTGGCCGGTGGCGATCGCATCCTCGAGGTTGCGGTTCGTAGCCGAGAGAATCCGCACGTTGACTTTCACGGGGGTGTTCGAACCGACCCGGGTGATCTCCGCCGATTCCAGCACCCGCAGCAGCTTGATCTGCGTGGCCATGGGCATGTCGCCCACTTCGTCGAGGAACAGCGTGCCGCCGTTGGCGTATTCGAACTTTCCCACCCGGTCGCTCGAGGCGTCGGTGAAGGCTCCCCTGACGTGGCCGAAGAGTTCGCTCTCCAGGATGTTCTCGCTGAGGGCCGCGCAGTTCAGGGCCACGAAGGGTTTGCTCTTCCGCGGGCTGTTTTGGTGGATCGCCTGGGCCACCAGCTCCTTGCCGGTGCCGGTCTCGCCCTGGATGAGCACGGTGGCGTCGGTGGGGGCGATCCGCTTGAGACGCTCGATGAGGGCGATCATTTGCGGGCTGGAGCCGACCACGCCCTCGAAGCCGAATTTCTCGTCGAGCCGCCGGTTGAGCTCGATGTTTTGCTGCTTCAGCCGCACCCCCTCCGACGCCTTCTCCACGGCCGTCCGCAGGTGCCCCAGGTCGAGCGGCTTCTGCAGGTAGGTGAAGGCCCCCTGCTGCATCGCTGACACCGCCGAGGGCACGGTGCCGTGGCCCGTCACCACGATCACCTCCGTCTCGGCCGCGGCCCGTTTGGCGCGGGCCAGGATTTCCAGGCCGCCGATGTCGTTCATCATCAGGTCGGTGACGACGACGTCGAACGACTCCTGGTCGATCTTCTTGGCCCCCTCCGTGCCACTCCCCACCACGGTCACCTGGTAGCCGAGCCGGCTCAAGGCCTCGCCCATGGTGCGGGCATGGACGATGTCGTTATCGACGACGAGCACGCGGACCATCTCCTGGGCGGCAGGGTCGGCGGGGGTGGCGGGCTCTCGCGGGGCGGGCATAGTTACCACGGCTTCAGTGCGGACGCTTCGAGGATCGTACGGACGACAGCGCGGGATCGTCCAGATGCGGCTCTGCGCGGCCCGCGGCCCGGCCTCCCGTGGGCAGCCGCGGCGGCGCCGGGAGCCAGACCGTGACCTTCGTGCCCCGTCCGGGCGCGCTCTCGATGTCGATCGTACCGCCATGGGCCTCTACGATCTTGCGGGCCGTCGGCAGGCCCAGGCCCGAGCCCCCTTGCTTGGTGGTGTAGAAGGCGCGAAACGCCTTGGCGAGCGTCTCCGCATCCATGCCCGGCCCCGTGTCGATCAACTCCAGCAGCACGCCCAGCCCGGCGGGCCGCGTCCGCACCACGATCTGCCCGCCCCCGTCCATGGCCTGCGTGGCGTTGATCAGGAGGTTGAGCACGGCCGAGCGGAAGGTCTCCCGGTCGAGCCGCACGTTGGGCAATTCCGGGTCGAGGTAGCGGACCACCTCGACGCCTGCCTCACGGGCCTGCGGCGCGTAGAAGTCGAGCAACTGCGACACCTCGGCATTGAGGCTCGCTGGCTCCAGCGTGAGCGATTCCTGACGGGCGAAATCGAGGAAGTCGCCCAGGAGCTTCTGCAGCCGGTCGCATTCCTGCCGCACGAGGTCGATCTTGGCCTTGGCCCGCCGGTCGCGCTGCTTGGTGGGCGAGTCGGGGTCCGAGACCTCGAAATCCTCCGCGAGCAATTCCATGTTCAGGCGGATCGTCGACAGCGGATTGCGGATCTCGTGGGCGAGGGCGCCCACGAGAGCCGCGAACTCCGCATATGTCTCCGCCCGGGCCCGCGACGACTCGTCCGCCGAAGACATGGTCGCACCGGTTCCAGGAATGCGTGGTCTGCGCGGCACGCGCCGCGCGGCGACGTCAGGCCTGCGGCTTGTTGGCCGCCTCCGCCGCCTCGCGAAGCACCGCCTTGCGGCTGAGCTTCACGCGGTCCTGCTCGTCGACCGCGATCACCTTCACCTTGAGCACGTCGCCGACTCGGCAGACATCCGCCACGTTGCCGACGTACTCGTCGGAGAGTTCGCTGATGTGGCAGAGGCCGTCCTTGCCCGGCACGAGCTCCACGAAGGCGCCGAAATCCTTGACGCTGGTGACCCGTCCCTCGTAGACACGACCGATCTGGATCGATGCAGTGAGCGCCTCGACCTGCGCCATGGCTGCCATCGCGCCCTCGGAGTCGTGGCTCGCCACGGTCACCGTGCCGTCGTCCTCGACCTCGATGCTGGCACCGGTCGATTCCTGGATGGCCCGGATCGTCTTGCCGCCCGGACCGATGAGGAGCCCGATCTTCTCGGGGTTGATCTTCGTGCGCAAGAGCCGCGGCGCCCACGGCGAGATCTCGGCACGAGGCCGACGGATCGCCGAGAGCATCGTGCGAAGAATCTCCAGGCGGGCCTCACGCGACTGCTTCAGCGTCGCCGCGATGATCGCCGGCGAGATGCCGTTGATCTTGAGGTCGAGTTGGATGCCGGTGATACCCGTGTGGGATCCGGCGATCTTGAAATCCATGTCACCGTAATGGTCTTCATCGCCGATGATGTCGGTGAGCAACACCCACTGCTCTTCCGACTGCTTCACCAGCCCGACGGAAATGCCCGCCACGGGATTGGAGATCGGCACGCCGGCCGCCATCAGCCCGAGGGTCGCGCCGCAGACGCTCGCCATCGAGCTCGAGCCATTCGACTCGAGGATGTCGGAGATCACGCGGATCGTGTAGGGAAACTGGTCGGGCGCCGGAAGCACCGGCTTCACGCTCCGCTCGGCCAGGGCACCGTGGCCGATCTCACGCCGGCCCGGGCCGCGGATCGGCCGCACTTCGCCGACCGAGTACGACGGGAAGTAATAGTCGAGCATGAACTTCTTCGAATACTCGTCAACCAGGCCGTCGACCCGCTGCTCGTCCTTGCCCGTGCCAAGCGTGATCGTGACCAGCGACTGCGTCTCGCCCCGCTGGAACAGCGACGAGCCGTGAACCCGGGGCAGCAGATCGACCTCGCAGTGGATCGCACGCAGGGTGCGGTAGTCGCGGCCATCGGGCCGCTTGCCCTCGAGAATCAGCTCGCGAACCGCCCGCTCCTCGAGGCCATGCCAGACGTGCGCGAAGTCGGCATCGCTGATGCCGCCCGCCTCACCCGGCTTGAAGCCGAAAGCCGGCTCGGCCGGCGCCACCGCCGCCTTGGCCCGTTCGCGCAGGGCCTTCACCGCCTGGCCGCGATCCTGCTTGCCGGGAAGCGACTTGGCCGTCTTGAGCTCGCCCAGGTAATCGCGGGTGAGCCGCTCGCGGAGGTGCGAATAGTCGGCGAGCACGTATTCCTTCTTTGGCTTGCCCGCCCGGCGAACGAGCTCCTCCTGCATCTCACAGAGGATGCGGATATGGCGATGCGCCTCCTCGAGCGCCTCGAGCATCCGCTCCTCCGGCATCTCGCGGGCAAACCCCTCGATCATCAGGATCGCCGTGGGGCTGCCCGACACGACGAGGTCGAGATCGCTCTCCTCGAGCTGGTCCTGCGTGGGGAAGGGGACGAACTTCCCGTCGATCTGGCCGAGCCGCACGCTGCCGAGCGGGCCCTGGAAGGGCAGCGGCGAAATGCACAGCGCCGCGGACGCACCGATGATGGCAAGCACGTCGGGGTCGTTTTGACGGTCACTGGAGAGCACCGACGCCTGCACCTGCACCTCGTCGAAGAATCCATCCGGGAAGAGCGGGCGGATGGGACGGTCGATGAGCCGGCTCGTGAGCGTCTCCTTCATCGTCGGCCGGCCTTCCCGCTTGAGGAAGCCGCCGGGAAACTTGCCGGCTGCCGCAGCCCGCTCGCGGTAGTCGCAGGTGAGCGGGAAAAAATCGATGCCCGGCCGCGGGGCGCCTGTGGCTGCCGCCACGAGAACGGTCGTCTCACCGTACGTCACGAGCACGCTGCCGGCGGCCTGCTTGGCCAGGAACCCGGTCTCGATGCTCAACACCTGATCGCCGATCGTCCGTTCAACTCGCTCTTTCATTGTTCCTCTTCCTTCCTTCACGACTTTCTTGCCGCGCTCGATGCCTCGCGAAGAGGACGTGCGCGATCGCTTTCGGTCCTGCCCGCAGACATACCGTGTCTGGGGCCGTCTTTTCCGTGCGGATGAACCGCACCAACAAATGCCACGCACAACGCGATGGCTACTTCCGGATCTCGAGTTTCTTGATGATGTCGAGATACCGCTGCGGCGCGACCCGCTTCAGATAGTCAAGAAGACGGCGACGACGGCTCACCATCATCAACAGGCCCCGCCGGCTGGCGAAGTCCTTGCTGTGCTTCTTGAAATGTTCCGTGAGATGCGAAATCCGCCCCGTCAGCAGGGCGATTTGGATCTCCGCAGAGCCGGTGTCGGCCTTGCCACGGCGATGAGCACCAATCAGTTCGTTCTTGCGTTCTTTGGTCAGCGACATCAGCCGGGACCCACCCGTCTGCGGGTGGCATTCGTTGTTGAAAATGACGTTTTGTAAGACGCGGAGTCTACCTGCCGGCGGCTTTTTTGCAACCGGCACGTTTTCCTCGCGAGCACGGCGGTTTCCCGCGGGGGCGCCGCATTCACTCCGCGGCGGCGGCCGCCAGGGGCTTCGCGGTGCGGCCCGTGCCGTGGGGCGTGTGGACGACGTTCCAGGCGAGGCCCAGTTTTTCCAGAGCCAGGATCACCCAGTAGGTGGTGTCGATCTCCCACCACTTGTGGCCGTGCTTGGCCATCCTCTGGAAGGCGTGGTGGTTGTTGTGCCAGCCCTCGCCGAAGGCCAGGAGCCCCACCCACCAAAGGTTCGTGGAGTCGTCGTCGGTCTCGTAGTTGCGGTAGCCCCACATGTGGGTGGCGGAGTTCACGAACCAGGTGACGTGAAACACGATCACCATCCGCACGGCGAGCCCCCACACGAGCCACGAGATGCCGACGTCGCGCCCATACAGCGACCAGCCGCCGGCCAGCAGCGCCGCCCCGATGAGGACGTGCCAGAGGAGGAAGGTGGCGTGGAGAAACTTGAGGCCGCGATCCTTGTCGAGGTCGGGGGCCCAGCGGCGAACATGCGCGGCCACTTCCTCGGCCGAATGGCCGGGAAAGAGCCAGAGCATATGGGCCCACAGCCCACCATCCCGCGGTGTGTGGGGATCGCCGTCGTGATCGCTGAACACGTGGTGCTTGCGGTGATTGGCCACCCACACCAGCGACGACCCCTCGCCGGAAATGCCTCCCAGGAACGCGAACAGCCAGCGGATGGGGCGGTAGGTTGTGAAGCTGCCGTGCGTGAGCAGACGGTGGTAGCCGAGGCACACACCGAGCCCGCCGGTTATCCAGTAGAGGGCCATGCAGATCCCGAAGCCCGACCAGGTGAACGTGAACGGCGCCGCGAGTGCCAGCAGATGGATGCCGCCGATCCAGATCACGGTCGGCCAATCGAGGTCGGCCCAGGACGCCGCCCCGGATTCGCGACGCGGCTCTTCGCGGCCATCGCGCTCCGCATCGGGGAGATGCACGCTCGAACGGCCGAACGAACTGCTGGAGTCGTCGAGCGAAAGCCCCGCGGCAGCAGGCTTGGCGGATGCCTTCTTCGGCTTGGCGGGAGCGGCGAGCGGAGTCATGAAAATCCCTTTCCCTCGGGCAGGCGGATGGCACGGACGCACCAGAAGACACTACTCTGATGGTTTTCGACATTTCTGCCAGCCCGCCGCGTCAGGCGGATGTCGACGAAATGTCAAAAACGGGTCAAAAATCTTTTCGCTGCCCCGACGCCGCGGCCCGTGGCCCGCCCGTTTGCCCAGCGGATGCGTCGCCGGCGCGTGGCGACGGGGGCATCAAGGCCATCAGCCAGGCCGACCCGGGCGCGGCCGGCACAGCGGGGCCCGGCGTCGGCCAGAGCAGCCACGCCACACGATCGAACGACATCGCCGCAGCAGGCTCATCGATCAGCGACAGGCCCTGGGACCGCATCAAGGAACTTTGTCGCCCGGGAATTGCGCGGATCCGCAGGCCGGCACCGTCGATCACGATGCCGCAGGCGATTTCATCGAAGGGCCGCACCGTGTCGCCGCCGAGAGACCGATGCGCCGGCCCGGGCCGGCAGCCGCCGACCGTGACCAACGCGTCGAGCAGCGATTGGGCCAGCCGGCCTCGGCCCGTCAGGCACCGGGCCTCCAACCGCTCGAGCCGATCGTCTTTCCACTCCAGCCGTTCGACGTCGATGGCCGCCTCACCGGCCAGCCGGTATCCGCCGCCGATGCCAGCCAGGTCGATGCCATCGATCCGCGCGGTGCCCGCGCCCGTCCACCCCGACGCCGATGCGGAAGCCGAGCACGCGCCGCTGATCATCGTCTCGGGTCCGAAGGGCAGGCCGGCCACGGCGGCTGAACCCGCCACCGCACGCACGACCGCCCAGGGGATCGGTTCGCCCACGGAGGCGTGCAGCTGGGCCATCCCGGGGCCGCGCGACCCGGCGTGCACGATGACGCGCACTTCGTCGGACTCGCGGCCATCCCGGCCCGGCCGCACGATCCGCACCGCCCGCGACTCGCCGGCAGCCACGCATTCGATCCGCAGGGGCCGCGGCCCGCGGCGGGAGGTCGGCCCCGTGGCGCCTTCCCATGTGAGCTTCTCGATATCGATCACCCACGACCGGCCAAACCGCACAGGCTCCGTGAGCCAGGCGCGGGCGACGCCACCGAGGAAACCAGCCGCGCCGGGCGGGCAGGCCAGCGCGGGAATCCGCAGCCGCAACTCGTCGGCCGAAACCTCGACTTCGACGTCTTCCGCGGCCACTCCGGCGGTGCCGTCGGGGGATCGCAGACTGCAGCGGCCGCACCGCAGGGCGCCGGGCCGCAGGTGCCGCACCGCGTCGATCGACACCGGCACTCCCAGCAGCCTCTCCACCTCCATCTGCACGCCGTCGCGGTGTGCCGCCGAATGGCGGTAGGCGGCCCAGCCGGCCAGCCCCGCGCAGGGCAGCAGGGCGAGCAGCACGAAGAGCGTGCGCACGACCCGGATTTTCGCCTCCGACCGCTCGATGAACATCCCTGTTCCTCGCGTGGCCACGGTGCCGGGACGCCCGCCCGGCCGCAGCCCTACCTCGTTTTCGCCAGGTCGTGATACAGCTTCCAGCGGCCGCGCATCTCCTCGACGCTGTCACCCCCGAACTTGTCGACGAGCGCCGCCGCCACCTCGAAGGCGACGACGTTCTCCACGATCACACTGCAGGCACTGACGGCGCAGACGTCGCTGCGCTCGTAGGCCGCCTCCTCGGGCTCCTTCGTCCGCAGGTTCACCGAATCGAGCGGCTTGCGGAGCGTGCTGATCGGCTTCATCGCCGCCTTGACCACGAGCGGCTGGCCGTTGGTCATGCCCGCCTCGAGACCACCGGCGTTGTTGGTGGGCCGCGTGAATCCGAGCGCTGGCGAATCGCGACCGGCTGCGTCGAAATGGATGGCATCGTGCACCTCGGAGCCGCGCCGCCGCGCCGCCTCGAAGCCCATGCCGATCTCCACGCCCTTGATGGCCTGCACCGCCATCACGGCCTGCGCGATCCGGCCGTCGAGCTTGCGGTCCCACTGGGCGTGGGTGCCGAGGCCGATGGGCAGGCCGACCACCCGCACCTCCACCACGCCGCCGAGTGTATCGCCTTCCTTGCCGACCTTGTCGATGAGCGCCGTCACTTCGGCAGCGCGGGCGGGGTGGAGCGAATAGATCGCGCTCGCATCGCGGATGCCGCGAAGCTCTGCGAGCGACCGGCCTTCCAGGCCGGCTTCGGGCCCGCCGAGCGCGATGCTCCCCAGCTCGCGCACCCAGCCGGCCACCTCGATGCCGAACACCCCGAGCAGCTGCCGCGCCAGCCCGCCGGCCGCAACGCGGGCCGCCGTCTCGCGGGCGCTGGCCCGTTCGAGCACGGCCCGCACGCCGCCGAGATGCTTGATGGAGCCGGGGAGATCGGCGTGGCCGGGCCGGGGCCGGTCGACCTCATCGAGCCGCTCCAGCTTGGCATCCTTGTTGATCACCTCCAGCGCCAGCGGGCTGCCGAGCGTGACGCCGCGCCACAGCCCCGAGAGAAACGTCACCGCGTCGGTTTCGATCCGTTGCCGACCGCCGCGGCCGTAGCCCCCTTGGCGGCGCACCAACTCGGCGTCGATCGCGGCCTTGTCGACCGCCAGACCCGCGGGAAAGCCGTCGACGAGGGCGACGAGGGCGGGGCCGTGGGATTCACCGGCAGTCCAATAACGCAGCATGTCGATCAACTGGCCGAGGGGGCGCGAGAGGAAAAACGAACCGGGATTCTAGTTCGAAAAATCCCGCTTCCCTAGGCCATTTCGCCGGGCTCTCCACCGGTGATGATGCGGCACGCCTCCAGATACTTCTCCCGCGTGCCGGCGACGACGTCGGGGGGGAGGGCAGGGGGCGGGCTCGATTTGTCCCAGCCGCTCTTCTCCAGCCAGTCGCGCACGAATTGCTTGTCGAACGAATCGGGCACGCGCCCCGCGCCCACGGCAGCCGCCGGCCAGAACCGCGAACTGTCGGGCGTGAGCACCTCGTCGACGAGCAGGATGCCGCCATCCGCCGCGATCCCCCACTCGAATTTCGTGTCGGCGACCACGATCCCGCGCGCGGCGGCATGCGCGGCGCCCCGGGAATATACATCCAGGCTCTTCGCCCGCAGCGTGGCCGCGAGGTCGCCTCCGAGCTTCTCGGCCATCACCGCGAACGACACGTTTTCATCGTGGCCGGTGGCGGCCTTGGTGGCGGGCGTGAAGATCGGCTCGGGCAGGCGGTCGCCGGCGGCGAGCCCCGCGGGCAGCGGCACGCCGCACACGCTTGCCGATGCGCGATACTCGTTCCAGCCGGAGCCGGCCAGCCAGCCGCGCACGACGCACTCGAAGGGCACGACCGTGGTCGCCCGCACGAGCATCGAGCGGCCCCGCAGCGGCCCGCGATCGACGGAGGCGGGCAGGCCCATCGCCTCGACGTCGGTCGTGATCAGGTGGTGCGTCACGGGAGCAGCCCCCGTGCCGAGCCAGTCGAACCAGAAGGCGGAGATGGCGGTGAGCACCTTGCCCTTGTCGGGGATGGGCGTGGGCAGGATCCAGTCGAAGGCGCTGATCCGATC
>JBIIIP010000027.1:0-29896 GCA_044234625.1 Pirellulales bacterium | reverse complement strand
GCTCAGCCTGGTGGTCTTCCTCGGGCTGGGGATCGGCTGCGGGCGGCCCGCCCCCCCGCCCGGCATGGTCTGGGTTCCCGCGGGTGCATTCGACATGGGCTGCATCGACCCGCGCGACGAACCTCACGGCGGGCCGGACCCCATGGCCGATGCCCGACCCGTGCATCGGGTGCATGTTGACGGCTTTTGGATGGATGCCACTGAAGTCACCAACCGGCAATTCGCCGCCTTCGTCGCTGCCACCGGCTACGTCACCGTGGCCGAACGAGTCCCATCGGCGGAAGATTTTCCGGGGGCTCCCCCGGAGAACCTCGTGGCCGGATCCATCGTGTTCGCGGCCCCCGTGGAGCCGGTCACACTCGAGAACCACCTGCGCTGGTGGAGCTACGTGCCCGGTACGAACTGGCGGCAGCCCCTCGGCCCCGGCAGTTCGATCGACGGCCGCGATGAGGAGCCTGTGGTACACGTCGCCTACGACGACGCCGTGGCCTACGCCACGTGGGCCGGCAAACGGCTTCCGACCGAGGCTGAGTGGGAGAGGGCCGCCCGGGGCGGCTTGGAGAGGGCGCTGTATCCATGGGGCGACGAGTTCCGGCCCGCGGGCCGCTGGATGGCCAATACCTGGCAGGGCCGCTTTCCCATCGTCAACACGCAGGAAGATGGCTTCGCCGGGATCGCTCCGGTCGCCTCCTATCCGCCCAATGCGTACGGGCTCCACGACATGTCGGGAAACGTCTGGGAATGGTGCGCTGACTGGTATCGGCCCGATGCCTACGCCGACCAGGTCCGTGCTGCCCGGAAGGGAATCCGCAACCCGGTGGGTCCCGCCGACAGTTTCGACCCGCAGGAGCCGGGCATCCCCAAACGCGTGCAACGCGGCGGCTCGTATCTCTGCTCCGAAGCCTACTGCGCCCGCTACATCGTCGGCACCCGCGGAAAGGGCGACTTCTCGAGCGCGACCAACCACATCGGTTTCCGGTGTGTGAAGTCGCCAACAGCCCCCGCCCGCTAGCGCCCGTCCAGCATCGGCGGCGCACCGGGTCTCTCACCATTTGGGGACGGACCTCCGGTCTGTCCATGCCCTCTCTCCCTACGTGGGGACGGACCTCCGGTCTGTCCATGCCCACGGAATGGCCCACTGGCTCCTGGTGCACCACGTCATCGCGACAGTTCTCTCGGATGCGCCCTCGACAAGAGTGATGCGCGAGTTCACCGCGCGTGCCGCCCGCCCGGCTTCTTCATCAGCTTTCTGAGTTGCCCGAGTGTGCGGGTGTTGGCAACGTCTTCCGCTTCCAGGCCCGCCCGTCTGGCCTGCAGCACGCCGCACCGCATCACGTCGAAGCCTCGGGTGGAGTGGGCGTCGGTGGAAATCACGAGTTTCACGCCCGCCTGCTTCGCCGCGCGGGCATGGTGGTCGTCGAGATCGAGCCGCCAAGGATTGGCGTTAATCTCCAGGAATGTGCCGGTGCGGGCGGCAGCCCCGATGACCGCTTCGATGTCGACATCGTAGGCCGGGCGGCGGTTGATCAGTCGGCCGGTGGGATGGCCGATCACTGTCACGTGCGGGTTCTCGATGGCTTCGACGATCCGCCGGGTGATCCGTTCACGGGGCTGGCCTTGGCCATAATGGAGGCTTGCCACCACCCAGTCGGCCTGCTCGAGGACGTCGTCTGGCAGGTCGAGGCCGCCCTTCTCCAGCATGTCGACCTCGATCCCCTTGAGCACCACGATCGGTGGCTTCCCATCTTCGGCCAGTGAATCGTTGAGACGGTCGATCTCGCCCCACTGTTTCAGAAGCCGCTTGCGATCGAGCCCGTGCGCCATCGTCACCCGCTGGCCATGGTCGGTGATGGCGATGTACGAAAGCCCGCGGGCGATCGCCGCCCGCACCATCTCGCCGAGCGTGTTCTCGCCGTCCGTGGCTGTGGTGTGCATGTGGAGGTCGCCGCGGATGTCGTCCAAGGAGACGAGCCGTGGCAGGTCGCCGCGCTCGGCGCGGCTGATCTCGTCGTGCCCCTCACGGATTTCCGGTGGAATCCACTGCAGGCCGACGGCCTCGTAGACATCGGTCTCCGTGCGGCCGCCCACGGACCTGCCCTTCGTCGGTTTCCCGTCGGGATCCGCGCCGGTGACGAGTTTGAACACACCGTATTCGTTGACCGTGAGGCCGTGGTCGCGGGCCCGGGCCCGAAGCCGCACGTTGTGGTCTTTCGACCCCGTGAAATATTGCCACGCCGCCCCGAAGGAACCCTGCTCGACGACCCGCAGATCGATCTGCACTCCCTGTGGGCCGCGGATGCTCGTCTTGGTGTCACCGCGGAGGAGCACGTCGCCGCACTCCTTCCAGCCCTGCAAGTGATCCATGACGGTGGCGGGGGCATCGCTGTCGACGACGATGTCGATGTCGCCGACCGTCTCCCGGCCCCGCCGCCAGCTACCCGCTCCTTCCGCCTGCCGCACCGCGGAACAGGTTCGCATCCAGCCGAGCAGTTCCTGCACGATCGCATCAGCCTCGGCCCACAGCAGCCGGGCGTGCTCGGGGCTTTTGGCGAAGGCGATGTTCTCGAGAATCGCGGCCTCCGTCTTGGCCCCGAAACCCTTGACGTTTTGCACGCGACCCTCCTGGCAGGCCTCCTCCAGCGCGTCGAGCGAGTCCACAGCCAGTTCATCGATGAGCGCCTTCACTTTCTTGGGGCCGAGCCCGGGCACCCTCATCAGCTCGAAGACCGCCGCCGGAATCTTCTTCTGCAGTTCCTCCAGCAACGGGAGGCGACCGGTGTCGAGGAGCGTCTCGATCTTGCCGGCCAGGTCAACGCCGATTCCGTCGAGGTCGGTAAGCGACCTGGCGGGGTCGGCGCGGACGGCCGCCAAGGATTCGACCATCGCGTGGATGGTGCGGGCGGCGTTGCGGTAGGCCCGCACGCGAAACGTGTTGCTCCCCTCGTATTCGAGGAGGTCGGCCACGTGGTCGAAGGCGGCGGCGATGTCGCTATTGGTCACGGCGAAACGGACGGCGTGAGAATCGCCGGCCGCGGCCCGTCACTGCTGCGACCGGATCGGCAGGGCGGCCGTTGGGTAGCCGCCCGCGCGATGGCCCGCAGCATACGCCGCGCCCGGTGAGACGGGAACCGACGGCTGCCAGATGGTCTGCGGAGCAACGGCCGACTGCCACTGCGCGGGCGCGGCCGCCGGCGGCTGATAGTGCGTGGTGTGGCCGGTGGGCTCGAGAAGCTTGGGGAATGCCCCCGTCGCCGGTCCGGGCCCCGGACCGGGCATCACGGGCATGCCCACGCCCGCCCCGCCCGGGGTGGCGGCAGGCACGGCCCACGGCTGAATGGGTGTGAGCGATGACGAGGCGGCTGGGCCGGCCGGCTGGCTTGCCGGAGGCTCGCCAGCGGTTCCGGTGGCCGCCTTGCCCGCCTCCGGCTGGGCGTTCCGCGGCGCGACCCGCGGCATCTCTGGAATGGGCTTCAGCGAGGGCGCGGGGGAGAGCGCCGGCGGGGAGGTGGGCTGCAATGGCGGTTGGGACGGCACAGGGCTCGTGACCATGCCACTCTGCGGCACGATCTGCTGCTGGAAGGTCGACTGCGGCGCGGCGACCGGCGGCAGAGCGGGCGCGGAGAACGCCGACGGCCCCGGAGCCAACTGCTGCGCGTCCGACCCGGCGGGAATCCAGCCTTGCGGGGGGGCGGTTTGGACGGGGGCCGCAAACGGGCTGGCGGCGGGGGGCGCGGTGAAGGCCGGCGGCGGCGAGGCCGCCGCCGGATACGCTCCCTGGGCTTGGTAGCCGGGCTGCATTTGCACGTACTTCGTCGAGTAGACAGCGCGGTACTGCGTCACCGGCACGCTCACGGGCCGCTGCTGGTAATTCACCACCTGCTCCATGCATTCGCGGGCACAGCCGGTGCAGGGATCGATTTCGCACGTCGGCTTGTAGGAGGTGACGGGCACGCATTCATACTTGGTCTGGTAGGTGGTCTCCGGCACGTAGCTCACCTGCTGCACGGGCACCATGACCGGCGGGGGCGGTGCGGCAATCGGTGCGGCAATCGGCGCCATGACGGGGGCGACCGCATAGGCGGGAGGGGCCTTGCGGAAACACGACCCGCAGCCTGCAAACAAGCCCTCCAGGCAGCACTGCGCCAGACAGTCGCTGGCCGCCATGCTCGCCACGACACCGGCTACCAGCACGGCGACCTTCGCACGTCGCGTCACCATCGCACACTCCTCGACTTGGGGTGGTGGCCCGCCGTTTTCCGGCGGAATCCACGTCATCCCTAGCCTAGGTTGCGCACCTGCATGCACGCCTGGAAAAAATCATCGTCGCTTTCATGAATTCCCGTTTCACTCACGGCACATTCGGATCGACGGTCACGACCGGCATATCCGGACCGGGAGCGGCGAGGCCGCCGGGCCTCGAAACGGTCGTAGAGATCGAACAGTGCCTCGCGGATATCGCCTCCATGCAGTGCGAATGCGCTTTCCAAATCGGCGGACTGGATGATCCTTCCGAGCCACCCGTCCGCAGCGGGCAAGCGGCACACCAACGACTCGAGCACGGCCGGCGACGGGCGGCATTCGACGAGCACGGGAAACGCCCCGGCACGGTGGCTGGTGACCACCAGGCGACAACCCCGAACCAGTGCCAGGCCCCGCACCAGCCAGCCAGCCATGGGCCCCAGGCATTCCCAACTGTCGACTCCCAGGGTGGTCTCCTGGCCAGACGATGCCATGGCCACGAGAAGCGTCGGCAGATCGCGGAACGACCGCAGCCGCATCCACCGCACGACCACGCCCTGCCGCCGCAGTTCCGCCAAGAGATGGGCGAGCACGGTCGACTTCCCGCTGCCGTGTGGGCCCACGATCGCGGCCTGCCGGCAGCGGGCAAGCCTGCGAACGAGCCCGGCCATGCCGAGTGGCCGGCCTGCGGCATCGAGTGCCGGCAGCAGGCCCGGTCGCGTGAAACGCGTGGCGAAGGGATTGCTGCCGATCACGGGGTGGGCTCCTCCTGGCGGGCCGCGCCGGCGACGGGCCGCGCCGGAGGCAGGCAGCCCATGTCGAACTCGTGCTCGGTGACGAAATCGCGGCCGCCCTGAAAGAAGAGCCGTACCCGGACGCACCACCGCACCTTCACGATCACACCCTCGTAGGAGAGGGGGCTCGCGGGCAACTGCGTGCTGAAGGAGCCGGTGACGGCCGCGGGGGGCAGCAAGGCCTGGTCGGTGATCCGCTGAAAGAGATGGATGCCGAGGTCTTCCTCCCCCTTGCCCTCCGTGTACCACAGCACCGAGTGCTCGATCGCCCGGACTTGCTCATTTTCGATGCCGGCGATCGAATACTTTACAGCCAGTGAGTCGTGCGGTTGATACCGCCGGTCGGCGTGGCCGAACGTGGCTGTGACACGTGGCGTGCCGCGGGCGGTCTCGGGACTGCGCGTCATGGCACTGCCTCCGCAGCCATCCGCCGCGGGGCCGCCGCGGCCGGCACGGAGGCGGGCACGACCACGACCGGGAAGACACGACGAAATCCCGGCCACCGCGCCGGCTCTCCGCTCACGACGAATCGCCAGCTGACGATGTTGTGTTCCGCGTGGAAGGAATGCATCACGTCGTATGGAATCTGCAGCGTGGCTTGCGATTCGAACCTGGCTCCCGGCGAAAGCTCGACATCGCGCCAGGCCTTCACCGGCTGGCGCCACACCACCACCCGTTCGGTGCGTGTGTCGGTGCCCTGCCGGAAAGTCGCCTGTTCCTCCACCTCGATCACCACTTCCAGACGGCGAAACATCCCCGTGCCCCCTTGGGCAACGAGGATGTCGTAATTCCCTCCAGGGTGGAGCGGGTGGTCCGAAATCTCAACTTGCGTGGGGCCGACGGCCGTGGCGCGCACGAGCATGCGGACGAACAGGAGCACGCCACCGATGCCGACGCCCACGAACGGCACGAGCAGGATCAGCAGCAGCCAGTCGATCCAGCCCCCCATCAGGTCGGGGCCGACACCAATGGCGAGCACGATCAGCACCGCATTCCACAGCAGGGCAAACAGCCCGAAACCGAGCAGCGCCCAATTCTCCGGGCTCTCGATCGGCATGCGGTAGCGCAAGATGGTGCCGGGAGAATTCGTGTGGTTTTCGCAGGGCGGAACAGTGGGAAGGCCCGGCGAGTCGGGCATGCCGCGGTGCGTCGGCGCCAGCCATGCCGGCAGGCCGATCGCCGCCGCCCGATGCTCCTGCGACTTTCCCAGGGAGCGCACCGACCGCACCAGACCCGCGCCACCGAAGGCCACCAGCGCCCCCGGCAGCAGGAGCGTGAGCAGCCACATCCACCAGTTGTAGCCGCGTTCGAGAACGACCGTGCCCGGCTCCTGCGGATCGAACCAGCAGGCCACCTCGGCGCCGATGGCACGACGCGAGGAAGCCGCGACCGCCGCCGCCCGATCGGCGGTGGCGGAAGTCGCCGCCGGGCGGCTCCATGCCACGCGGTCACTGCCATTGGCCGAATAGCGGACCTTCGCACACGGGCTCCAAGTCGTGTGCACCGAACCCGGCGGGTCTTCGAAACGCCCCCGCATGAGCCCCGTGGCGACCACCGTGCCCCGGGTCTCGATGAAGTCGTGGTTCATCCGCCACTCTGGCACGGCGATCCCCGCGAGCATCAGGCCGCCGAAGGCGAGACCCGCCACGAGCAGCGCGCCGTAGAACGCACCTTCCCCCACGGACCCCCAGGCCTGGGAACCGGTGCGCCTGTTACCCCGCTTTTTGGCGAAGAACCGCGGCAGCCTCACTCCATCCTCCCGGTCCGTACCCATCGGCCGACCGCAAGGCAGAGTCGCTGCCCGAGAGTCAGGATGCCTGACTCACGGGCTCCGGCGACTTCTCGGCCAGGTCGGCGGTGCGATCGGCACGGAAAAAACCGATCTTCTCCAGCGCCTTGAACACTTCCTCCAGTGTCTTCTCGCCAAAATTGGAAATCGAGAGGAGGTCGGCCCGCGTGCAGTTGAGGAGGTCGTGGACCGTAAAAATGCCCTTTTCCTCGAGGCAATTGGTCGTCCGCACCGTGAGACCGATTTCGGCGGTGCTCATCTCGAGCTTTTCGGCCAGTTCGTCGGTCTGCGTCAGGTTCTTGTAGGGAATACGCGGCATGGGGTCCCTCCCAGGCTGTCGAATGAATGGGTGTGTGCGGCGCTGCCCGAATACGCAACGAGCCACGGCGAACCTCCGCGTCCACCGTCGCGCCACCTCGGGAATATACTCGAAGGAGCGAATTTTCGCCTACCGCGGCCGGCCGCGGGTGTCCTGCGCCGTCGCGATTCGCCCGCTTCCCCACATTCGCCGACCTCCACCAGCCGCCGTCGCCGTGCCCTCACTCGCTCTCGATTCGCTCAACCCTGCCCAGCGGGAAGCCGCCACGCACGTGGAAGGTCCGCTTCTCGTGCTCGCCGGGCCGGGCAGCGGCAAGACCCGCGTGGTGACCCACCGCATCGCCCACCTGATCTCAGCGGGCGTGCCGGCGCACCACATCGTCGCCTTGTCGTTCACCAACAAGGCGGCCGACGAGATGCGGCGCCGCGTCGCAGAACTCATCGGTCCACAGCCCGTAGAGATGGGCACGTTCCACCGCTTCGCCGCCCGTCTGCTGCGCCGCCACGCCGGCTTCGTGGGTCTGACGAGCGACTACTCGATCCTCGATCCCGACGAGGCGGCGTCGGTGCTCAAGCGGGCTGCGAAGCGGCTCGACCTCGCACTCAGCCACACCCCCATCGACCGCGTCGCGGCGGTGATCAGCCGTGCCAAGAACGACCTCGTCACACCCGAAACCTTCGACCCCCGGCGCGGGAGGCCCGTCGACGAGGTCGCCAAGAAGCTCTGGCCGATCTACCAGGAAATGCTGCTGCGGTCGAATGCCGTCGACTTCGACGACTTGCTCGTCCACGTGGCCCGGCTGCTGGTCGACAACCCTGATCTGCGGGCCATCCTCGATGCCCGGCACCGCTGGATCCTCGTCGATGAATACCAAGACACGAATCCCGTGCAGTATTGCATCATCCGCGGCCTCTCCATCGACCACCCGAATCTGGCCGTCACCGGCGACCCCGACCAGGCCATTTACGGCTGGCGCGGTGCGAGCATCCGCAACATCCTCGAATTCGAGCGGGATTATCCCGCGGCGACCGTCGTGAAACTGGAGCAGAACTACCGGAGCACCGCCAACATCCTCGGCACGGCCGATCGCCTCATCGCCCACAACTCGCGACGGAAGCCCAAGCGGCTCGTCACGGAGGCCGGCCCCGGCAGCCCGGTGCGGATCGTGCTCGACTCGACGAGCCACGACGAAGCCGGGCGGATCGCCGACGAAATCGCCCACGCGATCGCCACCGGCGCACGGGCGCCGCGGGACTTCGCGATTCTCTTCCGCACGAACGCCCTTTCACGGGCTCTCGAAGTCACGCTGCGGAGCCGTGGTGTGCCGTATCAGCTCGTGCGCGGGCTGGAGTTCTTCAGGCGGCGCGAGATCCGCGACGTGGTGGCCTGGCTGCGGCTGCTGAAGAATCCTCGCGATGACGAGGCCCTGCTCCGCGTCGTCAACGTGCCACCGCGAGGCATCGGCAGGCAGTCCCTCGACCGCCTCGGGGCGTGGGCAGAGGACCGGCGGATGAGCCGGCTCGATGCGGCCGCCCGGGCCGCCGACGTGCCGGGCGTCTCCAAGCGGGGGGGCCAGGCCCTGGTGCGGTTTGCCGCGCTGCATCGCGAGCTCGCCGCGCTGGCGGCGGAATCGGCCGACCGGGTGACTCCGCTCATCGAGGCGGTGCTCGACCGCACCGGCTACCGCCGGATGCTGACGGAGGAGGCGGTGGAAACCGATGGCAGTGAAGACCGCCTCGCCAACGTGGAGGAGTTGCTCACCGCCTCCCGCGAGTTCGACGCCACGTTCCTGCCCGCGGCCGACGCCGACGACGCCCTCGGGGCGTTCCTGGAGACGACAGCCCTCGTCGCCGACACCGACGGCTGGGATGCGGAGGGGCAGCGGGTTTCGCTGATGACCTTCCACGCGGCCAAGGGCCTGGAGTTTCCCGTCGTCTACCTGTTCGCGATGGAAGACGGAATCCTCCCCCACGAGCGCAGCCTCGACCATCCCGACCAGCTCGAGGAGGAGCGGCGGCTCGTGTTCGTGGGAATCACGCGCGGCCGTGAGGAGGTGCACGCCAGCTGCGCGAGGCTCCGCGACTTCCGCGGCACACGCCGCATCGCCGCACCCAGCCTGTTCCTCATGGAAATGGCCGGCAGCGAAACGGTGGTCATGGGGCCGGAAGCCCCCGCCGACGGCCGGCCGCTGGCGGCGGCTCCGGCGTTCACTGATGAAGACATCGCCCACGCCGCATACGACGACTTCTCGCAGGCTGCCACGTCGTCACGCGGCGCCGCGCAGCCGCGCGACGACGGTCTCGTGATCGAGTTCGACGGGGCGGGTGCGGCTCCGCCCCGCCCGCCCGCGCAACGCGCGTTGACACCGTTGCGGTCGGCCGCTGAGCTGGCCGAGAGGCTCGCGGGCCGCAGTGCCCCACGGCAGCGGCTCGCCGCGGGCCAACGGGTGCGGCATGCCGACTATGGCGCCGGCACGCTGGCGAGCATCAGCGGGACGGGACCACGGTCCGTGGGCACCGTGATCTTCGACGGCCCGGCAGGGACGCGAAAATTCATCCTCGGTCACGGGGCACTCGAGCCGGAGTGAAGCCTCCGGATGGTGCGCGAGCCTCACGCGCGTCGACCTCTGCGGCCCGCCTTACTGCTGCGCACGCCACCAGGCGACCGTGGCCGAGAGGCCCGCATCGAAATCCTGTCGCGGCTCCCAGCCCAGCAGCTGCTTCGCCCGGGAGATGTCGAGCGTTCGCCGCGGCTGGCCATCGGGCTTGGACGCATCCCAGACGATGTCACCCGAGAAGCCGCAGGCCGCGGCAATCCTGGCGACCAGGTCGCGGATCGCGACCTCCACGCCGCCACCAAGGTTGATCGGCACCGGATCCCGCATCTCCTCAGTGGCCCGCACGATGCCCTCAGCAGCGTCATCGACGTAGAGAAATTCCCGCGTCGCGACCCCGGTTCCCCAGCACTCGATCTGACCCGCGCCAGCCCGCCGCGCCTCTTCGCACTTGCGAATCAGCGCCGGAATCACGTGGCTCGTCGCCGGATCGAAGTTGTCCCCGGGCCCGTAGAGGTTCACGGGCACCACTACGGAGCTCTCCAGCCCGTACTGCCGGCGATAGCCGTCGAGCATTACGAACAGCGCCTTCTTCGCCACCCCGTACGGCGCGTTGGTCTCTTCCGGATAACCGTTCCAGAGATCGTCCTCGCGAAAGGGGGTCGGGCAATGCTTGGGATAGGCGCACACCGTGCCCGTGTGGACGAATTTCTTTAGCCCCGCACGCCGGGCATGCTCCACCAGGTGCAGCCCCATCGCCATGTTGGCGTAGAAGAACCGGCCTGGCTGGGCCATGTTGGCCCCGATGCCCCCGACCTCTGCCGCCAAGTGGATCACCACGTCGGGACGGGCATCGGCATAGAGCTGCTCAACGTGCGACTCGATCGTGAGGTCGTAGTCGCGCCGCCGGGGCACGACGATCCGGTCGGCGGGCACACCTCGGCCCCGGAGCACGGCGCAGACGGATTTCCCTAGAAATCCGGCCCCCCCGGTCACCACGATCCGCTTGTCGCGCAGGTCCATCTTGGCCATCGGAGAGTGTGTCAGCGGTTCGGCAAGAGGGCGTCGTGGCCGGCGGCGAGGAGCACCTGCTCCTTGCGGGCCAAATCCATGTCGGCGTCGACCATCAGATCGATGAGGCCATCGAACGACACCCGCGGCTGCCAGCCCAGTTTCTGTCGGGCCTTCTGCGATGTCCCCAGGAGCAGGTCGACTTCGGCCGGGCGGAAGTACCGCGAATCGATCTCCACAAAGTCACGGTAATCGAGGTCGAGGCGGCCGAACACCTTCTCGCAGAACTCGCGCACCGAATGCGTCTCGTCGGTAGAGATCACGTAGTCATCGGGCGTGTCCTGCTGGAGCATCATCCACATCGCCTCCACGTAGTCGCCCGCGAATCCCCAGTCTCGCTTGGCGTCGAGGTTGCCGAGGTAGAGCTTCTTCTGCAGCCCGAGCTTGATCCGCGTCGCCGCCCGCGTGATCTTGCGGGTGACGAACGTCTCGCCACGCCGCGGGCTCTCGTGGTTGAAGAGGATCCCGCACGATCCGTGCAACCCGTAGCTCTCCCGATAGTTGACCGTGATCCAATGGGCGTAAAGCTTCGCCACGCCGTAGGGCGACCGTGGATAGAAGGGCGTCGTCTCCGACTGCGGCGTTTCCACCACCTTGCCATACATCTCCGAACTCGACGCCTGGTAGAAGCGGATCTCCGTGCCGATGGTGTCCTGGAGATCCCGGATCGCCTCCAGGAGCCGCAGCGTTCCGACGGCCGTCACGTCGGCGGTGTAGGTCGGCTGGTCGAAGCTCACGCGGACGTGGCTCTGGGCGGCAAGGTTGTAGACCTCTGTCGGCCGGATCTCGCGGATCAGCCGGGCCAAACCGTTGCCGTCGGCCATGTCGCCGTGGTGGAGAACCAGCGGCCGGTCGACCTCGTGGATGTCGCGATAGAGGTGTTCGATCCGCTGGGTGCCAAACGTGCTCGATCGGCGCACCAGACCATGAACCTCGTAACCCTTGTCGAGGAGAAACTCGGCGAGGTAGGAGCCATCCTGGCCGGTGATGCCGGTGATGAAGGCACGTTTCAAAGACATGGTCGAGGCAACCTCCGTGTAAAGATGGCCGCTCCGACGCCGGACCGGCAGCGAAAAGATACCCGCTGGGCCCGAAAAAAGTCAGCGGCTGGCGCTGGCCTCGACCGTCGCCCCCCGTTCTGCCCCGGGATTCTGGAAGCCGACCAAGCGGTCGATCTCCGGCAGCGCCGCCGCGAGGAAATCGGTGCAGATCGCCTGGGCCTGCCCGTCTTTCATCGACGTCTCGTCGATGATGGCGTAAAGCTTGTACACGGCACCCCGGCCCGCCAGTTCGATGCGGGCGATCTGCGGGGCGATCCACGCGCCATCGCCGCCGTAGGTCCAGTACACGCGAAGCGTCTGGCCGGTCTTGCGGAAGGTGCCAGTGAACGCCTCCGCCTTGCGGCCGTCGCTCAGGGTGAGGCTCTGACGGTGCTCCGCTTCGGCGATCTCGAAGCCGGCGCCGGGGTAGCAGCGGTCCGGCGTGTGCCCCGAGGCATCATGCGGCGTGGCGCAGACCACGAATGCCGACACCTTCACGTTGGTCTCCGTGTCGCGGTACAGCCGCGACACGTGCCCCACGGCCCCGGCGCGCTCCAACTGTGACATGTCCGTCGGCAGTTCCTGGACAAATTCCCAGCCGCCGAATTCCTTGGGAAATCGCTCTTCGAGCAGGGCAGCACTCTGCCGCAACTCCTCGGCCACGTTGCGGTTGGTCCAGCGATCCGTCCACCACCCCTGCACGATCGTCGTGCCAACCACCAAGAGGCAAGCCGCGGCGACGGGCAGAAAGGCTGATTTCATGGCCGCCTCACGCCGGGAGCGGTGATGCGTAGAGCCGTCGCGGCGACGCATCCGCCACACCGTTGACCACCGTGCCGAGCACCCGCACCCCGACGGACCGCAGCCGGTCAATGGCCGCGCTGACGAGCGGCACGCGGCTCACGTCCCGCATCGTCACCACGATCGCCACGTCGCTCTGCTGGCCGAGTAGCAGGGCGTCGGAAAACGCCAGCGTCGGTCCGGCATCGATGACGATCTGGTCGAACGATTCGCGGAAGTGCTTGATCGTGCGGGCCAGGTCGGGTCGGCTGAGCGCGGTGATGGCGGTGTAGTCGCAGGATCCGCCGGTAACGGCGAACAGGCCCTCCACGGTCGTCGGCCGCACCGCCTCGTCGGGGGCCAGTTCACCGCGCAGCACCTCCGGGAAGCCGGTGCCCAGGTCGAGATCCAGAGCCACGTGCGTGTTGGGATGGCGGAGATCGCCGTCGATGATCAGCGTGCGCTTGTCGGCGCGGGCCAGGCTGGCCGCCAACTGGGCGGCAAACGTAGTCTTGCCCTCGTGCTCGACCGCGCTCGTCACGAGGATCACCCTCGGGGCCTCGCGGCCGGCCTGCATGACGAGGGTGCGCACGCCGTCAACGCACTCGGCCACCAAGCCGTGGTTGGCTTTTCGCCTCGCCCGCGACACCCGCGGCAGCGTGCCGAGCATCCGCACGCCAAGCCGCTGCGGCACCTCGTCACTGGTGCTCAGCCGATCGCGGAGATACTCCCCGAGCACCACCAAGCCAATGCCCGACGCGAGGCCGGCGAGGCCGGCCAGCACGGTGACCATCCTCCGGAAAAACTGGTCATTGTTCTCCGGCACCTCGGCTTTCGCCAGGAGCGTGACCCGGTCGGGCGCCTGGAGGTTGATGTCAGACGATTCGAGCTCTGCGCCGATCTCCCGCGTCACCCTGTCGAGTTGCTCGATCTCCGCCTTGCGGGCCTCGATGTCGGCGTCGGCCTGGCCGAGATCGGCGACTTCCTTGGCGATCTTGTCGTATTCCCTCGTCGCCTGATCGATCGCCTGAACGAGCAACTGCCTGCGGATCCGCAGGAGCGCCGGGCTGTCCACGGGCTGTCCCTGCCGCCGCGAGGCCCCGTCCACCGTCAGCTGGGCGATGATCAGCGGCTTCACCTGGTCCATCCGTTCCTCGATCTGCTTGGCGAGCGCAGCCCGTTGCTCCCGCATCCGCCGCACTGCCGGCTCGCTGGAGCCGCGAGCACTCCGCTGCCGCTGGTAGGTGATCTGCTCATCCAGGGCCGCCAGCCGTTCGTTCAGCTCGGCTACCCCGGGATCCCGGTAGATCGCCGCGCTGACAAGCTCCTCCGAGACGGAATCGTTCGCCGACAGTTCCCCCTTCGCCTTGGCCTCTACCACGGCCAGCTCCGCGTCGATCGCCGCAATATCCCGCTCCAACTGCGACCGCTTGGTCTGCAGCGTTCCCAGATGGTCGAGGAGGAGGCTCCGCTGAAGCATCGCCTGCGAGCTGTCGCGGGTGCCGAGCGTGCGGGCGAGATCATTCAACGTCTTATGCTTCTGCAGCAATTCCGCCATGTTTTCCTTGTACTTCTTTTCCAGCGTGTTGCGGCGGCCGAGACGCTCGATCTTGTCCTTTGATCCGAAGTCCTGGAGGTAGGCGTCGGCGACCGCGTTGACGATCTTTGTCACGTCGGCCGCGTGCTCACCGCGCAACCGCACCTGGATCACTTCCGATTCCGCCGGCACCGTGACCTGGATGGAGCGGGCCATCCAACTGTCGGGGTCCTCCTGCTCGCGGATCGAGCGCAGTTCCGAGATGCCCGGCTGCCGCAGGGCCGCCTTGAGCACGAAGGGGCTTTTGATCAGCTGCACCTGCGTCTTGCGGAACGACTCATACCCGGTCCTGTCGACGGCACGGTTGCTGAGCATTCCCGACTTGTCGCTGATGCTGAGCCACGCCACCGCCTCGTAGCCACGTGGGAGGAAGAGCCAGGTCGGCACCGCAGCCGCCCCAGCCAGCAGAATCCCCAGGAGAATCGCCAGCATCCACCGCCGCCGAAAAGCGTGCCACACCCGCTTGAAGTCGATGCCGGCGGCCAGGGGATCACCACCGCCGAATGCCGTCGGCGGCACATGCGGCTGCACGGGCACCAGATCGGCGTCGCGCACCGTCAGCGTGCCGACCGTCGGGCCGACCGTCGCCGTGTCGCTGGTATCGCTTCCTTCAACCATTGGTTCACATGCCGTCAATCCGTCACCCGGAATTCCGGCACCTCGATTCTACGCCATGAAAATGGCACAAATCGCCTCATTGCCCCATTTTTCTGGTGGTTTCCGGCCCTTCCATCCGGCTGGCGGCGGAAACAGGCGAGCCTCCCTTGGTCGGCTGCGCCGCGAGCCGCTTGGCCGGCGGCACGGAAGGCAGCGGTTGTGCCGGCTTTGCCGGCTCTTTTCCGGCTCCGAGCCGCACGCCCAGGGCCACCGGAGCGTGCTCCTCGGTGACCACGACCGCGCTGAGAATGGACTGCACCACGAACAGCATGCCGAGGGCCATCGGCATCATGAAATAGCCCGCCCAATCGTGGAAGATTTTCTCGGCGATTTCGGCATTCACGGTGTACATCACTCCCGTGACCGTAATACGCACCGCGTTGACGATCAGTGCGATCGGGATCGCACTGGCGAGAATCGCGAGGTTTTCCCACCAATCCCGCTCGCCGAGGAGCACGAGGGCCACCGAAAGGGCGATGAAAATCGTGAGCATCCGCAGGCCGCTGCAGGCGTCGACGACGCCCAAATGCATCTCCCCGAGGACGATCTGGTTGCCCTCGCGGTAGGCGTCGAGGCCGAGCGTCTGCAGCGCGTAGGTGCTGACGATCGTGGCGAGCGTCTGCAGCGGACCGAGGAGGTAGCGGGTGGCCTCGTCCGGGAGGGGATACATGAAGATCAGGAAGGCCACCGGTGCCCAGGCCCAGCGAAACATTCCCCAACCCCCAGCCATCAGGAACACACCGAGCAGGGCGGGCACGAACGTGTACATGTCGATCGTGACGATTCGATACCTGGCGGCGAACAGGCGGAGAGCGAAGCTGGCGATGAGCAACGCCAGCCCTGCGAGCCGGGCCGAGAGCGTGACGGTGCCCACCGGCCTCCGCCACCAAAACAAAAGCCCTGCCGAAAACAGCGGCACGATCCAGCCGTGCGAATACTGCGGGTTGCTCCAGCTCGCCTGGGCGTTGAGCAGACCCGGCCAGTAGCTGTAGGCGAGCATGCCCGCGAGGGCGGCAATGAGGACCAACGGGCCGCGCTGGTCCGGTTTCCGCAGATCCTCGAGCAGGCTACGCAGCTTGTCCCGCGTTGCCTCGATGAGCCCGGGTTCGACGGCGGCGGTGGCTGGAGCGGGCATGTGTTAGGGCGAAGAGGGAGGAGGGTCTCAGTCCTGCCCGCCGCCATCTAAAATCATACCGCGCAGGCAAGCACTGCGACGGCGACCGCGGCGGCGACCACGCCACACCCCGCCTCGACGAGGGGATAGCGCGAGGAAATCGGCTCGCCACAATCGCGGCAACGGCCGCGGAGCATGAGCCACCCGATGATGGGGACGTTGTCCCGCGGCCTGACGGGAGCCCGGCACCGTGGGCAGTGAGATCCGCCGAACACCACGGTCTCCCCCCTCGGCACCCGGTGGATCACGACGTTCAGGAAACTGCCGAGCAGCGTGCCAATCACGAATGCCACGCCGGTCACCGCCACGGAATCGAACCAGTGCATCACGGGGAATTCGCCTGTCGCAGTCCGGAGCTCTCTAGTAGGGTAAACGAGATGTCGGAGACCATCCACGTCCCAGCCGTCGCCCCCGCCGCCGACCGCCGGCCGCTGCGCGTGCCCCCTTGGCTCACCACGGTCCTGCGGCTGGGCATCACGATCGGGCTGGCCGTCGTGATCCTCCGAAGCGTCGACCTCCACGCCTTGCTGGCCGCACTGAAGAAGGTCGATTGGCGGTGGAGCCTCGCCGGGGTGGCGCTGGGGCTGATCGGGCAGGTGATTGCGGGGATCCGCTGGGCGTTGCTGGCCCGCCCGATCGGCTTCACGTATTCCCTGGGCCTGTTCGTGTGGCGGTTTTTCGAGGGATCGTTCTTCAGCCTCTGCCTCCCATCATCGATCGGTGGCGACGTCGTGAAGGCCATCCGGCTCGCCGATTCCACGTCGCGGCGGATCCTCGCTGGCTGCACCGTGCTGGCCGATCGGCTCGCCGGACTGACGGCGCTGGGCGTGCTCTTCGGTGCCGCCTTGATCTCGGCGAAATGGTCGCTGGGAACCTGGGCGACCGTCGGCGCCGGCATGGGGCTGCTGGCCGCGGCCATCGCGATGTTTCGTCTTGGCGTCGGGTCGCTCGACCGGCTGATGGCGATCATCCCGGCGCCCCATCCGGCCCGGCATTTCATCTCCCAGCTCCTCCCCTACCAGGCCAAGCCCGCGCTCATGACGCACGCCCTGATGTGGAGCCTCTTCATCCAGGTCGGCAACGTGGTGTCGGTGTCGCTCATCGCCCGCGGCCTGGGCGTGGCCCTGCCTCTGTCAGTGTGGTTCGTGGTGGTGCCGGCTTTGATGCTGGCGATGGTGGTGCCGATCACCATCAACGGGGCCGGGGTTCGCGAGGGGGGCATGGCGATGCTGCTGGCGCCTCACGCTATTCCCGCGGAGCAGGCCGTGGCCATCGCGCTCGTGTGGTTTCTCGGTTCGCTGTTCAACGGCCTCATCGGGGGCCTACTGTTTCTGCTCGATCGCCGGCCGGCCCATTCGCCGTCTGGCACGGCCGCCGCGCATTAACGAGCAGCAGGGCCGCGATCGTCTTGGCATCATGGATGCGGCCGTCGAGGCACATCGCGATCGCCTCCTCCCAGGGCACCACGCGGGGAACGATCCGCTCGCCGGGCTCGAGCGCCTGCGGACCGGCCTGCAGTTCCTCGGCGATGAACAGGTGCATCCTCTCATGGAGGATGCCCGGCGACATCCAGAAGCTGCCCGCCGCGGTCACCCGCCCCGCGCGGTAGCCGGTCTCCTCGGCAAGCTCGCGTCGGGCCGCCTCCTCGAGCGGCTCGACGCGATCGAGCGTGCCGGCCGGCAGCTCCACCAGCGTTTCGCCCACCGCCACGCGCACCACCTCGATGAGGCACACGCGATCGGGCCCCACGAGGGGCACGACGACGACGCTTCCCGGATGCATGGCCACCTCGCGGTGGCGCACACTCCCGTCGGTGCACGGCTCGTCGAGCTGCACCACCGAAAACCGCTTCGTGGTCAGCAACACCGTGCCGCGTGGCTCGCTCACGAAACCTCCTGCAGTGATCGGGCCGTCATGCCGTCGACGGTGAGCGCGACACCGGCGGGGAGTTTCGTGGAGAGGAGCCCCAGGGCCACCGTGCCTCCCAGATGCGGCGCGGGCGCGGCCGAGGTGAGGAGTCCGCAAGGCTCGCCGCTACAACGCACCTCGGTGGCGGGCCGCACCTCGCCCGCCACCACCACGACAGCCAGCCGGCGATTCACGTGCCCCAGGGCGTCGAGGCGGGCCACGGTCTCCTGCCCGAGGTAGCAGCCCTTCGTAAAGGAGATGGCGCGGGCATCGCGGCCGAGTTCCTGGGGCAGCGTCTTCTCGCGGATATCGGCGGGATGCGGCGTCCCGCGGATGATCCGCGCCGCCTCCACGGCGCTCTGCTCGGCAGCCGGGCCGATCTCCGTGCCAAGCCATGCGCCGAGCCGGGCGTGATCGGCAGCCGTGCACTGCACGAGCCAATCGCAGCCGGTCCAGAGGTCGAGGTGCGCGATGCGCACCGGCACGCCGCCGAGAATGGCCACGGCGTGGTGATGCAGCCGCGCGGGGGGCGTTGCGGCCTGCGTGGTGAGCCACTCGCGGGCTTCGCTGCCCGTCACGAGCACCGCCGCATGGTCGGCGGAAAGGTCGACGAGTTCCACCCGCTCACGGATGTGGTAGTGCTCGAGGTGCTCGCGGAGTCTCGGCCCGAGGCCCGGGGCGGCGTCGAGCAGCAGCCCTTCGTCCACCCGCAGTGCCGTCGCCAGCGCGAGCACCCAGCCCCGGGCGTCGGTGAAAAAAGTCTCCGCGCCCTCGCCGGGCTCGAGCCCGGCGACCGACGCCGTGGTGAAGCCCTCCACGAATCGACCGGCATCCGGCCCGCGGGCGGTGACCAGTGTCCGGGCTCCAAGATCGGCCCAGGCGAGATCGCAGGTGAGCGGCGGGGCGTGCATGGCGCGGGGGTTTGGGGTGCGGTCTCTGAGGGCCCTTCGGTGGGTTGAGTGTGCGGGGGAAACGGGCCCCTGAAAAGAGCCTCCAAATTTTTTGCGGCCGCGCGAACGTCCTTCAGGGAGCGTGCGTAGAGAAAGCCACTGCGACGAGGAATGTCGCGAACAGCGAGTGCGGAGGCCACGACCATGGCGACTGTCGACTACCAGCACGATTGCGAGGACGATTTCGAGGAGGGCGACGACTCGTTGCACGATCCGTTCGCCGTCGCCGACTCCGAGCACTCCGACGCCGTCCGGGCCGAGGCCGACTGCGTCGCCGAGGCGATCCGCCCCGCGGACGACGGGCCCGGCGGCCTTTCCCGGGCCATGTTGCCCCGCTACCACCGGATCGCCGAGGTGCGGCGGCGGCAGGGCGTGACGCTGCGGAACGTGGCCCGGCGGCTCGGTGTTTCCCTGCTCGCCGTGCGGCGCCAGGAGCAGGCCGACTGCGACCTGCGTGTCTCCGACCTGCACCGCTGGCAGGATGTTCTCGACGTTCCCGTGGCCGAGCTTCTCGTCGAAGGCGAGGGACAGCTTTCCGGGCCCGTGTTGGAGCGTTCGCGGATGGTGAAGCTCATGAAGACGGCGGCCGCGATCCGCGAGCGCACGGCTGGCACGCCGGTGGGCAAAATCGTGGGCATGCTCATCGAGCAGATCCTGGAGATCATGCCCGAACTCGCGGACGTGACGCCCTGGCATACGACGGGCCAGCGGCGCACGCTCGACGAGGTTGGGCGAACGGCGCGGAATGTCGTTCCGGAAGACATCTTTCGCCGCCGCGGCTAGCCCATATCGGAGAGAACCGTCGCCCCCAAAGCCGGTGCGGTGCCGCATGGGCAACGACAGACCGGAGGTCTGTCGCCACGTTCAGAGAGGGAGGGCAAGGACGGACCGGAGGTCCGTCGCCACGGGGGGAGAGGGATGGCGATGCCAGACCAGAGGTCCGTCCCCGCGTTCCTCGTTCCGCTTGTTCGCGCGAACGGGTCTGTTTACGATTGCGGCCTGAAGGCTTCCTCGTGGAAAGAATGTCGCCGTGTCGTCACTGCTGGGCGTGCTCGCCATCACCTGCGTGCTGTTTCTCGTGGTCGCCGCGACGGCGCGGCTGATCCTGGGCAAGTAGGCCGAGGATCGCACCACCCAGAAACGCGAAGAGCACGCTGCCGAAGAGCATCCAGGCCACGATGGCCAGTGCGAGGTGGTCGCGGAGCCAGACGAGGAGGGGAGGTTCGGGGCTTCGCGGCTCCTTCCGTTTGACCGGTCCGGCCACGGGGGCGTCGCGTCCGGACTGGGCCCGCATGTCGCGGCGAAACTCGTCCCAGTCCTCCTGCACCGCGGGCTGCCGCAGGGCCTCGAGCCAGCCATCCCGGGCACGCAAAAGGCACACCGGCGGCACGATCATGCATGCCAGCCACGCAGCCACCAACACGGCAGATGCGGCACGAAAGACAGGTGATCGCGGGGCGGCCATCCCTCCATCTTGCCCAATTTCAGCCGCCCACCCAAGCGCTCAAACGCTCTGGCACGGCCCTCCCGCCACTGCTACCGTCCCGTTCTCCCTGACGCCTGCTCCCCGGTAAGGACCCCAACGCCATGTGTGGAGGACGTTTCGCCACGCTTGCTGCCCTCGCGGCCGGTCTCGTCGCCGCGGCGGCGCCACTTCCCGCGGCCGCTCAATCCAACTGGCTGCCGACATCGTGGTTCACCACCCAGTCTCTCGACCCGCAGGCGATGTATCCGCTGTCGGAGAAAGATGGACCGTGGCTCGTGCTCGCCACGACCTTCCGCGGCGCCGGCGCCCGAGACGATGCCAAGCGGCTCGTCCAGGAGCTCCGCGGCGCGCACAAGCTCGAGGCCTTCACGCATGAGAAAGCGTTCGACTACACCGGCGAGGAGCAGGGGCTCGGCTTCAACCCCGACGGCTCGCCGAAGAAAATGCGGTATGCCCGGGCCGAACAGGTGGTCGAGGTGGCGGTGCTCGTCGGCAGCTTTGCGTCGTTCGACGATCCCCGCGGCCAGAAGATGCTCGCCAAGATCAAGTCGCTCAGCCCGACGTCGCTCACCGGCGGTAGCGGCAAGAGTCAGTCGTTCTCCGACTTCCGCAAGATGGTCGGGCTCGACAAGAAAACCACGAAGGGGCCGATGCACATGGCCTTCGTGATTCCCAATCCGCTTCTCCCCGAGGATTTCTTCACCCGCGCTCAAGTGGATGATTTCGTGCTGGAGATGAACGCCGACGTCACCCACAGCCTGCTTGACTGCCCTGGCCGCTACACCGTGCGCGTGGCCACGTTCACCGGCTCGGGCACGTTCGATCAGCAGGCGATCGCCGGTGGCGGCAAGGACCTCGGCATGGAGAGCCGTCTCGTCGAAGCAGCCGAGCAGGCCCATAAACTCACGCAGGCCCTGCGGAAGAACGGCTGGCAGGCATGGGAATACCACGACCGCGAATCAAGCATCGTTTGCGTGGGCAGCATCGAGCAGGTGCAGGTCAAGCAGGCCGACGGCACCATGGCACTGAACCCGGAGATCGCGCGGATCATCGCCGGCCTCGGCCCCGACCAGACGCAGCTCGCTGCAGGCACGCTCATGCCGCGGCAGATCACCGGCATCATGCTCGACGTGCAGCCCAAGCCGATCGACGTGCCGAAGGCCCCCGCCGAATGGCGGTGAGCGTTTTTCGTCCCATGAGCACGCGTCCGCCGCTGATCCTTGGCACGACGAACGCAGGCAAGCTGCGAGAGCTTGCCGACCTGCTCGCGCCCCACGGGATCCCCTGCCGCTCGCTCGCCGGCCTCGCTGACGCCGTGATCGTGGAGGAGACCGGCACCACGTTCGCCGAGAACGCCGCCCTCAAGGCATCCGCTCAGGCCCGGGCGCTCGCCACCTGGGTGCTCGCCGAGGACAGCGGCCTCGTGGTCGACGCGCTGGGAGGAGCGCCGGGCGTCTATTCGGCGCGCTTCTCCGGCGCCGACGCGACCGATGCCGCCAACAACGCGCTGTTGCTCGAGCGGCTCGCGGCCCATCCCCATGCCGCCCGCACGGCCCACTACGCCTGCCATGCCGCCCTGGCCGATCCTTCGGGAAGGATCGTGGCGGTCGCGAACGGCACCTGCGGCGGCCTGATTGCCACCTCGCCCGCGGGCGCCGGCGGCTTCGGCTACGATCCCTTGTTCATCGTTCCCGAATACCACCGCACGTTCGGCGAGCTCGCGCCGGCCGTGAAGGCCTTGATCAGCCATCGGGGCCGGGCGATGCGGGCGCTGCTGCCGGCGATCGTGCGGCTGCTGCCGCAGTGACCCGCGGCTCGAACAAGCCGCCCATTTGCTGCGGGTGATTCAGGCGGTGACGGATCACCCGCAAGACGTCGGCTGTGCCGTCCATCCGGCCCCGCAACGCCGCGAGGGCTGGGGCAAAACGTTCGCTCCCGCCGAGAAACTTCCGCACCCGTTCCGCCGTGATTTCCTCCACGAGCGCAAACTCGCCGCAGTTCATGCCGGCCAGGAAGTGACTGTTCATGAGCTGCTCCGCGTGGGCCCGTTCCGGCAAAACCAAGAGCGGCTTGCCGAGATGCAGCGCTTCGCCGATGAGTTGATTTCCTGCGGCCGCGACCACGGCGCGGCAGCCTGCGAGGTCATCGACGAACCGCCGGTCGTCGATCGCGTGGAACGACACATTGCCGAAATGCTCCCGGTGGCCGAGGCCATACACCTTCACCGGCATGCCGCATTCGGCGAGGGACTCGACTGCCGAGAATGGCGTGTGGCGGCGGAGGTAGGAGAGCACGAACCCCTCGTCCCGCGACTCGGCCCGCGCGATCGCCGTGCGGACCAGTGGCCCCACCTGCACGACGTGCTCCCAGCCGCGGCGCAGCGGCGGCTGGAAGAATGCCGAGACGACCGTGTCGGTGGCCTCGGCCACATACAGCCACACGGCATGGCTCATGAACCAGGCGTTCCATTGGAGCGACCACGGCAGCGAGTCGAGGTCGTAGGCCAGGAGAAAGTGCTGGTGGTCAATGCTCACCAGCGGGATGCCATGGCGGCTCGCCGCCCGCGGCAGCGCCGGCTCGAAATCAGTGATCGCCAGGTCGGCCTGAAAAGCCTCTATGTCGCCCATCATGCGATCGACGAGCGGCCCCAGCAGCCGGGCCTGGTAGTCGAGCCCCGCCGCAATCGACCGCATAACATCGAGCCGGCCGCCCGTGTACTGGAAGACGATCCCCGGAATATTCTCCAGCCGCAATCGCGGATGGCCGACCCCGAACTGGTCGGCGAGAAACGCATGGCCGTCGCCCGAGGTGTAGACGAGCAGTTCGTGGTCGCTCGCGAGGTGCTCGATGAGCGTGCCGACGCGGGTGGCGTGGCCACGCCCCTCACCGCACAGGCTGATCGCGATCCGCGCCATGGTGTCCACCGCAAGCCACGCAGCCGGAGCACAGTTCTCCCGTGCTCCGGCGCGGCACCATTGTTGCGCGGCTGACGGGTGGTGAGAATCCCCGTGCCGGCGGAGCGACCCGGCCCTGGACAATCGCGGATGTGCGCCTCATCGAGACTGCTCCCGTCAACGGTCGTGCTCTGCGCGTCACTGGTGACGGGCAGCGTCGGATGCTTGGCCGCCGATCTCGATGAGGCCGCCATCGCCGGCCTCGTGCGCGACCTGAACGCGGGATCGCTGAGCCGGCGCGAAACGGCCGAGCGCCGGCTGGTGGAAGCGGGGCCGGCGGCCCTGCCGGCGATCGTCGCCGCCCGGGCGACGGCCCATGGCGAAGCGGCCTTTCGCCTGCGGACGATCCAGCGGGCGCTCGAGGATGCCGCGACGCTGCAGACGGTCGAGGACGGTCTGGCCACGCTCGGCGTGGCCGTCGCCCGGGTGGAGCCGGCGGGCACCTCGCCGCGGAACGTGCGGGTCGTGCTTCGCGCTTCCTGGAAGGAGCCCCTCCACCCGGTCGTCATCCGGCTGCCCGTGGCGTCGGTCGTCGCGGAAGGCCCGGCGGGCGAGGCGCTGCCCGCGGCGCAACGCCTTGCGGCCGTCGAGCCGGCGATGCTGCCGGGAACCACGGCCGTCGATCTGCCGCTCGTGTTCCTGCAGCCCGATCATCCTCTCGAATCGCTGGGTGTCCTGCGCGGCACGCTGCGGCTGTGGCTGGCCGGGCGGCCGCATGATTTCGTGCTCTCCCTCGACGATGCGCGGCTGCGCTCCGTGACCGTCGCCGGGACGACCGCCGGCGTCGAGGAGGCCGTCGTCCACGAAGGGCGGCTTCTGGTCACGGCGCGGGTGGCGTACGATGAAGACACGGAGGCCTTGGCATCGCATCGCTCCTGGCTCGCAGAGTGTCCAATGGAAGTGTTCGGCGCGGATGGCCGGCCGCTGGCGCGGATCGACCAGACGATCATCGCGCGGTCGCAGCGGGGCCTCACCGCCCGCGCGACCTTCGTGGTGCCACATGCCCGCTCGCCCGCGGGGCTGCGGCTGCAATGGCGGCTGCCGATGGCCATCCACGAGGTGCCCTTCGACTTCGCGGTCCGCGGCGTGGGCCTGCCCGCGGCGGACCGCTGATCGCCACGGCGTTCGCGGTGCTCGTCACACTGTGCTGCGTGGTCGTGGCAGCGGCGCCGGGCAACGGAGCGGATGCCGTGGTCGCGGCACGGGTCGACGGAGAGTCCGTGTTGCGTGCCGAGCTCGACGCCAGGGTGCGGCAAAGGACCGGTGATCCACGGGCTGCCGAGGCCCCGCTCGGCATCCAGGCCGAGGTGATCGAATCGCTGGTCGACGAGCGGTTGATCCGTGCGGAGATCAAGCGGGCGCGGATCGAGGTCGGCCCGGAAGAGGTCGACAAGGCCTTCGAGCAGATCCGCACCGACCTGGAACTTCAAGGGGTGAGCATGGAGGAGTTTCTGCGGCGTGGTGATCGCACCGAGCAGGACCTGCGCGAGCGGATCAAGCTCGACATCGGCATCAATCGGCTCCTCGCGCCGCAACTCACGCCTGCGGCAGTGGAAGCGGCATTCGCGCAGCGGCGACGCGACCTCGATGGCACGCTCGTGCGCGCCAGCCACATCGTGCTCCGGCCGCCGTCGGGACCAGGCGAGGAGGCCGTGTCGCAAACGCTGGTTCGCGCGGACCGCATCCGCCGCGAAATCCTCCGCGGGAGCCTGTCGTTTGCCGAGGCCGCGAAGCGGTATTCGTCGGGCCCGAGCCGCCATCGCGGCGGCGATGTCGGGGGGTTCCCCCGGCACGGCGCGATGTACGAGGAATTTGCCAGGCAGGCGTTCGCGCTTGCCAAGGGGGAGATCTCGCGGCCCTTCGTCACCCCATCCGGTGTGCATCTGGTGATGGTGACGGTGATCCAGCCTGGCACCGTTGACCTTTTCGACATCCGACCGCAGGTCGAGCAGTTGCTCTCGCAGGAATTGCTCCGTGGCATCGTGCTTGCGGCACGGCAGCGCGTGGCGATCGAATTTGCGCCGGGCGTGGCCCATTTCGACCCGACCACGCTTGCTGGTGATCCGGCAAACCGCCGCATCGTGGTCGAGCCGGGACTGCCGGCCTCAACGCCGAAGGGGGAAAAGTGAACCCCTTTGGGCGGTATTTTTGAATTGTGGGAGGCGGGGCTGATCGCTACCTTTCGGTGCGATCAGGTTCAGGTTTTCCTCCATCCATGCTCCGCCGTCCGCCGGCATTGGCGGGTCGGGCGACGAGTCGTGTCATGACGTTTCGCACGTGCATTCTCCTGGCTTGTTTGGTGGTCGTGCCCGGTCTGGCGATGTTTTCCCATCGCTTGCCGGCCGACCTGCGGGCCACGCTGCGACAGCGCGTGTGGATTCCGGCACACGACGCGGTGAACGCGCTGGGAAGGCTGTTTTCCTCCGCGGCCGCAGAGCCGCCGGCGGAGAGCCCTTTCGTGGCGGCTGCCGCGATGGAGTCGCCCCGTCCCACCGCCCCGCCACCGCAGCAACCGACGCCGGAACCCGCGCCCGCGGCCGCCAGCGTCCCGCCGCCCGCGCGAGTCGTGATGCCGCGGGTGTCGCTGGCCCCCGCGAATGCGATCGTGCCGATGGTGCCCGCGCAGGGCAACGGCCTCGCCGTGCCGCTGGCCACGTCGCGAGCCGTTGAACAGGGCTTCGTTTCCGAACAAGTGCCGAGCCGGCTGGCTGCTTCGCAGGCCCCTTCGCCCCCTGCGGCGTCGGCACCCGAACCCCCGCACCAATCGTGGGCGGCGCCCGCGCCGCAGGAAGCGGTGGCCCCGCACGTGGCGCCAGACCCGCCGGCGGCCGGTGCCGACCCTTCGGCCGCCCTGCAGAAGCTGGCCGATCTGGGAGCTTTCGGAGTCGAGTGCCATCCGCTCGGCAACGGCTCCGCCGGCTCGGTCGCCAGTTGTCGAATGAACGTCGATCCGGCAGGCGAATTGCAGCGGATGTTCCATGGCAGGGGCCCCGACCGCGGAGCGGCCATGCAGTCGCTCGTCGAGCAGGTCGAGGCATGGACGCGGCAGCAGGCGGCACCCGCCACCCCCCTTTGAGCATTGCGCGGCACCAACCCACTCCAAACGGCCCGGGTACGAGTGACCTTTTGAAGCCTTCACGGACAACGCCCGCTCTGTTCGCCCGCCGCCGCAGCCGGCCGGCCGGAGGCACGCGGACGGCAACCACCATCGGCGGCTCACGCTCCACGCACTTGCGGGTCTGGACGCCGCCGATCGCCGCCAAGCCGGTGCCCCGGCGACGTCGGCCGCGGTCCGCGCGCGGCCTGCGCCAGCGGGCGGCCGCCGCGGAAACAGCGGTCGCGCCCGGCCTCCATCGGCGCTCCGATGAACTGGCCCGCGTGGAAGCCGTCCTGTATCTCGCCCGCGAACCACTTTCGGTGCGCCGGCTCGCCAAGCTCGCCCGACTTGCCGATGGCACCCGCGCGCGATCGCTCCTCAAGGAATTGAAACGGTTGCATGTCGAATCGGCCTCGGCCTTCCGCGTCGAACAGATCGCCGGCGGCTACCAGTTGCTCACCCGCGGGCCGTTCGGCCCCTGGGTGCGCAGGCTCCTGGAGACACCCGCCGAAAATCGACTGTCGACCGCCGCGATGGAAACCCTGGCGATCGTCGCCTACCGCCAGCCCGTCACGCGGGCGGAGGTGGAGGCGATCCGGGGCGTGGGCTGCGAGGAGATGCTGCGACAGTTGCTGGACCGGGATTTCATTGCCGTCGGCGGCCGGGCGGAGGATCTCGGGCGGCCCCACGTCTACAACACGACGCGCCGTTTCCTGCACGCCTTCGGGCTCGCTCGCCTCGACGACCTGCCACCGATGGCAACAGCCGTCGACGAAACGCCGGATGCCTCCACCGCCGGGGCGTGATCCGGGAAACCAGCGAAAAATCAGCACTTTCCCGCTGCTTGCGGCTCGCCCGTGTCGGGGGGAAACTTCTGGCAATTTCGGGCCGAAACCAACGCCGTCCGCGCGCGTGGGACGAGTTTTTTGGACGCCGAGTTGGACGTTTCCGCGTGATCGGGTACAGAAGTGGCGTGAGAAACGTTCACGTTGGTGTCGAACAATGCCGATCGTGGTGTGCGATCGCTCGTTCCCCTGCCGACACGAACATTCCCGAGGAGGTTTTGCCGTGACGATTGCCGTGGGCCCCAGAGGGCATCAAGACATGTTGACCGCCGACGTGTTCTCCTGGAGCGAACTGCCCGAACTGCTTGCAGCCGAGGCTTTGTTCGACGCCACGGCCGACCTTCCCTTCGGCCTCTCCGACCCCGCGATCGTCGCCGCCCGTGAAGAGGAAGAGGACGAAGAGGACGAAGACGACGACTTCGAAGACGATGACGACGAGGAGGAAGAGGAAGACGACGAGGAAGACGACGACTTCGAAGATGACGACGAGTGGGAGGAAGTCGAAGACGAGGATGAAGAAGACGAGGAAGACGACGAGGAGGAAGAGGAAGAAGAGGACGAGGAAGAAGAAGATTGGGAAGAAGAAGACGAGGACTGGGAAGAAGAAGACGAGGATGAAGAGGACGACGAGGACGACGACTGAGCGTCAGTCGTTCATTCGGAGTTCCATCCGCTTTCCGCGCCTTTCGATCCCCAGGGTCACCTGGGTGCTCGCATCTGCGAGCCGCCGCACCATGTCGGCCTGATCAGTAAGGGCTTGGCCGTCGATCTCGAGGAGACGGTCGCCGACGATGAGGCCCGCCCGCGAAGCCGGGGAGTCGCCGGCCACGCGGACCACAATCGGTGCCTGGGGCTCGGCGGGGTCGCCCCGCGTGCCGATCCCCCAGCGGCCTCGCGTGCCGGCGGTCGCGGCAGCCTCCAGCGCCCGGCGCGTGGCATCCGTCTCGCCGCGGCACTGGTCACGAAACATGCGCGGCGGCGACGGATCATCGGCCAGCGCCACCGCGCAAGCGAGCGTGAGCCGGGTGACCGGCTCGATGCCCGCGAAGTTCACCAGGTGCACGTCGTCGCTGGGCCGGTGGTAGTTGTCATGCAGCCCCGTGTGAAACATCAGCGTGGGGATCTTGGCTTGGATGAAGGAGTAGTGATCCGAATCGGGGTCGACCCGCCAATCGAAGAACAGGTCCAGTGGCTCGGTGCCGGCACGATTGTTGTGGCCGACCACGAAAGACCGCAGGCCGGCAGCGGTGCGGCCGCCGTAGACTTCCAGCCGCTGGCCGCGGAGCCTGCCGATCATGTCGAGGTTGATGCAAAAGGCGATCGCGCAATCAGCCACCGCCTGTGGCCGCACCCGCACGAAGTGATACGAGCCGAGGAGGCCCTTTTCTTCGCCGTCCCAAAAGGCGAGGAGGATCGGCCGCCGTGGCCGCGAGGGGAGCTTGTGCAGGGCCTCGGCCACCTCGATGAGCCCGGCCACGCCCGAGGCGTTATCGTCGGCGCCGTTGTGCACGAAGCCGAAGGGACCGTAACTGTTGCTGGCATTGCCGTAGCCGACGTGGTCGTAGTGCGCGCTGATGATGACGAGTTCATTCGCCACCGCCGGATCACTGCCGCGGACCACCGCGAGGATGTTGCGCATGCTGCCGAAGGGCTGGTAATAGCCGCCATTGTCGCCGGCCGGCTCGAAGCCGAGCGGTTCGAGGGCGTTGACGATGTAGGCCCCGGCGGCGCGGCCGCCGCGTGAACCGCCTTCGCGGCCTTCGAAGGAGTCGTCGGCCAGCGCCGCCACGTGCCGCGACGCGTCGGCGGCGGTGATGCTGGCGTGGGCGGCCGCCATGAATTCGGCCGCGGCCAGGGGTGGGGCGAGCACGGCCAGCGCGACTGCCAGCAACGCACAGGTTGCCAGACGGGGAACCATCATCATGCGAAACGCCTCCTTGCGTAGCCGCCTGTGGAAGTCCAGAATAGACCTCTCGACGCGTCCCCGGTCCATGGGGATTTTTCGAGCGACCGGAGAGGTGGCAGAGTGGTCGAATGCGCGTCTTTGCTAAAGACGTGTCCGGTCAAAAGCTGGACCGCGGGTTCGAATCCCGCCCTCTCCGTTTTTCGGTTTCGAAGGGTTTCGCACCGCGTCGTACGAACTCGCAGAAGTGGCTACGGGTGAAGGGTTTGCAGGCGAACCGTGCGAAACCTTGCGAGTGGCTACGCGCAGTTGCTGTGCCGCATTTTGTGCCACAGTCGTGCCGGATTCTGTGCCACCCCTTTTCGCCTTCTTTTGGGGTGCGGTCGCCGGGGGCGTGGCGGTTGGCAGCGGCACCCCGTCAGCGGCTTGATCCGCGGCCGACGCACCGGCCGTAGCGCCCGCGTTGGCTTAAACGAAGAGGATAGCCCGGTCAATGGCACTTCCGCAACCGTTGTCCGGTCGGTGAATCGCGGTCGGGCCTGGTCTGGTCGCTGACTGGTGCGCGCCGGGCCGGTCGTCGCGGGGATCCCCAGGCCCCGGCACGCTTCGGAATGGTCTGTTTTTCGCGACCGGCGCAGACCTTCTCCGGAGCCGGGGATCAGCCGATTGGCGACGCCCGCCTCACAGCGAGTGGATGTCGATCGCAGGCAGCTCGTCAGGCGACGATTGGAAGACGTCA
>JBIIIP010000051.1:0-21021 GCA_044234625.1 Pirellulales bacterium | reverse complement strand
GTGGACCTGGACGAGTTCACCCCAGTCGATGGGCGGCCCGCGAGCGGGAGAGATCGGCGGCGGTTCGAGCGGTTCGCCGAGGTGGGTGAGGATCTAACTTCACGCGGGCGAAGCCATCCTGGCCTTCTTCCGCTTGCGAACCTCCGGTTCGAAGTGAGCCGGCTCCTGCCGGCCGTCTCCTCTGAGGCGGATGTCGCCGCCGCACGCTGGGCACTGGAGCGGAAACTCCTCACCCACCCGCGCCATCAGCTTGGCCCACGCAATCCGCGAAGTGTCAGGGGAACGGGGCTTTTCATGAGTGTTGCAGCAGCCTTCCGCGGCATGTCGGCCGTCCCCGTGCCCGCCTGTCGTGGCATCCCGCCGCTTGCCGACATTCCCGACCGCCAGAGCGGTGACGGCCCGCCGCAGCGGGTGATTCGGCGCGAAGACGCCGTGATACCGATGCCGGTGTTTGCGAGGCTGCGGGATCAGATCCGCAAGCCGGTCGAGGAACTCAAACGGCGTGAGCTCAATGAGGCCGCTGGCCCCCGGCTGCGTGGATTTTCGTGAGCGGCCGGGCCCGACCCAGGTGGCCGCCTTGTGTCGGGGCATCACGTAGCGGATGCGACTGATGCGGCCGTCGGCGTCGCGGATCACGGAGAGCCGCTCGAGCGCAAAGGGGGGCCGGGCGCAATACCGCAGCAGATGCTCGAGCGACTGAAAATAGCTCGGTACGTCGCGGTCGAGGAGCGTGATGCGGACGCTCGCGTCGATCGAAAACCCGCTGTTCTCCCATGCGAGCACGTCGGCGGCGGCGTGCGCATCGAGAAACCCCTGCCGCTTGAAGAAAGCGATCTCGCGGCGGCGGACCCGTTCGGTGAGCGCGGCGAGGTCGCCCTAGGTGAGCGGTCTGGCGGGCAGGAACGCCGGTGGCCCGTCGGGGCCGTGCGATCCCGGCAGGAAGACGCCGTCGGTGACGGCCGCGTGCAGATGGGCGTGGCGGTTGAGCCCCGAGCCGAAGCGGTGGAGGAAGGAGACGGCGCCGAGCCGTAGGCGGGTGGACGGCGGCGTGGCGTGGGTCGAGCAGAGCAACTTCTCGATCTCATGCAGAAAAATCCTCGTCACCGCCGCGACGACCTTGGGCCGGTCGCCAAGCACTCCCCGCAGCCGCTTCGGCACTGAAATCACCCACTGCCGCACGGGTACCGGCGGAATCTCGAGCCGTGGGGATCCGTGTTCGTCGTCTTCCGCCGGCCGCTGCCAGAGCGATGGCTCACACAGGCCGAAGGCGTCAGTTTCGAACTCAAGGCCGGACCGTTACTTGCTGCCGGATCGAGGATCGAGCTGACCGACAACACCGGTCAAAGGGTGTCGCAAGAGCTCGAACCGGTGCCTGCCCCGCAATCGCTTCTCGGACCGTGGCGAATCGCATTCAAAGACGGCCGCGGCGCACCGCCGGAGTTGGAGCTTCCTGCGTTGCAGTCGTGGACCGAGCACCCTGATCCCGACGTCCGTCACTACTCGGGGGCGGCTCGATACCAGCATGAAGTGGAGGTAACGCGACCGACGGGGTCGGCGACAGCGATCCTGGACCTCGGCAAAGTGGCTGACATCGCCCGGGTTTGGATCAACGGCAATCTGGCTGGGACGAGTTGGCTTCCACCCCACCGGCTGGACGCCTCGCGCTTGCTGCGCGAGGGATCCAACCTGATTGAAATCGAGGTGGCGAACCGCTGGATCAACCGCCTGATCGGTGATGAAGCATTGCCGACTGAGCTTTCCTATCAGGAAGCGGGGGTGAGCAAGTTCACGGACGGCAGACTGCTCCAGCTTCCGGGGTGGCTGTACGAGCCCACGAATCGCGCCAGCCGCAAGCGGCACAGCTTCAGCACCTGGAAGCATTACAAGGCCGATGCAGCCCTCCTGCCTTCCGGACTGATCGGCCCCGTCACGCTCGAGTGGCACCGGCCGGTTCATCTGCGCTGAGCAGAGACCCGCAGCAGCAGGGTGAGTCGCAGGGAGAGGCGGTCGGGGGGGTTCATCGGGGCTCCAGTGGGCGAATCGCCGCCGGCAGGTCGAACCGGTCGAGGTGCATCACCTTCGTCCAGGCGGCCACGAAATCGGCCACGAACTTCGCCCGGGCGTCGTCGCTGGCGTAGACCTCGGCGATGGCGCGAAGCTGGGAGTTCGACCCAAACAACAGGTCGGCCCGAGTGGCGGTCCACTTCACCTTGTCCGTCTTCCGGTCGCGGCCCTCGAAGAATTGATCGCACGTGGGCGCCGGCTTCCAATCGATGCTCATGTCGAGCAGGTTCGTGAAGTAGTCGTTGGTGAGCGTGCCAAGTCGGTCGGTGAATACGCCCATGGAGCCAAGTGGCCCCGAGCCCGTGTTGGCCCCCAGCACCCGCAGGCCGCCGACGAGCACGGTCATCTCGGGTGCCGAGAGCGTGAGCAGCTGCGCCCGATCGACGAGCAACTCCTCGGCCGGCCGGTCGATCTCCCGCGGCAGATGGTTGCGGAAGCCGTCCGCCTTCGGCTCGAGCACCGCGAAGGATGCCGCGTCGGTCAGCTCCGCCGTGGCGTCGGTGCGGCCCGGCCTGAAGGGCACCGTCACCTCATGACCGGCGTCCCGCGCCGCCTTCTCGACCGCGGCCGTGCCGCCGAGCACGATCAGGTCGGCGAGCGACACCTTCGTCCCGTCGGTCTGAGCGGCGTTGAACTCTCGCTGCACCCGCTCAAGCGACTCGAGCACCCGTGCCAGCCGCTCGGGCTCGTTGACCGCCCAATCCTTCTGCGGCGCCAGGCGAATCCGCGCGCCGTTGGCGCCGCCCCGCTTGTCACTGCCGCGGAAGGTGGAGGCCGAGGCCCACGCCGTCTTCACGAGGTCCGCCACCGACAGGCCGGAGGCCAGGATTTTCGCTTTGAGCGCCGCGATGTCGGCGGCATCGACGAGGGGGTGGTCGACCGACGGCACCGGATCCTGCCAGAGCTGCGCCGGCGGCACCTCCGGGCCCAGCAGCCTGGTCACCGGGCCCATGTCGCGGTGGGTGAGCTTGTACCAGGCTTGGGCGAAGGCCCGCTGGAACTGCTCCGGGTGCTCGTGAAACCGCTTGGCGATCGGGCCGTAGGCGGGATCCATCTTCAGAGCCAGATCGGTCGTGAACATCATCGGCGCGTGCGACTTGGCGTCGTCGTGGGCGTCGGGCACCGTCCCCTTGGCCGCCGCGTCCTTCGGCGTCCACTGCCAGGCGCCGGCCGGGCTCTTCGTCAGCTCCCACTCGTAGCCCAGGAGGTTGTCGAAGTAGGCGTTCGACCAGGTCGTGGGCGTGGAACTCCAGGCTCCCTCCAGGCCGCTGGTGATCGTGTCGGCTCCGCGACCAGAGCCGAAGCGGTTCTTCCAGCCGAGGCCCTGCTCCTCGATCGGCGCTCCCTCGGGCGCGGGGCCCACGTTGTCGGCGGGGCCCGCTCCGTGCGCTTTCCCAAAGGTGTGGCCGCCGGCGATCAGGGCCACCGTCTCCTCGTCGTTCATCGCCATCCGGGCGAAGGTCTCGCGGATGTCGCGGGCCGCGGCCAGCGGGTCGGGCTTTCCGTTCGGGCCTTCTGGGTTTACGTAGATCAGGCCCATCTGCACGGCGGCCAGCGGGTTGTCGAGCTGGCGATCGCTAGCGTACCGCTTGTCGCCGAGCCACTCGGTCTCCGGCCCCCAGTCGACGTCGTTCTGCGGCTCCCAGACGTCGGCCCGGCCGCCGCCGAAGCCGAAGGTCTCGAAGCCCATCGACTCGAGCGCCACGTTCCCGGCGAGGATCATCAGATCAGCCCAGGAGATCCGCCGGCCATACTTCTGCTTGATCGGCCAAAGCAGCCGCCGGGCCTTGTCGAGGTTGGCGTTGTCGGGCCAGCTGTCGAGCGGCGCAAACCGCTGCGTGCCGTAGCCCGCCCCCCCGCGGCCGTCGGCCACGCGGTAGGTGCCGGCCGAGTGCCAGGCCATCCGGATGAAGAACGGGCCGTAGTGGCCGTAGTCGGCCGGCCACCAATCTTGAGAGCTGGTCATCAGCTCGCGGAGGTCTTTTTTGACCGCGGCGAGATCGAGCTGCTTGAAGGCAGAGGCATAGTCGAAGTCGCCGCCAAGCGGGTTTCCGGTGGGCGGGTTCTGGTGGAGGATCGAGAGGTTGACCTGGTCGGGCCACCAGTCGCCGTTGGTCATGCCCCCGGCCGCCGTGGTGCGCGTCTTGGAGGCCTCGTGCCCGATTACGGGGCACTTCGCGGCAGGGTCTTCACCCCGGCCGGGCAGCGCGAAGAGCAAGGCACCGGCGAGAGTGCACGTGAGGCTTCGGGAGGTCATGGGGCGTTTCCTCTTGTGGGGGCTTTGGATGCCGAGGCCATCACGCCGTCGACACCCTCGCATCCTGACCCCCTGCGATCCACAATGCAAATGCATGGATTGACCAAGTGTCATGCACGCCGTGCATGGTGGTCAGATGGGCGATGGATCGCGATCAGCTGCGCTACTTTCTCGAACTCGCTGAGCGGCAGAGTTTCACCCTGGCCGCGACTGTTCCAGAATCTGCGGGCCTCCTGCGAGACCGACTGGGTGGAACGGTACCCGGCGCATGCGGTCGCCAAGTGGTTGGGCCACTCGCCGAAGGTGGCCTCCGAGCACTGCCTGATGTCCCAGGAGCACCACTTCGAGGACGTGGTAGGCGGCAATGGGCAGCACAGGGCGCGAACAACCTGCGTCGCGCGGGAAATCCGGGGGTCGCCGTTCCCTGCGACGCACGATGCGACGCACTTTCGCCCGATCGGGTTGAGGTGCTCGCGCGGGCGGTGATCTTGGTGGCGGGAATGGCGATCCCGGAGGCCTCCCGCGAGGCTGTACTCGCGCGGGTGACGGCGGAGTTGGCCGCCGCGGTGGAGCAGTCGCCAGAAGCCTCAGGAGGCGCAGGGGAGGGCAGGGGCGGCTCAGGCACCCCGAGGGCCATAAGCCGCCCTCAAACCCCAAGGTACGCCCGCCAGACCCGCGAATAGGCGCAGCCCTACGCCTTGTCATGGCTCGCCCGGTCGAACTCTGCAGGGTCGAGATCAGGTGACTCGGCCATGCGATCAAGCGAGTAGTTCCACGCCAGCGCATGCGCCCACTCGGGCCTCGCCGCTGTCGAAGCCAATGCCCAAGGGTAAGATAGGGGCATGGAAACCGAGCCATCTTCCACGCTACCGCCGTTCCTTGCGGCGCTTTTCTGGGATGTCGATCCAAGTGGTCTTGATGCAGAGACGGATCGCGACTTCGTGATCGGTCGGATTCTCTCGGCCGGCACATTGAAGTCGATCCGTTGGGCTCGGTCACGCTACGGCGACGATGTCCTCCGTGACTGGATCTTGCGGCATGAGGGCCGCCAGCTTTCCGGACCCCAAATCAGGTTCTGGGAGACCGTGATCGGCTTGCCGAATGCGAGCGTGAATGACTGGCTCGCGACTCCGGAACGACATATCTGGGAAGGCAGAGCCGCATTGTGATCCATGCCGAGGTGCTGCCCGAAGAGCAAGTCTCCTGCCTGAGGGGGCTCGCGCCGGTCGCCACGAGCCTGGGCTTTCACCTTGCTGGCGGCACGGCCGTGGCACTCCATCTCGGTCATCGCCGGTCCGTCGATTTCGACTGGTTCGCCCCCCGTTTCCCGGGCCAGCCTGTCAATCTGTCCGAATCTCTCGCGGTCCACGGCATCGTGCTCGAGCCCACGGCGCTGGCCGAGCAAACGGTGCATGGGCAGATCGGCGGAGTGAGGGTGAGCTTTCTCGAGTTCCGGCCGCCGCTGCTGGAATCGCTCGTGGAATGGCCGGAGTTCGGCTGCCGGCTGGCTTCCTGTGCGGATCTTGCCGCCATGAAACTTCTGGCCGTCGCTCAACGGGGAACGAAGAAAGACTTTATCGACGTCCACGCCCTGAGTCACCAGATGCCGCTGGCACGCATGCTTGAATGCTATGGAAGACGGTTCGGCGTGACCGACACGAGCCGCTTGCTTGCCGGCCTGTGTTTCTTCGACGAAGCAGAGGCAGAGCCGATGCCGCTGATGCTCGTTCCGCTTGACTGGGAAACCGTCAAGGGAGAACTGCGAGACATGGTTCGCGACGTTGTCAAAGGATAGCGGCCAACAACTTCGTGAATCCCACCGCCACTCAGAGGCTGTGCGTGTCAATCGTGGGCAACTCGTCAGGCAGGCTGTCACAGCGGGCTCAGATTTGGTGGCTGGCACGTGGCTGGCAGCGTTTCTTCACGCTGTTGCTCCTCGTGATCCGCTCCGCTCGACCGACGCTTGTCGAAGTGCCATTGGCCGAACTGTCCTTCTCGGCATCGCGTGATGGCAGCGTTGGTATCAACCCTCATTGAGAATCTGCAGTGCGAAGACTTCTGTATCAGGATGAGTCGCGCTTGGAATATGGATGACGATTGTGACGCGATCCCGTGAAGCGGGATCGGCTGCTCAAGCATTGGCTCGACGAGCGACACCCGTATTCCGAAAGGCGCTTCTGGGAATGGGCCTTGGGATCGCCGATGCGGACCCGATCCGAGTGATCGTGGAACACCGCCGCGAGCCTCCCGTCACGCTTTTCTGTCTCGACAGCCGTCCGCGAAGCCCACGATCTGGAGCGGCTCGCAGCCGTGCTCGTCCGCGCCGTGTCGCTTTCACCACAGACCGCCGGCTGCGACCGTGCTACGCTCGGAATGTTATTCCACCATGACACCTCGTCGCTCCCACCACCTGATCGGTCTGGTCCGCGGCCAGTTTGGCGACGTTCCCGAAGCGGAGTGGCTTGACTGTATCGCCAGCGCCGGCTTCGACGGCTGGGAGGAGGCGGCCTGGGAACTCGACCTGGCCGCGTGCGACACCGCCGCCGGCGTGCAGGCGACCGCCGCCGAGCGGGTGGCTTTGGCCCGCGACCGCGGCCTCGTAATCCTGAGCGTGGCCACGCATCTGCTCGGGCAGGCCCTCGGCGACGAGCCATCGGCCAAGACGCTCGCGTTCGTGGGTGGCGAGGCCGTGGAGGCCTACGTGGCCTGGCGGCACAGCGGCCACGAGCCGCCGCGGACCGATCCTTATCATGTGCCGGCGGAGGTGGGGCGGCTGATCCACGCCCAGGCGCAGCGCGGCCTGCTGCGGTCGGTGCGGCTGGCCGGGGCGGTCGGCAGGCTGCAGGGCCGCCGCGTGCCGGTGACCGCGTTCGTCGGCTCGCCGGCCCACTGCTGGAGCCACTGGTTCGAGTTTCCGCCGCGGCCCCGCGAGATCGGCGGCTGTCCGATTCCCGACGTGCTCGACGTGAGCCTCGAGCTCCTGCTCGAGCGGTTCGGGCCGGTGTTCGACGCCTGCCGCGAGGCGGGCACCACGTTCGACCTCGAATGCCATCCGGGGGAGCGGGCGATGGGGGATCTCGAATCGGCCGGCGACTACATCCGGTTCCTGGAGCGGTCGGGCTACGGCAGCGATGTGGTGGGCTTCAACCTCGACCCCAGCCACATGGTGTGGCAGGGCGTGTCCCCGATCGAGTTCATCCGCGCCTACGCCCCGTGGATCCACGCGGCCCACATCAAGGGCGTGCAGGTCGTGCCCCCGCCGACGCGGGCCGGCCTGCTCGGCGGCCACCGCCCGATGGGGCATCGCTTGAACGGCTGGAACTTCGTCACCGCCGGCAGCCGGCGGGACGCGGTGCCCGTGGAGGAGGTGATCGTGGAGCTCAACCGCGCGGGCTACTCCGGCGGGCTCGTGATCGAGTGGGAGGATAACGACGCCGAAAAGTGGGCTGGCGCCTTGGCGGCGCTGGCGGCCGTGCGGGCAGCCGACCTGCCCCCGTCGGCGGGCCGGCACGACGACGCGCTGCGTGCCACCCGGCAGAGGGAGCCGGCAGCAGCATCATGACGCGGCTCGCCGGCAAGATCGTGATCGTCACCGGCAGCGCCACCGGCATCGGCCGGGCGATCGCCGCGCGGTGCGTGGCCGAGGGGGCGCGGGTGGTGGTGCACGGTCTCGAGGCCGATCTCGTGCCCGAGGTCGTGGCGTCGCTCGAGGCCGACGCCGCCGGGCCGCGGGCCGTCGGCCACGTGGAGGATCTCACCGCCCCCGGCTGCCCGGAGCGGCTCGTGCGGCTGGCGGTCGACTCGTTCGGCCGGCTCGACGGCCTCGTCAACAACGCCGCCATCATCACCACCGGCGACATCCGGTCCACCGACTCCGCCTCGTTCGACCGCACGCTGGCCGTCAACACGCTCGCGCCCCTGCGTCTCATCCAGGCGGCCCTGCCGCACCTGCGGGCGGCCCGCGGCAGCGTGCTCAACATCGGCAGCGTCAACGCCTGGTGCGGCGAGCCGAATCTGCTCCCGTATGCGATCTCCAAAGGCGGGCTCATGACGCTCACCCGCAACCTCGGCGACGTCTTGTTTCGCGAGGAGGGCGTGCGGGTCAACCAGATCAACCCCGGCTGGGTGCTCACCGAAAACGAGGTGGCCCGCAAGCGGAGCCACGGGCTGGCCGACGACTGGCCGGCCCACCTGCCGCGGGAGCTCTGCCCCGCCGGGCGGCTGATCCGCCCCGAGGAGATCGCCGCGGCGGCGGTGTATTGGCTGGCCGACGAGTGCGGCCCGATGAGCGGGCAGGTGGTCGACCTCGAGCAGCATCCGTTCATCGGCCGTAATCTTCCCAAGAACGCCTCGACGGTGCCGCCGCCGCCACGATGACCAACGCCCGCCCGTTGCCCAGCCCCGCCGCCCCGCGCCTGGCCGCGTTTCCCAAGGCCTTCATGCAGCCGCTCTGCAAGGACGGCGGGATGAGCGTGTCGGACTGGATCAAAATGGCCGCGCCCCTGGGGCTCGACGGCCTCGAGTGGTACGCGGGATTTCTGGAGATGGCCGACGAGGCCAACTGGCCCCGGTTTCGCCGCGAGGTGGAGGCGCACGGGATGACGATCCCGATGCTCTGCTGCTCTCCCGACTTCACGCATCCCGACGCCGGCTTCCGCGGCCGGGAGATCGCCAAGCAGAAGCGGTGGATCGAGATGACCGCGGCGCTCGGCGGCTCCTTCTGCCGCGTGCTCTCGGGTCAGCGGCGGCCGGAGCTTTCGCCGGCCGAGGGGATCCGGCTCGCGGCCGACTCGATCCGCGCCTGCCTGCCCCACGCGGCCGCGCATGGCGTGACGCTGATCCTCGAAAACCACTACAAGGACGACTTTTGGGAGTATCCCGAGTTCGCCCAGAAAATCGATCTCTTCTGCGCGCTGGTCGACGCGATCGACGACCCGCACTTCGGGGTCAATTACGACCCGAGCAACGCGTTGCTTGCGGGCGACGATCCGCTGGAGCTTTTGCGCCGCGTGTCGCACCGCGTGGTCACGATGCATGCCAGCGACCGCTCGCTCGTGTCGGGCACGCTCGCCGACCTGCGCCGCGAGGAGGAGGGCTCCGTGGGCTACGCCCGCCGGCTGAAACACGGCGAGATCGGCCGGGGGCTCAACGACTACGACGCCATCTTCACCGAACTTGCCGGCCAGGGCTTCTGCGGCTGGATCAGCATCGAGGACGGCGTGAACGGGATGGACGAGCTCGAGCGGAGCGTGGCCTTCCTGCGGCGGAAGATCGCCGCCCACTGGCCGGCCGGCCGCCCGGCCCCGCAGGAGTGACGCTGTGCCGCGATTCATCGATCTCAGCCATCCGCTCGCCGACGGGCTGCCGAACTTCCCGAACGACCCGCAGCTCGCCGTGAAGGTGCATACGACGGTCGCCCAATCGGGCTACAACCTCTCGCACCTCGCGCTGTCGAGCCACCAGGGCACGCACCTCGACGCGCCGTTTCACTTCTACGACGATGGCGCGACGCTCGATCAGATTCCGCTCGCGCGGTTCTGCGGGCCGGCGACGCTCGTCGATCTCGTGCCGGGCGGCGCGCTCGCCGCCTCCACGCCCCTCACGGTCGACACGTTCGCCCCGCATGCCGCCGCCTTCATACCCGGGGCCCGCGTGCTCTACCGTACCGGCTGGGATCGGCAGTTCGGCACGCCGCGATTCTTCACCGAGTTTCCCACGCTCACGCTCGACGCCGCCCGGTGGATCGCCTCCCGCGGCATCGGCTTGCTCGGCATGGACACGCCCACGCCGAGCACCGACTGGCTCGAATGCCATCACATCCTGCTGGCCAAGGGGGTCGAGGTCGTGATCGTGGAGGGCCTCACGAATCTCGACCGCCTGCCGCCGACGTTTCGCTTCATCGGGTTTCCGCTCAACATCACCGGCCGCGACGGCTCCCCGATCCGTGCCGTCGCGGAGATCGACTGATGCCTAGCCCGGTCAATGGCACGTGCAGAGTGCCGCCCCGGGTCGCGTTCTTTGTGAATCCGGAGCCGAGCGTCATGGCCCGGCTGGCATGGAAAGTTGATGCGCAATGGAAGGGCGTATACTCTACGAACACGTGGATGTCGGGGATCGCAGGCATGCTCATCCGTCATCCCGGTCGAACTAGATCGCCACGCACTTCACCATGATAACCATTCAACTGACGCTCCCTGACGACCTGGCGAGGAAGGCGACTGAGGCCGGGCTTTTGTCTGCCGAAGCAATCCAGGAAATGCTCCGCGAACAGCTTCTGCGACGCGCGGGCGAATCACTTCAAGCGATTCGCCGCCGACTGCCAAACGAGGAACTGACGCCGGAGATCGAGCAGGAGATCGTCGAAGCCGTGCAAGCGTATCGGGCAGAGAGACGCGCGCGACGGGTAGGCTGATGCCTGCGACAGCGGCTCCGCCGCTCATTGCAGTGCTCGATACGAACGTCGTTGTGGCAGGGCTCCTCTGGGCGGGGCCTCCGAATTCGCTCCTGCTACGGGCTACTGAGCGTCAGGACCTTGTCCTCGTGACGAGCCCCATGCTGATGATCGAACTCGCCGATACCCTCGCCTTGGCGAGATTTCGGAAACGGATCGCCGACGCGGCCACATCGGTCGACGAGTTGGTCGCAGCCTATCGCGATGCGACGCTCATCGTGACACCTCGCGAAGTCCCTCGTGTCGTGCCCGACGATGTGGATGACGACCATGTAATCGCTGCGGCAGTCGCCGCTCGGGCGCAGTGCATCGTGACCGGTGACCGCACACATCTGCTGCCCATTGGCACGCACGGAGAGATCGCGATCATCTCGCCACGACAGTGCCTCGATCTGCTTGGGTCCTGAAGCCTCAGGACCGCAGTGCGGCCGGGATCGCCGGGGTGGCGCCGCGGTGCCCGCACACGAAGGCGGCCAGCCGGGCCGCGTGGTCGTGGATCGCCTCGAGCGCTTCATCGCGGAGCAAACCCACGATCACGGCCGCCGTGAAGGCGTCGCCTGCCCCCACCGTGTCGACGATCGTCGTCGCCAGAGCCGGCCGCAGCGACGTCTGCCCCGCGGCCACGAGCACCGATCCGGCCGCCCCACGGGTGAGCGCGGCCAGCCGCAGGCCGTGCTGCGCGGCGAGGTCGCGAAGGGTCGCCACGGGATCGGCTCTGTCGCTGCCGCAGGCCGCGGCCACGACGGGCAGTTCGTCGTCGTTGAGCTTGAGTACGTCGGCCAGCGCGAGCGACTCGCGGATCAGTTCCGGCGAGTGGAAGTGCTGCCGCAGGTTGACGTCGAACACCCGCATCCCGCGGGCGGCGGTCACGAACTGCCGAATCGTCTGCCGCGACACCTCCGCCCGCTGGCCGAGCGTGCCGAAGCACACAGCCGCGGCATCGGCCGCCACGGCGGCGAGCGCCGGCTCCCAGGCGAGGTGGTCCCAGGCGACGTCGGCGGCGAACTCGTAGCGGGCGTCCCCCGCGGGCGAGAGCGACACGGCCACGGTGCCCGTGGGGCGGGCCTCGTCCCGCTGCATGTGGCGGCAGTCGACGCCGAGCGACTCGAGCGTGGCGATGCCGCGGTCGCCGAGGTCGTCGCGGCCCACGCGGCTCACGATCACGCCGGCCGCCCCGAGGCCGGCCGCGTGGCAGGCCGCATTGCCCGGCGCGCCGCCCCACACGGCGCCGTCGGGGAGCAGATCCCACAGGGTTTCGCCGATGGCGACGATCCGCGGCGGAGTGGTGGCGGGGGTGTGCATGACCGACGAGTTTACTCCCTTTCGGCCGGGGTCGCGGCGATGTCGCTTTCACTACAGAAGCCGCACGGCCGGCTCCGCTAGGGTATGCACGCATGAAACCGATCGTTCAGATTTCGCTCGATCTCACCGACATCGACGAGGCCCTCGACACCGCCGCGGTCGCGCTGCGGGCGGGCGTCGACTGGCTCGAGGCTGGCACGCCGCTGATCCTCGCGGAGGGCCTGCACGGCGTTCGCCGGCTGCGGGGCGCCTTTCCCGACGTGCCGATCGTGGCCGACCTGAAGACGATGGACGGCGGTTACCTCGAGGCGGAGATGATGGCGAAGGCCGGGGCCACGCACGTGGTGGTGATGGCCCGGGCCCACGAGGAGACGATCAAGTGCGTCGTGAAGGCAGGGGCCGACTTCGGCTGTAAAGTGATGGGCGACAACCTTGGCTGCCCCGACATGGTGGCGGCGGCCAAGACGCTCGAAGACCTCGGCTGCGACTACGTGATCCACCACATCGGCTACGACGAGCGCCGCGGCATCGCGGCGGCGGGCCGGCGGATGCCCAGCCCGCTCGACCAGCTGCGGGAGGTGGTGGCGGCGGTGCGGGTGCCCGTGCAGGCCGTCGGCGGGCTCACGCTCGAGCAGGCGATCCGCTGCCCGCAGTATGGAGCGCCGCTGGTGGTGCTCGGCGCCCCGCTCACGGTCGACGCCGACGCCTTCAAGACCGCTGCCGGCGATCTGGAGGGCTCGCTGCGGCTCATCTGCCAGTCCATCCACGGCCCAGCCGGTGACGATGAAGACGACACGCGTCAGGACCGTTGACCGGGGGTCCGTGGCGGGTCTAGCGTGGAGGCGGAGGAAATGTTCCCTCCGCCGGATGGCGTTTTCGCCCTACCGGCATGTCGCCTTCACGACAGATGCCGCGCCTCTGGCGCTGCTAAGTTTTCGGGGAATCAACATCACGCTCGTGAACGGAGGTCGCGAATGCAGGCCGCGGTTGTCAATTTTGCCCCAGCCCGCGGCTCGGTCGAGCTGCGCGAGGTTTCCACCCCCGCCATCGGCCCGGCCGACGTGCTGCTCGAGGTGGCCAACGTCGGCGTCTGCGGCAGCGACCTCCATCAGTGGACAGGTGACCATTCCTGGCCGGTGAACTACCCCGTGGTGCTCGGCCACGAGTTTGCCGGCACGATCGCGGCCGTCGGTGGCGACGTGGCCGGATGGCGCGAGGGGGATCGGGTCGTGAGCGAGACGGCCGCGATCATCTCTCCCGACAACCCGATGACCCGCCGCGGCCTCTACAACCTCGATCCCACCCGCAAGGGCTTCGGCTACGGGGTGGACGGGGCGATGACCCGGTTCGTACGGGTGCCCGCCCGGATCCTACACCGTGTGCCCGACCGGCTGCCCTTCGAGCAGGCCTGCCTCACGGAGCCCTGCTGCGTGGCCTACTCGGCCGTCGTGAAGAACGCGCGGATCGAGCCGGGCGACCGGGTGGTGGTGCTCGGCCCCGGCACGATCGGCATCCTCTGTGCGGCCATGGCGCGGCTGTGCGGCGCGGAGGTGGCGGTGGTGGGCCTGCCCGCTGACTCGGGCCGGCTCGCGGTCGCGGAGCGGTATGGATGCCAGGTGATCGTGGGGGATGCGAAGGCCTGGGCCCTGGACCGAGACGGCCTCGGCTGCGACGGCGTGGTCGACGCGGCCGGCGCGAGCGCCACGCTGAAGATCGCTCTCGACCTCGTACGGCCGGCCGGCTGGATCTCGAAGGTGGGCTGGGGTCCGCAGCCGCTCGGCTTCTCGCTCGACCCGCTGGTGCAGAAAAACGTCACGCTGCAGGGCAGCTTCAGCCACAACTGGCCGATCTGGGAGCGGGTGATCTCGCTCTTGGCAAGCGGCGCCCTCGACGTGCGGCCGATCATCGGCGGCGTGTGGCCGCTCAACGACTGGCACGAGGCCTTTGAGCGGATGCATTCGGGCGCCGTTGTAAAGAGCGTGCTCGCGCCACGCGGGCAAGCATCATGAGCCGCACGGCCGCCGAGCCGCCGCGTGGCGCATCGCTCGGGCGCCGGCCGCGGTCGCCGGCGGCCCGCGACTGGGCGGCCGAGCAGCGCCGCTTCCTGGAGGCGATCGCCCCGGAAAGCCACTTCCACCGCGCGTTCGACGGCCTGGGCGACACGTTCTTCTTCGCCAAGAACCTGGCCGGCGAAACGCTCTTCTTCAGCCGTGGCATCCTCCCCCACATCGGCCTCGAACGCGACGAGCAGATGCTCGGCGCCACCGACGAGGAGCTCACGCCGGGGCCGTTCGCGGCCCACTACCGGGCCGACGACCGCATCGTAATCGAGTCGCAGGAGCCGCTCATCGGGCACGTAGACGTGTGGTTCGACGAGGTCGGCCTGCCCGACTGGTATGAGACCAACAAGTATCCGATCTTCGACCGCGCCGGCCGAGTGATCGGGGTGATGGGTACGCTCCGCCGCTGCCACGCGGGAACCGCCCCGGGCGTGACGGGCAGGCGGCTCGATCCGGCGCTGTCGATCCTGTGGCAGGAGCCGCAGCGGTTTCCGCCGCTCTCCCGACTGGCGAAGGCGTGCGGCATTTCTCCCCGCCACGTGCAGCGATCGTTTCACGAGCTGTTCGGGTGCGGCCCCCGCAGCTACTGGATGAAGTGCCGGATCCGCGCCGCCTGCCAGGCGCTCCGAGAGGGCAAGCGGTCGATCGCGGAGGTGTCGGCCGACCTCGGCTTCTGCGACCAGAGCAACTTCACGCTCCATTTTCGCCGCCACACGGGCGTCACTCCATCGGTCTACATCCGCCAGCGGGCCGACGGGTCGCGGGCAAGGAAGCGATGATCCGGATTTCTACGCGTCACGCGGCCGGCTCGATTGAAGCGATCTTGAGGGAGCGGCTCGTGGCCGTCCGCGCCGGCTGATAACCCTGGGAAAGGGTACGGCGACGTTACACGTAGGCATGCAGTCGTAGGGGGGCCTGGGGCATGGCTCCGAAACGCTCCGCGACCGCCGACAGATGCTGCAAGCCCGTGATGGCGATGATCCATGCCCTCGGGAAGGTGGCAGGGTCCTGCATCGTCGTCACCAGGCCCGACGGGTTCGTGAATATCCATCGGCTCATGCACGGATGAATGGTTCCAGCCGCCAATGAAGGGCAAGCTGACAATTGACCGGGTGTGGTGGCTGGCACCATTCCCGTCAGCGGCTTTTCTGATGAGAATGAATGCATGATCATCCTCGGGATCAATGCCTACCACGCCGACTCCAGCGCCGCCATCTTCAAGGGTGGTGAGCCGATCGCAGCCGCGGAAGAGGAACGGTTCACGCGAGTGAAACACTGGGCCGGCTTCCCAGAGAGGGCCGTCTCCTTCTGCCTCGAGGAGTTGTCGGGCACCATCGAAGACGTCGATCTCATCGCGGTCGGACGCGATCCGGTCGCACGGCTGGGGCGAAAGCTGCTGTACCTGCTCTCCCATCCCGGCACAGGCTTTCGGACCGCGATCGATCGACTGGGGAACTCGCGGAAGGTCGCCTCCGTCGCCGACGAATTCGCGCGGACCACGGGGGCGTCCACCGCAGCCATCCAACCGAAAATCCGGCACGTCGAGCACCACCGCAGCCACCTGGCATCCGCATTCTTCGCCAGTCCTTACGACGAGGCTGCGGTTCTCTCCATCGATGGCTCGGGCGACTTCACGACCACGATGATCGGCATCGGCCGGGGCTCGCGGATCGAGGTGCTGGATTCCATCGCCTTCCCGGTTTCCGCCGGCACCTTCTACACAGCCGTCACCCAACACCTCGGCTTCTGGAACTACGGCGATGAATACAAGGTCATGGGCCTGGCGGCTTACGGTGAGCCGCGATTCGCCGATCACTTGCAGGATGTCATCCGCTCCACACCAAACGGCCTGTTCACTTGGGACCAGCGCTATTTCCGGTCGGCGATGGACGTGGTCGTGGCGTACGGCACGGACCACGTGCCCCGCCTCGGCCCTCTGTTCACGCCCCACTTCCAGGTCCGGTTTGGCAAGCCGCGGCAACCCGACGAGGAACTGACCCAGCACCACAAGGATCTGGCCGCCTCGGCGCAAAGGGTCCTCGAGCAGCTCGTGCTGCACCTCGCCGACCATCTTCACCGGCGCACAGGCCTCGCACACCTCTGCCTCGCCGGGGGCGTGGCCCAGAACTCCGTGGCGGTCGGCAAGATCCTTGCCGCGTCCGGCTTCAAGGGGCTCTACGTGCCGCCGGCCGCGCACGACGCCGGCACCGCGCCCGGTAGCGCGCTCTACGTGGCCCACCACAGCCTCGGCCTGCCGCGGGCCGGCGGCATGCGCTCGGCATGCCTTGGGAGCCGGTATGGAAACGACGAGATCGAGCGGCTGCTCCTGTCCAGGAACGTGTCGTTTCGGGTGCTCGAAGATGACCGCCTGTTCGACCACGTCGCCGGGCGGATCGCCCGGGGCGGGGTCGTCGGCTGGTTCCAGGGCCGGGCCGAGTTCGGCCCGCGGGCGCTCGGCGCGCGATCGATTCTCGCCGATCCCCGACGGCCCGACGCCAGGGAACTGTTGAACGCCAAGATCAAGCGGCGAGAGAGTTTTCGCCCCTTCGCCCCCGCCATCCTCTCCGAGTATGTGCCCGAGTACTTCGAGCGATCCGAGGACGTGCCTTTCATGGAGCGGGTGCTGCCAATACGCCCCGAAAAGAGGTCTTCCATACCCGCCGTGACGCACGTCGACGGCACGGGAAGGCTACAGAGCGTCCGCCGCGACGTGTCGCCGCGGTTCTACAATGTCATCGAGGCCTTCCGTCGACAGACGGGGATACCGATCCTGCTGAACACGTCGTTCAACGAAAACGAGCCGATCGTCAATACGCCTGCAGAGGCGCTCGAGTGCTTCCTGCGGACCAACATGGACATGCTGGTCTTGGAAAACTGCGTCGTCGAGAGGTAGCCGGTGAGGAAGCTGGTGCTCGTCAATCAGACGGCAAACTACCTGTTTGCGGACATCCTCGACGCGTTCGTGAGGAAATGCCCGGGGTGCGAGATCGAGGCTTGGTACGGTTCGTTCGTGGAGGACGTTCCAGGCCTGCCGAAGACCGTGACCCTACGGCGCGGCCCCGCGTATGACCGCACGAGCGGCGTGCGAAGACTTCTGTCGTGGCTGCGGTTCCACTGGTGGGTGCGGCGACTGATGCGCCGGCAGGATGCAACGCAGACCCACTTTTTTTTCGTCTCCAACCCTCCGCTGTTCGTCTTCCTGCCGGGGCTCACGGAGGCGAGCTTCGACTGCCTGCTCTATGACTTTTATCCGGACGTGCTCGGCGCCGCCGGCCAGGGCTTCATCGCATCACTCGTGTCAGGCCCGTGGGCAAGGAGAAATGCCCGTGTGCTCCCCCGTGCGCAGCACGTCTACACGATCAGCGAACGCATGAAGAAGGCGGTCTGCGCCGCCCTGCCCGCCACGGCACACGAGAAGGTGCGGGTCGTGCCGCTCTGGGCCGACAGCCGTGACGCCACCGAGCCCGGTGAACGCGACTTCCGGTCGGAGTGGGGCCTGGAGAACAAGAAGGTACTGCTCTACGCCGGCAATCTGGGCACCACCCATCCCCTGGAGTTGCTCGTGGCTCTGGCGAATTCGCTGCGCGGCCATGAGGAATGGCGGGTCGTGGTCGTCGGCAGCGGCCCGCGCCGGAGGGCGCTCAAGGCGCGGCTGCGCGGCATGCACAACGTGCTCGTCAGGGATCCGGTGCCCCGAGGCGATCTCCCGGCGCTGATGTCGATCGCCGAGTGGGGTTGCATCCTGCTCGATGCGAAGGCGGGCGACACATCGGTGCCGAGCAAGGCCTACAACCTGCTGGCGGCGGGAATCCCGCTCCTGGCGCTGGTGCCCCCGCAAAGCGAAATCGCCCGGCTCGTGACCGACCATCGCGTCGGCCTGTGCTTTTCCAACGGTGACACGAATGGCGTCGTGTCGAGGATCGCCCCCATGGGGGTCGCGGAGCATGCCGAGTTGGCCGAGAATGCACGGCTCTGCTCACGGCGATTCACGCCCCGGTTGGCGGAATCCTTCACCGAGGTCTGCGTCGCTCCCGCGCAACCACCGGCACAGGCTCACGGCCGCTGAATCGCGATTCCGGCTGGTCGGGCATTCTGGGGATGGAGAGCGATAAGCAGTGGAGCCCGCAGGCTTTCGACGACCGCCGACCGCACGTCGTGGCAGGGCATGGACAGTGCCCTCGGAATGGCGGAAAATCCTTTCCGTTGGAAACGAGGCCGGGGAGCGTCTGCCCTATCGGCTTGGTCTTGCCACGCCGCCAAGGCTCACGCAAACCGCCACCGTCGATCCGGAAATCCACCATGACCAGTCTCGCCGTCGGCGACCGTGCTCCGCTGTTCAAGGCCACGCTCCAGGATGGCAGCACGTTCGACGTGGCCGACGTGATCGGCACAAAAGCCGTCGTGCTCTTCTTCTACCCGAAGGACAACACGCCCGTGTGCACAAAGGAGGCGTGCGCCTTCCGTGACTCCTACGAGCAGTTTCGCGACGCCGGAGCCGAAGTCATCGGCGTCAGCAGCGATTCCCCCACGTCCCACCAGGCCTTCGCCGCCCGCCATCGCCTCCCTTTCCCAATCATCAGCGATCCCCGCCGGGCTCTGCGCCGGCTCTACGGCGTGCCCACGCCCCTGGGATTTCTTCCCGGCAGGACGACCTATGTGATCGACAAGCACGGCGTGATCCGGCTCGTCTTCAACGCCATGTTCGCTTCCGACGAGCACGTCAGGCAGGCTCTCGCCGCGGTCCGTGACGCCGGCGGCTGACTCACTCCGCCTCGAGGCCGCGGCGGGCCTCGGCAATCTGCAACCGCTTCTCCGCGTCGACGGCCGGCCATTCGAGGCCCAGCGACCGGATCGTGCCCGCGAGCACGGTCGCCACCACGGCCCGGCTCACCCACTTCTTGTCGGCCGGCACCACGTACCACGGCGCATGCTTCGTGCTCGTGGCGGCGATGGCCTCTTCGTAGGCGTGCATGTAGGCCTGCCAATGCTGCCGCTCGGCGACATCCGACGGGGAAAACTTCCAATGCTTGTCGGGCTCGTCGATGCGCGCGAGGAACCGCTTCTTCTGCTCATGCCGTGAGATGTTGAGGAAAAACTTCACGATCGCCGTGCCGTTGCGGGCAAGGTGCCGCTCGAATGCATTGATGTCGTCGAACCGATCGGCCCACGTCTTCCTGCCCGGGCCGACGCCCGGGATTCGCTGGGCGGCGAGCAGGCCCTCGTGGACCCGCACGATCAGCACCTCCTCGTAGTAGGAGCGGTTGAAGATGCCGATGCGGCCCCGCTCCGGCAGTTGCTTCATGCACCGCCACAGGAACGTGTGGTCGAGATCCTCGGCCGACGGATGCTTGAAGCTCGTCACCTCGACGCCCTGCGGGTTCACGCCTGACATCACATGTTTGATGGCACCGTCCTTGCCCGCCGCATCCATCGCCTGGAAGATCACCAGCACGCTCCACGTGTCAGCAGCCCAGAGCAGTTCCTGCATCCTCGCCACCTCCTCGACGCTCGTGGCCAGAATCTCCTCTGCCTTCACGCGACGGTCCTTCTCGGGCACGTCATCGTCGCCGGCCCATCCCGGATCGTGGTCGGCCAGCCGAAAGGATTTGCCCTCCGGCACACGAAACAGACGGTTGATGACGTCGAAGTCGATGCCCATCGGATGGCTCCTGCGGTGGCGAGAAACCGGGATCGTACCCGAATCGTCCGCCTGGCAAACCCTTCCGGCCCGGGCATCAGCCGGCCGGCACCATCGCGTCGAGGACATCCGCCAGCGGCACGGTGGCGAACGACGTGGCGAAATCGCTCATCGAGTAGGGAATGATCAGGAGGCCGTCGCAGGCCACCGCGCCGCAGGAATAGACGACGTTGGGCACGTAGCCCACCCGCTCGTTCTCGTTCGGCGACAGGAGTGGCTCGGCCAGCCTGCCGATCACCCGCGACGGATCGGCGAGGTCGAGCAGCACGGCACCGATGGAGTATTTTCGCATCGCGCCCACGCCATGGGTGAGCACGAGCCAGCCCCGCGGCGTCTCGATGGGAGAGCCGCAGTTGCCGATCTGCACGAACTCCCATGGCTGTGTCGGCCTGAGAATGAGCCGCTTCGCGTACCAGAAATGGAGCATGTCCGACTCCATCAGGTAAATGTTCTCTCCGTCCTGCCGGGAGAGCATCGCGTAGGCGCCGTTGATCTTCCGCGGGAACAGCGCCATCCCCTTGTTGGCGATTTCCGGGCCGTTGAGCGTGCTCACGCGAAACCGCACGAAGTCCTCCGTCTCGACGAACTGGGGGAGAAACACGCTCCCGTCGAAGGCCGTGTAGGTGGCGTAGAACCGCACCATGCCGTCGTCCTCCACGAACCGCACGAACCGCGCGTCTTCGATGCCGTTGGTCTCAGCGGGCGAATAGGGAAAGATCACCCGCTCGGAGATGTCCGATGTCGGATCGCATTCAATCTCGTAGTTCGCCCGGGCCAGCGCCACCATGGCCCCCGCAAACGGCTCCCACTCCCGCTGGCGGCCGCGTTGCTGCCGCGACGCGTGGGCCAACGACGACTCCAACGCGGCGATCGTGAACCGTTCGCCGAGTGTGCTGAACACCGCGTCGACGAAGCCGTCGGTGATGCCCAGCTCCGCCAGTTTTCGCAGGAAGAGGGGTTTGTCGTAGTTGCTGTTGGCCACCACGTGGGGCGCGGTCACGTAGCCCGTGGGGCTCGCCAAGGTGATCGTTCCCTGGCGATCGATCATGCCGGCGCGGAAGCCGACGCTCGACACATGCCCCTCACCGATCGCCCGCAGACTGACGATGAACCGCCGCGTGCCGGCCGGCATGCCGGCCTGATCGGGATGCCAGACGATCGACGGGTTGAAGAGCGCTGCGCTCTCCAG
>JBIIIP010000083.1:0-13940 GCA_044234625.1 Pirellulales bacterium | reverse complement strand
GCCGCACGGCAGCGAACCGTTCATGGAAAAAATCACGAAGCCTCTGGTGGCGGCCGTGGAACTCCGACAGCACCCCGGCAAGGAGCCGCTCGACCGTCTCCTCCGGCAGTTCCATGACGCGGCCGATGATCTTCATGGCCCGCGAGGACGTCGTCGGCTCGAAAGGCCGATACAGCACCCGGGCGTTATTGGGGCGGATGAGGATGCCGGTCCGCGTCACGTGCATGGCGATGATTCCACTCGGGGCCGCGCCGCGCCGGACGCCGGTTGACACGCCTCCAGGCCCCTCATGTCGACGAGGGCCGTGACGTAGGCCAGCGTCGACTCGGCCCCTTGGTTCTCGTTGGCCCGATCCTCCTGGAGGCCATCGCGGCAGCCGCCGGTGTGAGGGTCGCAGAGCACCACGCCGAGCGCGTTGTGGCCGTGGAACCAGTCAAACGCGTTCCACGCCCGGTCGAGCCAATCGCTCGCGCCCGTCGCGTGGTGGGCCTCGATGCAGGCGGCGATCGTCGCCTGTGCCTCGATCGGCTGCTGGTCGTAGGCGGCCGCTGGCCCGCCGCGAAGCAGGAATCCCTTGCAGCCGATCGGCGAGAACCGGCCCGTGTCGGCCAGTTGCCGGTCCACCAGCCAGCCGAGCATGCCCAGGCCCGCCTCGAGGGCGTGCGGGTTGCCGGTCCACCTCCCCGCGGAGATGAGCGCCTGGCACGGGCGGGCGTTTTCATACGTCACGATGTCTTCGAACCACGGCCACTCGGCATCGGCCACCACCCCGTGGAGGCTGAGAAGCCGGTCGGTGAGCGCTGCTCGGGCCGCCGCCACGGCCCGGTCGCCGTCGAGCCGCCGCAGGTATTCCTGGATGCCCAGCATCGCCAGCGACCAGGCCCGTGGGCTCGTCGTCGCCATCACGGCCCGCAGCGCCGGCTCGAAGAGCGGCATGGCCCACGCCTGCAGCGCCGGCGTTCGCGTCCGACCGATGCAGGTGCCGAGGGCATGGATGGCGCGGCCAAGGCAATCGTCGGAGCCCGCCTCGTCGAGCCAGCGGCGGTCGAACGACATGAAGTTGCGAAACCGGCCGCTGCCCCGGTCGAAAGCATGCTGCAGGAACGCCGCGTAGACGTGCATGGCCCGCCGGCTGCGCGATGTCTCCAGGCCCAACTCCTCGATCATCACCATCGCGGTGAGCGCCCGGGCGTTGTCATCGGTGCAATAGCCTTCGTCGCGGTTGGGCACCGCCTGGGTCGCGTGCTGCTGCACGCCCGTCGAATCGGTCAGCCGCCACAGATGGTCGAGGCTCAGCGGAGGCAATTCCCGCGGCGGCAGCCTTGCGGGCCGCGTGGCCCCTGGCCGGCGGGCCTTCACCGTCAGGCCGAGTCGCGTTTCGCGGAAGGCCTGCGCATAGCGTTCCGCCACCCGCGGCCAGATCATCTCGCGGCCGAGGAGGTAGGCGCGCTTCCGCATCGCATGCCGCCGCGCGTCGTCTTCCAGGAGCCGGCACACCTCCCGGCCGATCGCCGCCGAGTCGCGAAATGGCACGAGCACGCCGCGGCCGTCGGCGAGCAGTTCCCGGGCATGCCAATACGGCGTCGAGAGCACGGCCTTGCCGCAGCCGAAGGCGTAGGCGAGCGTGCCGGAAGTGATCTGGTCGGGGTTGAGATAGGGCGTGGCATAGATGTCGGCGGCACCAATGAAGGCCATCAGTTCCGACATGTCGACGAACCGGTTGTGAAACACGACGTGCCGCCCCACGCCGAGGTCGTCGGCCAGCCGCTCCAGCCGGTGGCGGTAGCTTTCTCCCTCCTGGCGGATGAGGTGCGGATGCGTGGCCCCAACCACGGCATACCGCGTGGCAGGGTGGCGGGCCACGATCTCGGGCAGCGCGGTGATCACGTGCTCGATCCCCTTGTTGGGCGAGAGCAGGCCGAAGGTGAGCAGCACGTGCGCTCCCTCCATCCCGAACCGGTCCTTGTGAAAAGCGGGATCGATGAACTCCATGTCGGGGATGCCATGCGGAATCACGTCGATCCGCTCGGGCGCGACGCCATACACGGTGCGCAGGAGCGTGCGGCCATGCTCGGTCATCACGGCAAGCCGGGTGGAGAGGTGGATGACCTCGCCCATCACCCGACGCTGTTCGGGCGACGGCTGGGCGAGAACGGTGTGCAGCGTGGTGTGCACGGGCGACCGCAGGTTGCGCAGCAGGGCGAGCACGTGGCTGCCGGCAGCCCCGCCGAAGATGCCGTATTCGTGCTGCAGCGAGACGACGTCGACGTTCGCGAGATTGAGGAACTCGGCGGCCCGCTGGTAGGCCGCGGCATCGCCATCGGCGCAGACGAACCGGACCTCGTCGGGATAGGCATAGGCCGCGTTGCCGTCATCCATCGCCACGACGGGACAGGCGGCGGCTGGAAGATGGTCGGCGACGGCGGCCCGCAGATCGCGGGTGAACGTGGCGATGCCGCAGCACCGCGGCACGTAGTTTCCGACGAAGGCGACGGAGTGAAGGTCGGGGCTGGGCATGGGGGCCTCGTGGCAGAACGGGAAGGCGTTCGTGCCACGAAACCGGTCGCCGCCGGGCCCATCCGCACGATGCGGGGGAGCCGGGTAAATCTTGCGGGTCCCGCATTCTAGCAGGTTCGGGAAGGTGCCCGAAGTTCCCAGTCATGCCGGATTTATGTCCTCTGCGGAAAATGCCGATTGTTCGCAGCGGAGGGGTGCGCACGACGCACCGGGGGGGACCATGCCAAGCAAAGCGGACAGACTGCCGATTTCAAGACTTCCGCGCGGGCCGCGAACCGCCGGTTCCTGGTCGATGCTGGCGGCCGTGGCCGCAACAGGCCTCCTGCTCGCCACGGCTCCCGCGACTGGCACGGAAGCCGCTCTCGAACTTCCCGGCGAGTCGCTGCCTCTTACCGCCCCCGACGAGGCCTTCGATCTCGATGTCGGCGAGCCGCTTACGGCCGCCTGTGGCGACGTCTGCCTTCCCGGCTGCTGCCCGAATTGGTCGCACTACGCAATCTTCGACGCGCTCTTCCTGCAGCGCGACAACTCGCTCATCAACCGGCCGCTCGCGGTCGACTCAGGCCGCATCAATCCTGCGGCCACCGGCAACGTGCTCCTCACCTCGCGCGACATGCAGTATGCGACGGCCCCCGGCGCGCGGCTCTTCTACGGCGAGTACGGTCCCGACGGAGTGGGCTGGGAGATCGGTTACCTCGGCGTGTATGGGATGTATGCCGATGCCGCCGCGAACGGCCCCGACACGCTCGCCGTTCCCGGCGACCTCGCCGACATTCCCGGCTCCGGCTTCAGCGACGCCGTGCAAATCCGGCCCACCACCGTCTCGACACTCAACATGGCGGAGGCCAATCTCTTCACGTATTGCTGCTGCCGCACCGGAGGGTCGTGCGCGAAGCTCCCCTGGGACCGGTGCCACTGCGCCTGCACGTGCTCGAACTGGCTGGTCGGGCTCCGCTGGGCCGGCCTGCAGGAGGCGGCCAACCTGGGGATCACCTGCTGTGAAGGGGATCCTCCGGGCTCCTACCGGGTGACGACGAGTTCGCAGATGATCGGGCCACAGGTCGGCTACCGGCGGCGCAAGGAGTGGAAGTGTTGGGCCTATGAGGGCTGGGCGAAGGTGGGCTTCATGGGCACGATCCTCTCGCAGTCGCAGGGCGCTCTCTACGAGCCCTTCGTGGGCCTCGATCCGGTGCTCGTGCGCGAGCCGCGGTCGAGTTCCCGGGGGAGCGTCGGCATGATCGGCGACATCAACTTCTCGGTCATCCGTCGGCTCAACGACACCTGGGGCCTGCGGGTGGGCTACAACCTGATCTGGCTGACTGGCGCCGCCCTGGCGGCCAACCAGTGGGATTTCACCAACACCGACTCGAGCGGCACGGCGCTCGTCGACGGCGGCAGCCTGCTCATTCACGGTGCCAATTTGGGCGTCGAAGCCCGCTGGTGACTCCGTCTTTCCCGATCCCGCTCACGGAAACGCCACGTCGGAGACGGCCAGCAACTCCACGTCGAACACGAGCGTGCCTTGCGGACGGCCCGGTACGCCCTCGTAGGCGAGGTTTGCCGGGATGATTAGTGTTCGGCGGCCGCCCACCCTCATCCCAGCGACGCCCTCGTCCCAGCCGTCGATGACCTGGTTGAAGCCGAGGCGGAAGTCGAACGGCCCCGCGAACCGGGGTGGGCTTTCATCGGGGTGGTCGATGCGGGACGAATCGAACACCGCGCCGTTGCGCACGCTGCCTACATAGTGCACGCGCACGAACTTGCCGGCCGTGGCCAGGTCGCCCGTTCCAACCTGCTCGTCGCGGTATTGCAGGCCGGTGCTCGTCGTGACGAGGCCGGCATCCTTGCGGGGCGTCGAGGCCGCGATCCGCAGCGGGGATTTCAGCGCCGACGCCAACGTCCCCGCGGATGTGCCGTCGACGGCGTTGAATGCGGGGATGCCGTTCGCCGCGCCCCCCTCGCCCTGTACCACGAAGAGCCGGTCCGCCCGGTTGTCGCCGTCAATGTCGAGCGCCGCCCCGTGCACGGGCATGTTACGGGTGCCGAGGCTGGCGAAGGCCGCCTGCCTCGCGAGACGCGGATTGGCCGTCGGCGAAACCGTGCCGTTGTAGACCTCGGTCACGGAACCCGCTCCGCGGCCGCCGGCCACGACGACATCGGGCACGGCGTCGGCATTCCAGCGTGCGTCCGACACCGCCACGCCTCCGCGCAAGGCCGACGTGAATGGGCTGAACTGGTCGATGAGCGTTGGCGAGCCCGTCACGTCGAAGACCATTACCTTCGGTGCGCCTCCCGCACCGCTGCCGATGAGCACCTCTCCCCGACGGTCGCCGGTGAGATCGGCGACGGCCACCGAGGCCCCCGTCCTGGCCGTCGCGGCCAGCGGCCGGAACGACTTCGCCGCATCGACGGCCAGCCCGCCGCCCGCGCTCATGAGCACCCGTACGTCGCCCGCGCCGCGAGACATGGCAGTCACCACGTCGTCATCGCCATCCCCGTCGAGGTCGCCGGCGGCCACTTCCATGCCACCCTTGTAGGCATCGCCGTAGGGGCGGTTGCGATACTGCGGTAGCTCGACGCCGTTCTGGTCGAAGACCCGCATTTCCGCCGTCCGGCCGGCGCCCGACGTGGTGACGATCTCCTCGGTGCCGTCGCCATCGAGGTCGGCCAGCGCCACGCGCACGCCGCCACGGAAGTTGGGCTCGTAGGCGAAGAACTGGGCCCGGATCGTGCCGGTGAAGGGATCGATGACGCTCACCTGCGAGCTGCCGTTACAGTCGACATCCTGACCAACGACGAGGACCGGGATCTTGTTGGTGTCGGTGGCGGTGTTGTTCGTCTCGTCGGTGTCGATCGTGCCCGTCGGCTTCTCGACCGTGGCGGTGTTCTCCACCGTGCCGATGGCGTCGACCATGACCGTGGCCACGACCGTGAAGATCACCGATCCGCCGGGGAGGAGGGTGACGGTCGTGTCGAGCGTGCCCGAGCCGGCGTCGTCGCCGGTCGACCCGGGCGAGTAGCTTGCCGTCCACGACCCGGCCACCATGTTCGCCGGCAGCTGGTCGCGCACGCGAGCGCCCACGGCCGTGCCCGGGCCGGCGTTGGTGACGACGATGGTGTAGGTGCTCGTGGCACCGGGCTGGGCGACCTCGCGGCCGTCGCTCTTGGTGATCGCCAGATCGACCCGTGGCTCCGGCTCGTCGATGTCGGTTGCCACGTTGTTGTCGAGGTTCGGATCGACGACGCCCGCCGGCGGATCGACGCGGACGATGTTGACAAGGTTGCCGGTGGCCGATGGATCGACCGTGCCCGTCACCCTGAACGTGGCCGTGCCACCGCGGGCGAGGCTGATCAGCGTGTCGATGTCGCCCAACTCGGCCACGCCTGCCACCGGGCCGCCGGTGCCCGGCCCGGAGTCCGTGCCCGTGTAGGCCGTCACCTGCCACGTCACGTTCGTGAATACCCCCGGCAGCACGTCGATCACCCGCGCGTCGGTCACGAAACTCGGGCCGATGTTGGTGACCACGATCGTGTAGGTGAGCGGCATGCCCGGGCTGTACTTCTCGACGCCATCAGTTTTCGTAACGTGCAGGTCGGCCTCAGGCGCGGCCACGTCGGTCTCGGTGTCGGTGTTGTCGCCGGGCACCCTGTCCACGGTGCCGGGCGGCGGCTCCACCTCCGCGGTGTTGACGAGCGGGCCGGTGGCCGTCGATTGCGTCACCGCCTGCACGGTGTACGTGGCGATCTCCCCGGCCTTCAGGGTGATCGTGTCGTCGATGTCGCCGGCTCCGAATCGCGGTCCCGAAGAGCCGGCCGTAAAGACCACTTCCCACGACGCGCTCTCCACGATCAGCGGATCGAACGCATCCACAACCCTCACATTCGTCAGGTCCACGAGGCTCTTGTTGGTGACCACGATCGTGTAGACGACCGCCTCGCCCGGCACATAGGTGTCGGGGACGCTCTTCTTCGTGATCGAGAGATCGACTTCGACCTCCCCGAAGTCGTAGTGGTTGGCCGACTGGGTGGGGCCGGCGGGAATCACGATGCCCGTGATCTCGTCGGTGCCGACGCCGCCGACCGCGCCCGGCCCGCTGCCCGCGCCGGTGATCGTGCCGCCGAATTCGGGCGTCGGCACGGTCGCGCCGACATGCTCCTTGCCGTCGGCGTATCCCGCCGGTTGGGTCGACTGGCTGAGTGCGTAGGTGCCTGGATCGAGGTCGGTGAAGATGTAGCCGCCCGAGGCGTCGGTGACGGCGGTGCGGCTCACGCTCCCCACGGTGCTCGTGCCGGCCAGCGTGATCGAGACGCCGGCCAGCGGCGTCTCGCCCGCATCGAACAGGCCGTTGTTGTTGGCATCCACGTAGACGAAGCCGGCCAGCGAATTCACGTCGACGAGGATCGTGGCCGGGTCGGAATCGGCATAGTCCCGGGTCGTGTCCGGGAAGAGCGTCGAATTCCGCTCCCCGTAGAGACTGTCGTAGGTGACCTGCGCCGTGTTGGTGACGGCCCCGGCGGCGATGCCGGCATCGACGGTGGCCTGGTATTCGATGATCGCCTCATCCACGATCCCCGCGCCGAAGGGGCTGTCGGGGTGGTCGAGATAGTCGAAGAGCACGGAGAAGGCGTTCGGGTTGCCGCCCACGTTCGTGGTCACCACCGGGGGCTCGTAGAAGCTGCTCGGGTAAGCAGGATGGTAGACCACGGTGGGCGTGCCCACGAGCGTCATCCCCACCGGCAGCGTGTCGGCGATCCTCACGCTGAAGGCCGGCGCGGTCGATGACGGGGCGTGGCGCACGGTGACGCGATAGGTCACGGTGTCGCCGCGGTTGACCTGCTTCGTGTCGGTGGTGCCCGAGCCCGTCACGATCCCCTTCACGGTCTCCAGCACCGGCTCGACGATCTCCGCAGTTTCGCTGTCGCTCGTGGTGACGGTCGTGCCGCCAACCTCGTGGGAAAGCGTGCCCACGTTCGTCACACTCGAGCCCGCCGTGTTGGCGGCGACGTCCCGCACCTCCGCCATGACCTCGAGCACGATCCGGTCGGCGTCGTTCACCACGCCGTCGGCTGCATTGGTGAGCGTGCCGAGGGTGAACGTCGCCGTATTGCCCGAGGGCGTGATGAACTGGCCCACAGAAAGCGCCGCGCCGGAGATGTTGCCGCCGATCGCCACCACCCGCACCTGCGGCACGCCTCCATCGGCGAAGAACTGCATCAGTCCGGCCGGCAGCACGTCGGTCACCGCCACCGCCGGCGTCACGCCCTCGGGGAGCGTCACGGTGATCCGGTAGGTGACGACCTCCCCGATGGCGAAGTCGGGAACGCTCGGATCGAACTGGTTCGCCGTGGTTTCGACGGGCGAGGCAGCAAAGATCGTCTTGTCGATCTCGGGCGTCGCGATCTGGATCGTGGTGGCGGCCGTCACGACGTAGTCGTTGACCGCGCCGCCGGAGCCGTCGCGCTCGCCGGTCGTCTGGCCGCTCGTGCCCGGCACGGTCGAGCCAGTGGGGTTCGCCACCGTGCCGCCCGGGCCGGGGAGGCTCGTGCCGGTGATCACCGCGGCATTGGGGATGGTGCTGCCGGAAAGGACGGAATTCTGCAGGGTCACGTCATAGAGCACCGTGATGGCATCGCCGGGGTTCACCTCGGCGAGCGTGAGCACCACCGCTGAACCGGTCGAGGAGTCGGTGAACGCCGTGGCCAAGCCGTTGCGCAGCACGCGGACGGACGTCGGATCGAGCACGAGGCCGGTGGCGAGCGGGTCGGTGAGGGCGACGTCGTAGAGCGTGGCCCGATCTGGGCCGGCGGCCGCCTGCACGTCGATCCGGTAGCGAACGACGTCGCCGGCGTCGAACGGCCCGGCTGCGGGCGTGGAATCGTCGCTTTCCACCGCCGTCTTGAGCGGTGATTCGAGGAACCCCTCGGCGAGCCGCACGTTCACCGCGGCGCTCGGCGTGCCGAGCGTGCCGTCGCGGGAGATGCGGAAGGAGTTGGTGAGCACGTTGCCGCCGCTGCTGGTGACGCCGTTGCCGGCCACGTTCAGCACCAGGGCGTTGAATTCGACGATCACGTATTCAAGGTCGGCATCGCTGTCGGCGTTCGAGACCGCGCCGAAGTCGAATGACACGTCGGTGCCGTCGCCGAAGGGGCCGCCGAGGATGCCGCCGACGATCACGAAGCTCGGCGTGACCCCTGTGTCGGTCGTGCCCGTCACGTAGGCGCCGCTCGGCTTGCCGTAGAAGCTCGACGTGAGACCGCCGTCGGAAACGAAGGCCACCTTGGCGGTGCCGTCGTTGAGAAACTGCATGCCACCGGGGATGGCATCGACCATCCGGGCCGACGTCGTCGATGTCGTGCCCTCGGGGATCACGGCCACGAGACGGTAGCGGACGATCTCACCGGGCACGACGCGACTGGCGTCGGCGGTGGCCGTCTCGCTCGTGGCCACGACCGTCTTCTCGAGCCCCAGGCCGGTCACCTTCAGATCGGCGGATGATGACTGCCGGTAGTCGTTCACCGCGGGTGAGCCCGAGCCTGTCCTCTCGGTGGAGTTCGTGTTGTAGGTCGAAATCTGGCCGGGGTCGCCGTCGAGGCTCGTCCACTGGCTGGTCGCCGTGTTGGTGATCACCTGCCCCGGCACCACTTCCTCGGAGAGCGTGCCGAGGATCGTGAACGTGATTTCGCGGGTGCCGCTCACCGGCAGGTCGAACGTGGTGCCGATCTTCGTGCGCAGCGTCCAGCCCGACGAGTCGTCGCCCACGAGCTCGAATACCGTGGCGTTCACGATGCCCGCCGTGTCGGCCACACTGAAGGTCGGTGCGAGAATCAGCGACCGGCCGGTGGAGGATTTCGGCAGCGGGTCGCTGAACGTGAGATCGAAGGCGTCGGCCGTCGCGGCCTGCGCGCCCACGGGATTCTTGAGCTTCACGGTGTAGGTGATCGCGTCGCCGGCATCGCCCGTGGCGCCGTTGTCGTCGTATTTCGCCGTCTTCGTGACCGTCACTTGCGGCTCGATGATCGTCACCGCCGCCGCCCGCGCGGTCTTCGCCGCGGGAATCCCATCGAACGTCAGCCGTGCGCTGTTCTGGGCGGTCTGTCCTCCTTGGGCATTCGCCACGTTGAGAACCACCGCCCTGTAGACGAACGTGATCGTCTCGGTGACGGCGTTGTCGGTGTCGGAGTTGGTGATGGTGCCGAGATCGAAGGTGACGGTCTGGCCGTTGTTCGTGACCGCGGGCACGGTGCTGCCGGTGAACGACACTCCCGCCGACGTCGTCACGCCCACCATCTCGACGAATGCCAGCCGGCTGTCGAGCGAGTCCACGATCCGCGCATTGGGCATCCGCGCCTCGGGCACGGTGAGCGTGACGGAGTAGGTCACGATCTCCCCGATCACGGCCTCGTTGGCGGCGTTCTGCCCGCCGGAGGCGACATCGTTGATGCTCGTGCCGACGAGCGACTTGGCGAAGATGTTGTCGGGGCCGATCGTGATCTCGGCGGGATCGGTGATCGAGCCCGGGCCGGTGAAATCGGGGCCCCCTTCCTCGGCGGCATACTCCGTCACGGCGGCCGTGTTGGTCAGCTTGGCCAGCGCCGTGTTTTCGAGCACCTCCATGTCATAGGTGATCACGATCACATTCGAGCCGTCGCCGATCACGGCTCCGCTGTCGTCCTTGCCGCGCGGGATCGCGCCCTGGGTGGGCGTGGGATCACGGAGCACGATGCCGCCGTCGAAGAAGCCGGCGCCGATCACGTCGTAATCGACGCCTTCCACGAGGAGCGTGCCGGCCCCGGTGGCGACGCGGAGGTTGAGGCCGCCGGCCGGGATGCCCATGCCGGCCGCGGGCGAGTCCTTGATCGCCACGTCGAAGGCCCCGTTTTTTCCACTGCCACGGTTCTGCACCACGATGGCGTAGGTGACGAGATCGCGGTTGTCGACCCGCGAGAGGTTGCTGTTGATCGGCGAGGTGGCCAGGTTCGTTGACGTGATCATGCCCGACGTCCAACGCGGGCCGCTCGTGCCCGGCGCATTGAACGTGACCGGTCCCTTGGTGGCCGGCGAAAAGACCCCGCTGGGGTTGTCGGTGGCGACGAGGCCCTTCGTGATCGCCAGTTCGGGTGTGGAACTGGTGACGTCGGCGATCGCTTGGTTGAGGATTTGTTCGCCCGCCGATGTGTTGCTCGTCGTGGCGGCCCGGTTTGCCAGTTTCAGCCCGTCGGCAAAAGGAGCGGCGTTGGCCTCGACCGTAAAGAGAATGTCGATGACGCTCGCTCGCGAGGGCACGGCCGGGTCGTCGAAGGTGCCGAAGTCGAAAGCCACGCTGTTGCCCGACGCCGACGTGGAAACGGTCGGATCGGCACCGCGGATGACACGAAACGTGTCGCTCGGCCCATAGCTCCAGCGGCCCTGGACGGGCGCCACGACCGACGGTGTCGTGCTCACCGGACCGCCGCTCACCTGCGTTGCCAGGAAGGTCGGCAGCGGCAGGTAGTCGGTGAGGGTGAGATTCTCGAACTCGGATGTCGGGAGGGTGACGGTGATCCGGTAGGTGATCGTGTCGCCGGCCGGCACGAGCGTGCTGGCGGGATAGGTGCCCGCGACGCCGTTCTTCGCGTAGACCGACTTCTGCATGGTCTTCAGCGGCACGCGCGACAGGGCGTAACTACCGTCTTCCTCCGACTCGCCATTGGCGACCAGCGTGGTGTTGTCGAGCAGGTCGCCGGAGATTGTCACGGTGTTGTCGACGACATCGCCCGGGTCGAGCGGCTGGTCACCCGAGGCCACCGTGCCGACATAGGCGTTGTCCACCCGTGCCTGAAACGTGATCGTGCCCGTCGTGCCGCCGAGATTGGTCGTGCCGGGCACCGCCCCGCCCCCATTCGGCACCAGCCCGCCGAGCAGGCGGCCGGCGGGCGAAAACGCCCGGGCCGCCAGTTCCCCCGACACGTCGAAGATGATCCGGTCCTTGCCGTTGGATACGTTGGGCGTGAGAGCCACGTGCGCCGCCTCGTCGAACGCACCGGACGTCGCCCCGCCCGAGCCATGGCCGTCGTTCACGGCCAGCGTGGCCGAGCCGGCCACGAACGATTGGCCGTCGCCGAGCAGGTCGGTGACCTGTAGGTTCTCGAAGGCGAAGAAATCGGAAACCTGGAAGTTGATGGTGTAGGTGAGGATCGCTCCGGGCGTGGCCGTGCCCGACACGGCCTTCTGCGTGGCGATGCTCTTGGCCACGATGGGCTGTCCGACGCCCGCGTGCTCTGAACCCTCCGGCCCCGTCGTCCCGACGGCCACGGGCGGCACCGGATCGACGAGCGGATCGCGGGTGTCGAACGGCTGCCAGGCGGCCCCCTCGCCCATGACGGAATTCGTTATCGGCCGGTCATCGCCGGTGATCGCATTCAGCACGTTCGCCGATACGTTGTCGACGAGCGGCACGAAATAGGTGATCTCCATCACCGCGTCGGAGGTGCCGGAGGTGCCGGTGACGCTGGAAAGGAGCCGTTCGAGCGTGCCGCCGGGGATGCCCGGGGTCGGCGTGACGATTTCGGTCACCGTGCCGCCCCCCGTCACCGTCGCGCCCACGAACTGCAACGTGGTCGGCAGCTCATCGCGGAGCGTGAGATCGGTGAGCGTCTGGCCGTCAGCCACATCGAGGCGGATCCTGTAGGTCCGCTGGAAATTCGGGCCTGTGGCGGTCTCGAATTCCGGAGCCAGGTTCTCCTTCGTGAGCTTGAAGAGCGCCGGCGTGAACGACTGCGTGGCGGCGCCGCTGACGAGTGGCGGGTCGGCGGTCGGGTTGTCGAGCGAATCGCTGCCGAACCGGAAGCCCGCCTCGGCCCGGATGCCGAGCGGTGCGCCGAGGTCGGCCTTCTTGCTGACTTGCGTGGTCACGACGATGTCCACGGGCGGCTGGTCGGGCGTCACGCTGCCGAGCGGCAGCTCGAGCACGACGAGCTTGTCTCCTGCCTTGAAGCCCGGCAGGTCGGCCAGCTTGATCATCCGCGGATTGCCGGCCGAATCCTTCGCGAACGGATGCGGCACGCCGGCGGCATCAGCCGTGAGCGTGATCTCGCGGGCCGTGAGCGACTGCCCGAGATACGTGGCTGACACGAACGAAATGCCGTCGTCCTCGGCGGCCCCCGCCCCATCCATGCCCGTCACCGGCATGTAGAGATCGACATAGGGCCCGAAGCCGGTGTCGGTGACGCTCGCGTTGTCGAAGCGGAGCGTGAACGCATTGGTGGCTCCAATCAGCGGGGCGGAATCCAACCGCACGAACGACTGCTCGAGCCCGCTGTCGACCGGGTCGTTGGCGAAGACGACCGTCGGCACCGCCGCCAGCACGCGTCGCTGCTCCAGGGCCTCGACGAAAAGCCGTAGGGGGAGCCGCCGCGAGTGGACAGCCGCGGAGCGGCGGAGGGTCCGCCGCCGGGCGGCGGCGGTGCGGCGGCTCGGAGAGCGCAGGAGAGGGGCTGGGGGAAGCATCGCGATGAGAAGAGGAAGGCGGAAAAAACCGTTCTTTTCCATACCTCAGCGTTCGCTGACGGTCAATTTTTGGGCTGTTTTTGCATTCCCGGCCGAAACCGGCGGCAGGGTGCAGGGATGCGGCGGGTCTGGCAAGCCGATCGTCCGGCGGGGCGGGAAAGTGGTATCGTCTGGCTGTTCAGGTCGGTGGTTCAGCCGATCGCATCACTCCATGGAATGAGAGGAACTGCCCCCGATGCCACTGCCCACCAAGCACGCCGCCACGCTGTTCGAGGAATTCAAGAACTTCGCCTTCAAGGGCAACGTCATCGATCTTGCCGTCGGCGTGATCATCGGCGGTGCCTTCGGCAAGATCGTGTCGAGCCTCGTCGACAACATCATCATGCCGACGGTGAGCGTGATCATGCCGGGCAACGCCGGCTACAAGGACTGGGCCCTGAAGGTCGGGGAGAAGTCGATTCCTTACGGGGCTTTCCTCGGCGACATCGTCAGTTTCTTGATCCTCGCCACGGCGCTGTTCGTGTTCATCGTCAAGTTCCTCGGCTGGATCATGAAGAGCAAGGCCGTGGAGGCCGCCGCCCCGCCGGCCCCCACGAAAGATCAGGAACTGCTGACGGAGATCCGCGACCTCCTCAAGAACCGCTAGCAGACTGTGGAACAAGTCTGCCTGAGCAGGATGCGATAGCCGTCGACCCACAAAACCCGCGGCGTTTTTTGCGGTCGACCAAGTGGAAAAAGGTCATGGATGGCTTTTTCCACGGACAGCTAGCGCTACCTTCGACTTTCGCAGTTTTGGCGGGCAGCAGAAGTTGTCCGTCGCGCAGGTCGGGGATGCCCATACCCCATCGCCGGACGTTCGCGGAGGGCATCGTGCCCTCCGCTCACTCGGATGCAGACTGCGCTCCGCAATACTTGCTTCTCTCATCTGCATACGCCG
>JBIIIP010000050.1:0-21431 GCA_044234625.1 Pirellulales bacterium | reverse complement strand
CGCGCCGGGGCCGGTGCCCTTCCCGCTGCTCCACATCGACACAACCTGGAACTTCCGGGAAATGATCGAGTTTCGTGACCGCTACTGCGCGGAGCACGGGTTCAAGCTGGTCGTCCACGTCAACGAGAAGGCCCTCACCGCCGGGATGAATCCCTTCGATTACCCGAGCAGCGTCTACACGCCCACGATGAACACGCATGCGCTCATCGAGGCCCTCGACATCCACCGCTTCGACGCCGCGCTCGGAGGCGGCCGCCGCGACGAGGAGAAATCACGGGCCAAGGAGCGGGTGTTCTCGTTTCGCGACGCCCACCACCAGTGGAATCCCAAGAACCAGCGGCCCGAGCTCTGGGATCTCTACAACACGCGGATCAATCGCGGAGAGAACATCCGAGTCTTTCCGCTCTCCAACTGGACTGAGCTCGACATCTGGCAATACATCCACCGCGAGCAGATTCCCCTCGTGCCGCTCTACTTCGCCGCCGAGCGGCCGGTGGTGGTGCGTGAGGGCCAGCTCATCATGGTGGATGACGAGCGGTTTCGCCTGCTGCCAGGCGAGGTGCCGCAGATGAAGCGGGTGCGGTTTCGCACGATGGGCGACTACCCGCTGACGGCCGCGCACGAATCGACAGCCGTCATCGTTCCGGAGGTCATCGAGGAGATGCTCCTCGCGCGCACGAGTGAACGGCAGGGCCGGCTCATCGACAAGGACGAGGCCGGCTCGATGGAAAAGAAGAAGCGCGAAGGCTACTTTTAGCCCCCCTACGAGACCGGCCGCGATGGCCGCGCGGATCTACCGTGTCGGTGCTGCGTCACGGCGGCCACGGGGCTCGGGAAGACCGACGGCGATGCTGGCACCGGCCGCGATCACGGCCGCCCCGATCACGAACACGTGGCGGAAACCATAGCGGTCCACCGCCAGGCCGATGAGCGGGGAAAGCACGAATGGTGCCGCCAGAGCCATGCCGACGATGCTCACGTAGCGTGGATGATCCACGGCCCGCGGGGCCAGTTCCAGCGCGTAGTTGGTGAAGATCTTCAGCGAGATCGGGTTGAGGCCGAGGGGCGCGTACACGAGCCAAAACCACTCCACCGCGGTCGCATGCGGAAGGCAGGAAAGCAACACCACCAAGAGCGGCGTGGCACTCGACAGGGCCACGAGCCATATGAGCACGATCCGCGTGCCGCGGCGGTCGGAGAGCGGGCCCGCCACCAGGATCGCCACGCCGGTGGCCGCATTCTGCACCACCACCCAGGTGAGCAGGCTCCCCATCCGGCTTCCGAGGCGGTCGCGGGCGAAGGCCTGGTAGTGGGGAAAGAGCATGAGCACGGCCGAGAAGCAGGCCGCCACGAGACACGTGCGCACCAGTGCGGGATCACCCGCCAAGGTCGCCCACCACGAGACGCATCCCGCGGTCAGCCGCCCCCACGCGCTGCCGCCCGGCGCGGGCATTGCGGCATTCTCCGCAGGCTCGTCGAGGAAGACCGGCACGATCGCCGCCAGCCCGAAGAACAGGCCGGTCGCGCCGAAGATCTTCGCAAACCCGTCGGCCTCCTCCAGCCACGGGCCGAGAAGGAGCACCGCCGCGACGATAGCCAGCACGCTCCCCACCGCCACGCTGAGCACCATCGCACGGCCGCGGCGGCCCGGGGCGACCAATTTTCCCTGGAGCGACGCCAGCACGAGCTGATTGACCCCGATCGAAATTGAGAACAGGGCGTAGAGCACGAGAAAGAGGCCGGCGAGCAACTCCGGCCGCCACGCCGCGAGCGGCCGCCAGGCCGCGGCCAAGAGGCCGAAGCAGGCTGCCATGGCCAGGCTCGACCTCACGAGCGACCATTTCTTGACGGGAAGCCGCGCCACCTTGTTTGCCACGAGGAGCGGCGGCACACTCTGCCCGCCGCGATTCAGCACCGGCAAGAGGCCCCGCAACAAGCCCGAATCAACCACCGTATCGAGCACGGCCGGCATGATGATCGTCTCGGTCTTGAAGATCCAGCCGATCCGCACGATCACCTGGTAGATCTCCAACCACAGCGTGTTCCGCGCCTCGCGGTGGGCGGGATCACGGGGAAACGGATCGTGTTGATTGCGGCCGCCGGCCGTGGGGTTAGGATGCATGGCTACGCGTTGGAAGTTCGGCCGCAGCATGAAATGTGAACGGGGCTTTTTCCATGGCATTCCCTGATCTGGTGATCCGACGGGCATTTCTCGGCAGCCTCGCCGCGTTTCTCGCGGCGGCCGCCAGCGTCGCTGCGGCTGCCGATGGCACGCACTTCGTCTGGTTTGGTACCTACACGGGCGGCAACGCCGGCAGCGAGGGAATCTACGTGGCCCGGTTCGATGCCGCGCAGGGCACGCTCTCCGCGCCGATTCTGGCAGCCTCCGCGACCAACCCGTCGTTCCTCGCGTTGCATCCCACGCAGCCCGTGCTGTACGCCGTCGCCGAGTCATCCGGCGGCGCCGGCGAGTCGGCTGGCGCGGTCGTCGCCTTCGCGATCGACGAGGCGACCGGAAGACTGCACCGGCTCAATGAGCAGCCATCCGGGGGCGCCGGCCCGTGCCACCTGTGCATCGACCCAGCCGGCAAGGTGGTGGTGGCCACCAACTACGGCGGTGGTAGCACGATCTGCCTGGGGATCGGGGCCGACGGGAGGCTCGAGACGGTGGCCGACGGCACGCCGGGCGGATTCGTGCAGCATGTGTTCGACCGCTCCGCCGACGCCGGCATCAATCCCCAGCGGCAGGAAAAACCGCATGCCCACGGCGCCACCATCACCCCCGACGGCCGCTTCGCCTTCGTCTGCGACCTGGGCCTCGACCAGGTGATCATTTCCGCGATCGACGCCGACAAGGCCACGCTCGCGCCGCACGGCGTCGCCCGCGTCGCCAACGGCGCCGGACCGCGGCACATCGCGCTGCATCCGCGCGGCCGTTTCGCCTACTGCCTCAACGAGCTTGATCGCACCGTGACGGCCTTCGCGTTCGATCCGGCGGCGGGCACGCTGGCGCCGATCCAGTCGCTCTCCACGCTCCCGGAAAGCGTGGCCGACCCGCAGGGCGTGCTGTGCGCCGAGATCGCCGTCCATCCCTCGGGACGGTTCGTCTACGCCTCGAACCGGGGCCACGACTCCATCGCCATGTTTACCATCGACGAGGCGACCGGGCGGCTCACGTTCCGCGGCGTCGAGCCGATCCGTGGCCGGACGCCCCGGCACTTTGCCCTCGCGCCGGACGGCCGGTTTCTCCTGGCCGAAGGACAGGGGTCGAACACGGTCGCCATCTTTTCCGTCGATCCGACGACGGGCATGCTACTTTTCCTGGATCGGTCGATCACGGTGCCCGCTCCGGTGTCGGCCGTCTTCCGCCCGATCGACTGATGCCCGCCCAGCCCATGCTCACCTGCCTGCTGAAATCGAAGATTCATCGCGCGAAGGTGACCGGCGCCTCGGTCGACTATGAAGGCAGCCTGACCATCGCATCCGATCTGGCGGAGCAGGTCGGGCTGCGGGCCTACGAGCGGATTCTCGTGGGCAACCTCGCCAACGGCGAGCGGTTCGAGACCTACGTGATCTACGGGCCGCCCGGATCCGGCGCGATCGAACTCAACGGTGCGACCGCCCACCTGGGCACGATCGGCGACCGGCTCACGATCATGTCGTTCGCCTGGCTCGACGAGGCCGAGGCGAAGCGGCACGTGCCAGCCGTGATCGTTCTCGACGAGCAGAACCACGTCGTCAAAAAATAAAACACGGCTGCCACGCGAAGGGACTTTGCCGCCCCGTGGCCGGTGCGTTGCCACGAAGGCATGGACAGACCGGAGGTCCGTCCCCACGGATGGAGAGGGGAAGGCGGAGGGGTCGGCGAACGCTCGAGGAGCGTTGGGCTATCCTGCCCACGCGACGCGACTTTTGCCGCCCCGCAGCCGGTGCGTTGCCACGAAGGCATGGACAGACCGGAGGTCCGTCCCCACGGGGGGAGAGAGATGCCAGATGGGCGCTACCCGAGGGTGGTCACCGCGTGATCGGCCGCCCGAGCAACAGGAGCTCCAGGTAGCTGCGTCGCTCCTGGCCGCCGCACCCGAGCGCCGCGGCCAACGACTCGAGCACCACCCGGGCCTGCGGCACTTCGGCCTGCCGGGCCTGCAGTTCCACTTCCACGAAGTCGCCAAGCCCGACGATGCTATCGATCGCCACGTCGACATCGCAGCCCTGCCACGGCACGCGGGCTGGCCTGCGCCGCTTGGCTACCTCCATCACGCGGCGAAACCCCAATGCTTCGAGGAGCTCCGTCCAGGCGGTGATGGTGCGGCCGCCTGCCGGCCCGAGCGCGGCGATCGGGAGTTCGATCTCGCGGCGGGTCTTCGTGGCCGCATCGATCCGCGGCCCCTTGAACGTGATGGCGACCTCGTCGCCCACCCGCCGCAGCCGCAGGGCCTCGTCGGTCTTGGCGAAGTCGCGGGATGGATGAGCGAAATAGAGGTCGATCTGTTCGATCGGCTCGCGAAACCGTGCCGCCAGGCCGACGAGCTTCTGCTCGAGGGTGGAAATATCCGCGGCGGGAAACTTCATTTCGACTTCGTACACTGGAATGCTCCGCTCCGACGGCCAGACCCATCCAGATGATACTCCGCCTGCTCCTTATCGGCTTCGTGTGCTGCGCGGGTTGCCGCCCCGCCGCGCACCCGGCCATCGGCCTGCCGGTGGGCAGCCTGCAGCTCGTGCCATTGGCGAATCCCGAAGGCCAGCCGCCGAAGTTCGCCGGCAAGGTCACGGTTCTCAACTTCTGGGGCACCTGGTGCCCCCCCTGCCGCCGTGAATTGCCGGGCCTCGCCCGGCTGGCGGAACGGCTCGCCAATGAGCCGGCCTTCCAACTCGTGGCCGTGTCGTGCGGGGCGGGCGGGCCCGACGATCCCGAGAAGCATGCCGCGATCACAGCGGAATTCCTCGCCGAGGAGCGGCTCCTCATCGACATGTGGGGCGACCCCGATGGCTTCGTCCGCATGCTGTTCGCCGAGCGGTTCGGCTTCACGGCGTTTCCGACGACGTATTTGATTGGAGCCGACGGCCGTATCCGCAATGTCTGGGTCGGTTACCGCCGCAGCGACGAGGCGGAGATGGCCCGCGAGGTGCTGGCGGCGCTCAAGGAGTCGGCAGCGATTCCAGCCTCGCGATGAAGGCCCGCGCCGCGGCGGCCGGGTCGGCGGCCGCGACCACCGCCGATGCCACAGCCACGCGCCGCAGCCCGCAGGCAGCGACCGCGTCGAGGCGATCGAGGGTGATGCCTCCGATGGCGAACGTCGGCAGCCCGATCTCCGCGGCCACCGCGTGGAGGAAGCCCGGCGGCGCATGGGTCGCGAATGCCTTCGTGGGCGAGGGAAAGCAGGGGCCCACACCGAGGTAATCGGCGCCGTCGAGCACGGCTTCCCGAGCCTCGGCGAGCGTGTGGGCCGTGCGGCCGAGGATCGCCTGCGGGCCGACCACGCGGCGCACCAGCGGCGTGGGCAGATCGTCGGCCCCCGTGTGCACGCCGTCGGCGGCGAGCGCGGCAGCCACGTCGGCGCGGTCGTTGACGACCACCAGCGGCGGCGGCGCGGCGGTGTCGTGGGCCCGACGGCGGGCGATCTCCAGCGCGGCGCGGGCCCGCTCCACGAGCGTCGGCACGGGGAGGTTCTTGTCGCGGATCTGGATCATCCGCACGCCCACGGTGAACAACGATTCGACGAGGGAGGAGAACGCGGCGGCATCCCGGCGGCCATCGACGAGAACGCAGAGCGTCACGTCCCGCAGCCGTTCCGCGGCCCGCACGGCCGTGAGCGCCGCCCGCTCAAGCGCATAGACACGATACCGCAGCCGCTCGAAGGCCGTGACCGCCGCTGGCGCCACCATGGCGGTGCATTCCTCCAGGCTGCGCAGGGCCTGGGCGGCACGGGCCGCGTTGGCGGCGAGGATGTCGGCGACCGTGCCGCGGGGCAGCACGGCCTCGGCCCGCGAGCCGAGCCCCACGTCGCCCGCCACGTCGCGGAGCGCCGAGCGCGTCGCGAAATCGCCCTGCCGCAAGAGAGAAGCCAGGTCATGCCGCAGGTTCTTGGCGGTCTGCGACAGGAACGCATCGTCGCGCATGAAGCGGAGTGCATCTTCGATCACCCGCAGGGCCTCGCCGGCCCGGTTGGCCGATGCATCGCAGGCCCGCCAGACGCCCGCGGCCGTCGCTGCATGGCTGGAGTCGCCGGTTTCCATGACTCCGTTGTAGCTTGCAAATGCCCGGCGCAAACGCCTTGGAGAAATGCCGCCCCCTCCCTACACTCCCCGCCCCTCGACGGAGCCGCGGCGGCAGCCGCGGCAGGAGCCATGGGATTCGCTCGCTCGCTCACGCTCTTCTGGCCGGGAATGCCCTGGCTCTGGCTCCGCGGCAGCGTGGGCGGGCTCGTGCTGGCCATGGCCTTCGCCGTGGTGCTCGACGTCGCCATCCTCACGACCTGGGTGTGGGCGGAGTTCATCGATCTCCAAGTGTCCGTCGGCATCTGGACGGCGGCCGCGGTGATCTGGCTGGTGGCCACGGTCTCGGCCATCGTCAGTTTTCCTCCGCCGATCCCGGCCCGTGACGCGGCCGCCGACGCCGCCTTCGTGAAGGCCCGCGACGCCTACCTCGCCCGCGACTGGCTCGCCGCGGAAAAGAAGCTCCGGGCCCTGCTCGTGATGTCGCCCACCGACGGCGAAGCCCAGCTCCTGCTGGCTACGATGCTGCGGCGCGTGGGCCGCACGGCGGAAGCGAAAACGGCGCTCGAAAAACTCTCCCGCAGCGATTCAGGCGCGGCCTGGCAGGCGGCGATCGCCCGCGAAATGGCCCTCATCAGCCGGGGCGGCCAAAATGACACGGTCGCCACCTCCGTCGTTGCCATGCCGGGCCCGACAGCCGGCGGCGAATCCCGCGGGAAAGCGGCATGACCGGCGGACGCCGGCGGCATCGGCCCCGTGGATCGCGGCCGTGGAGGATGAGAAAAGACAATTGCCGGTGACTGCCCTACAATCCCGCGACGGGTTTGGCGTAAGGTTTGCACGAAAATTTTTTTCGAGTCGGCGGGCCTGCCGTTTCGGCATGGACCGTTCCGACCGAGACTCGAAGGGACCTCTCATGTACGAGCGTTTCACAGACCGGGCTCGGAAGGTGATGCAGCTGGCCAACCAGGAGGCCCAGCGGTTCAACCACGAGTACATCGGCACCGAGCACGTGCTTCTCGGCCTCATCAAGGAGGGGAGCGGCGTCGCCGCGAACGTGCTCAAGAACCTCGACATCGACCTGCGGAAGATCCGCATGGAGGTCGAGAAGCTCGTGCAGAGCGGTCCCGACATGGTGACGATGGGCAAACTGCCGCAGACCCCGCGGGCCAAGAAGGTGATCGAGTATTCGATGGAGGAGGCCCGCAACCTCAACCACAATTATGTCGGGACCGAGCACATCCTCCTCGGCCTGCTCCGCGAGCAGGAGGGCGTGGCCGCCCAGGTGCTCATGAACCTGGGCCTAAAGCTCGAGGACGTCCGCGAGGAAGTGCTCAATCTCCTCGGCCATGGCATGGAGAACGAGGGGGGTGAGCGGGCCGGGATGGGCGGCCGCCAGACGGCGGGCGCCGGGGGCGGCGGCGGCGAGAGCAGCCCCAAGAGTGGCAAGAGCAAGACGCCGGCCCTAGACAGCTTCGGCCGCGATCTCACCGAGCTGGCCCGCCAGGGCAAGCTCGATCCGGTGATCGGCCGTGAGAAGGAGATCGAGCGGGCCATCCAGATCCTCTGCCGGCGCACGAAAAACAACCCGGTGCTCCTCGGCGAGGCGGGCGTGGGCAAGACGGCGATCGTCGAGGGCTTCGCCCAGCGGGTGATCGACGGCAACGTGCCCGAACTGCTCGCCGACCGGCGGATCGTCGTACTCGACCTGGCGATGATGGTCGCCGGCACGAAATACCGCGGCCAGTTCGAGGAGCGGATCAAGGCCGTGATGAACGAGGTCCGCCGCGCGAAAAACACGATCCTCTTCATCGATGAGTTGCACACACTCGTGGGCGCGGGGGGCGCCGAGGGGGCGATCGACGCCTCGAACGTGCTCAAGCCGGCCCTCGCCCGCGGCGAGATCCAGTGCATCGGGGCCACCACGCTCGACGAGTATCGCAAATACATCGAGAAGGATTCGGCGCTCGATCGTCGCTTCCAGATCATCATGGTCGAGCCCGCCAGCAAGGCCGAGGCGGTGGAGATCCTCAAGGGCCTCCGCGACCGCTACGAGAGCCACCACCGGGTGAGCATCACCGACGCCGCCCTGGAGGCCGCCGTCGAGCTTTCCAGCCGCTACATCACCGGCCGCTGCCTCCCTGACAAGGCGATCGACGTAGTCGACGAGGCGGGCGCCCGCGTCCGGCTCAAGGCCATGACCAAGCCGCCGGATCTGAAGGAAATCGACGAGGAGGTCGAGCGGCTCAACAAGGAGAAGGAGGAGGCGGTCGCCAACCAGGATTTCGAGAAGGCGGCGGCGCTCCGCGACCAGGCCGACAAGCTCAAGAAGAAAAAGCAGACCATGACCCGCGACTGGCGCGACAAGTCGCGCGAGGCCGACGGCGTGGTCGACGAGGAGGTGGTGGCCGAGGTCGTCTCCAAGATGACGGGTATCCCGCTCACGCGCATGAGTACCGAAGACCAGGCCCGGCTCATGGGCATGGAAGGCGAACTCCACAAGAAGGTCATCGGCCAGGATGCGGCGATCAAGAGCGTGTCGAAGGCGGTCCGCCGCAGTCGCTCGGGCCTCAAGGATCCGAAGCGGCCGATCGGCTCCTTCGTATTCGCCGGGCCGACGGGCGTGGGCAAGACGCTGCTGGCGAAGGCCCTCGCGCAGTTCATGTTCGGCGATGCCGAGGCACTCATCCAGATCGACATGAGCGAATACATGGAGAAGCACAACGTCAGCCGCCTCATCGGCGCGCCGCCGGGCTACGTGGGCTTCGAGGAGGGAGGCCAGTTGACGGAGAAAATCCGCCGCCGGCCGTATGCCGTGGTGCTGCTCGATGAGATCGAGAAGGCCCATCCCGACGTCTTCAACATGCTCCTTCAGGTGATGGAGGAGGGCCGGCTCACCGACTCATTCGGGCGCAACGTCGACTTCCGCAACACGATCCTCATCATGACGACCAACGCCGGTGCCGAGGCGATCAAGAACGAGGCCGCCTTCGGCTTCCAGGCTCCCGACACCGACGCCAGCTACGACAGCATGAAGGGGCGGGTCAACGAGCGGATCGAGAAGGTTTTCCGGCCGGAATTCCTCAACCGGCTCGACGACGTGATCGTGTTCCACCATCTCACCGTCGACGACCTGAAGAAGGTGATCGACATCGAGCTGGCAAAGGTGCGTGAACGGCTCGAGGAGCGGGGCCTGAAGCTCGAACTCACCGAAGAGGCCAAGAAGTTCCTCATCAAGAAGGGCTCCGACACCGACTTCGGCGCCCGGCCGCTGCGTCGTGCCCTGGAGAACTACGTCGAGGATCCGGTCAGCGAGGAGCTCCTCAAGGGCGAGTTCGAAGGCAAGGACACGATCCAGGTCGACTGCGTGGAAGTGGCCGGCAAACGGCAGCTCGTCTTCAAGGGGCTGGTCACCGCCGAGCCGGCCGCCGCCAGCCCGGCCGGTGACGCTACGCATTGACGTACTGCCTGGTTCGCTCTTCCCACCGACCGGCGTCTCGCCCGGCCGAGGTCGTCGGATGGATTCCGCACGGGGCAGCGCTCGTTTCGTTGCATTTGGCGGAGGCAGTGGTAGCGTGAGAGCAGGGGTACGAGCTACTCGTGCGGAGTGAGCGATGAGACATCCCTGGGCCGCGGGGCCGCGTGCTTCGGGAAAGCCGGGCCGGCGGCATCGAGGCGGCCATGCGAGCCACCGCCTGAGCGGCGGTTTCGAGCCGCTCGAGCAGCGGCTCCTGCTGGCGACCCTGCACGTCGCCACCACCGGCTCCGATGCCGCGGCCGGCACGGCCCTGGCCCCCTTCCAGTCGCTGCAGCGGGCAGTCAACGCCGCCGCAACCGGCGACACGATCCTCGTGGCGGCGGGCACGTATGGCTACAACGCCGCCCTCGGCGCGGCCTTCCAGAGCTCGTTCGACACCACCGCGGTGGTGTTTGTCTTCAACAAGGAACTGACGATCCGCGGCGGCTACTCCGCCGGCGACTGGACCACCCGTGACACGGTCGCCGCCCCGACCATCATCGACGGCGCCGGCGCCACGCGCGGCATCATGGTGTGCAGCATCGGTGCCGCGACGGGCATTACGCTCGACGGCATCACCGTGCAGAACGGCTTCGCCACCGGCATCCCGCGCCGCGGCGGCGACAGTGCCATCTTCGGGTTTGGCGGCGGTATGTTCGTGGATTTCGGCAACGATGCGGCGCTCAAGGCCAGGCCCGTCGTCCTGCAGGATGTCACCTTCCGCAACAACCGCGCCGTCGGCAACGACACGGCCGCCGACTACGGCGGCTACGGGGCCGGCGGAGGCATCGCGTTCCGGCACTCGCAGAACGTGACGATCCAAAACGCCCTCTTCGAGGGCAACGAAGCCCGGGGCGGCGTCGGGCCCGCCCGGGGAGGTGATGGCCTCGGCGGCGCCATCCACGCCGACCGCTCCACCATCACCGTGCAGGCGAGCCGGTTCTTCAACAATCTGGCGCTCGGTGCGAGCACGTCCGGTGCCACCGGCGGCGAGGGGCTCGGCGGCGCCGTATCCAACCAGATCGAGGGTGGGATCACGTATCAAGACGTCGTGGCGATCGGCAACGTGGCCCGCGGAGGGAATGGCACGAACCAGGGCGGAGGCGCGTTCGGCGGCGCCTTCTTCATGGAATTGTCGTCGCTGGGCGTGTCCACGTCGGACCTGCGCGACAACCTCGCGGAGTCGGGCAACGCCTCGGTCGGCGACGGCGGCGCGGCGGGGGGCGGCGGTATCGAAACGAAGGAGGGTCCGGTTCAGATCGACCGCACCATCATCGTGGCCAACAGGGTCCGTGGCGGCTCGGGCGGCCGGTATGCCGGCCCGCCCGGCGGCGGCGGCATCTACCTGACGAGTTTTTTCGATCAATCGGCCGTGTCGGTGGTCAATTCCGTCATCGCCGACAACCTCGTGGAATTCGTCGGGGCCGGGAGCAAGGACCTCGGCGGCGGTGGCGGTGGCATCTATCTCCAAGGCGTGAGCGCGACGATCCGGCACACCACGGTCAGCGGCAATCGCCTCGGGGCCGACCTGGTCTATGGGCAGGCGCTCGTGTTGGTGGGCGACTTCACGCCCTCGGGCACAGTGGCCAACCTCTCCTACAACATCTTCGCCGACCACACCGGCACGACGCACTGGGCGACCGACACCATCAACGCCCGGGCCGGATGCACCATCAACCTGGATCGGAACCTGTTCGCCAACAACACGCTGATCAACTGGTTCGACAGCCCGGGCGTTTTGAACGGCGCCGCCAGCAACATCACCGCCGCCACAGCCGGCTTCATCAAGGCGGCTGCCCCTGACTACGACGTGGGGCCCACGGCGGCTTCGCCGGCCATCGACGCCGCCGTGGGCAGCGTGACGGCGGTGGATCTCTACGGAAACACCCGCAGCGGCACGCCCGACCTCGGAGCCCTCGAGCGCGGCTCCGTGTCGACGTCGCTCCGCGTCTCCTCCCGCGGCGACTCCGGGCCCGGCTCGTTGCGGGCCGCGCTGGCGGCGGCGGACGCACGGCCCGGGGCGGACGCGATCACGATTGCCTTGCCAGCGGCTTCGATCATCGACATCACTTCCCCCCTGCCCTTCATCGGTGGCACGCTGACCGTGGATGCACGCGGGGTGACGGCCTGGAACGGCACGCCGGCCGTCACGGTGCGCGGCACGGCCTCCGCCGGGAGCGGCTTCGTGTTCGCCTCCTCCGCCATCGACAGCCTGATCCGCGGCCTCACCATCCGGGGATTCGCCGGCGGTTTCGGCATCTACACCAACGCCGCCGGAACCTCGTTGACCGGCTGCGTGCTTTCCGAAAACCTCGTCGGGATCGTGCTGGCCGCCAGCGCCAAGGCCGCCATCGGCGGTGCCGGAGAGGACCGCGTCGTGATGGACGCGAACTCGTTTTCGGGATTGCTGGCCCTCGGGGCCGTGACGTCGTCGACCGTCACGAACGCCACGGTCACCGGGACGGGCGTGGCGGCGGTGCTCGCGTCGGCAACGGGGCTGACGATCACCGCTTCGTCCCTCGCAGTCACGGGCGGCAATAGCGTCGTCTTCGTGAGCGGTGACGCGACGGGGTCGGCGGTGCAGAAATCGACCCTCTCGGGAGGCGCGACCGGCGTGACGCTGGTGGGGGCCACGAACTTTTCACTGGGAGGCACAGGCAGCGGCGAGGCGGCGAAGGGCAACACCATCGGCGGGTACTCCGGATTCGGCCTCTACGCGGCGGGCACTCTTTCCGGCGCCAGTGTGGCGGGCAACGTGTTTCAGGGCACCGTCGCCGGAAGCAGCGGGATCGTGCTGGCCGATGCGCTCGGGCTGGCCGTCGGCCCGGCAGCCGACGGCGGCAACCGCATCGAAGGGCATGCCGGAGGATTCGGGGTTTTTGCCACGGGGAACCTGGCCGGGTCGTCGGTGGCATCGACGGTCGTCGACGGTGGCTTCGTCGGCGTCATGCTGGAATCGGCACGGGGGTTGTCGGTGGGCGTTGCCGGCCGTGGCAACGACGTGGCCCGTGCGGCCGCCTTCGGCATGCTCGGCCGGGGCACGTTGACCGGCACACTCGTGATGGGCAATCTGCTCCGCGCCAACACGCAGTTCGGGCTCGTGCTTTCCAGTGCCGCCGGCGTGGTGGTTGGCGGCTCCGCCGCGGGAGCCGGCAACACGATCACGGGCAACAACGCAGGCGTTTGGATCGAGGGCGTCAACACGGGCTCCGCCTTCCGCGGGAACACGGTCGAAAACAACGCCACCAACGGACTCGTTCTGTCGGCCGCGCAGGGCATCGAAATCGGCGGCAGCACCGCCGCCGACGGCAACGTGATCCGCAGCCACCTCGCCGGCGTGGGGCTGTTCGCCACCGGCACGTGCACAGGGTCGGCAGTCCGCCGCAACACGGTGTATGGGAACCTCGCCGACGTCGGTGTCGGCGGCGCCACGGGGCTCACCTACGAGCCGTGAGGCCGATGCCGCGGCCGCGCCGGCAACCTCGACCCCCCGTCTTCCCCAGCTTCCCGGCGGGTGTACGAAGCGGCTCAAGTCGCCCGTCCGTCACAACCGATTCCTTCGGCAGAGCCCCGCGCCCCCTGCGCCGGAAGAACGCCATGGGATCGACCAACGCCACCGCCGCCCCACCGCCCTCCGGCGTCGCCGGGTGGTTCGCCGACCAGGTGGCGAACCTCGGGGGCTTCGCCATGGCCCGTGTGGCCGGCATCGGCGACGTGGCCATCTTCTCCCTGAAGACGCTCGGCTGGATTTTCGCGCGGCCCCAGCGGCGCGACGTGCTCCTGCCGAGCTTCTACCAGGTCGGCGTCATGTCGCTGCCGGTCGTGGCGCTGACGGGCCTGTTCATCGGGATGGTGCTCGCCGTGCAGAGCTACGCGCAGTTCAAGGCCCTCGGCCTGCAGACGCGGCTCGGCTCGGTGATCAACCTCTCGCTCGTCCGTGAGCTCGGTCCCGTGCTCGCCGCGACCATGCTCGCCGGCCGCGTGGGCAGCGCGATGGCGGCGGAACTGGGCACGATGCGGGTCACCGAGCAGATCGACGCGCTCGAAAGCATGGGCGCCAATCCGATCTACTACCTCGTGGTGCCGCGGTTTCTCGGATGCCTCGTGCTCATCCCCACGCTCACGATCATGGCCGACTTCATGGGCGTGCTCGGCGGCTATCTCTATTCCCACGGGCTGCTCGGCATCGACTACCACCACTACTGGGCGAATTCCCGGGAATACGTCGACGCCTTCGACTTCCTGATGGGCATTTTCAAGAGCTTTTTCTTCGGAGCCGCCATCGCGCTGGTGAGCTGCCACCACGGCTTCCACTGTGAGCCGGGAGCCGAAGGGGTGGGCAAGGCGGCCACCAATGCGTTCGTGCATTCGTTCGTCCTGATCCTGGTGCTCGACCTGTTCCTGGGAATCTGGCTGAACAACGTGCACGACTTCTTCCGGCCGGAAGGCCCGCGCAAACTCCTTTAGGATCCATCGATGCCCGCCACCGCCACCGCCCCGCGCCCGCTCCGCGAAAGCCCCGCCCCTGACCTGCTCGAAGTCGACGGCTTGTGCGTGCAGTTCGGCCGCCAGACCGTGCTCCGCGACATCTCGATTTCGCTTCCCGAGGGGCAGACGCTCGTCGTCCTCGGGGAAAGCGGCTGCGGCAAGACCGTCCTCCTGAAGACGATGATCGGCCTCGTGCGTCCGAGCGCCGGCGACGTGCGCTTTGCCGGGCAGTCGCTTCTCCGCATGAACGACCGGCAGCTGGCGCATGTCCGCACGCGTTATGGCTTCGTCTTCCAGGGGGCAGCCCTCTTCGACAGCCTCTCGATCGCCGACAACATCGCCTTCCCCCTCCGCGAGCACACGCGGCTCGACGCGGCCGAGGTGGCCCGGATCGTGGAGTCGCTCATCGACGAGGTCGGCCTGCCGCGATCGGTGCTCCGCAAGAAGCCCGTCGAGCTCTCGGGCGGCATGCGGAAGCGGGCCGGCCTGGCCCGCGCCCTGGCGCTCGACCCCACCCTGATCCTCTACGACGAGCCGACCACCGGCCTGGATCCGATCATGAGCGACGTGATCAACGAGCTGATTCTCAAGGTGCGGCAGCGGCCGCAGGCGACGAGCGTGGTCGTCACGCACGACCTGCATACCGCCCGCAAGGTGGGCGACCGGATCATCATGCTCTACCCGTTGATCCGCCTGCGGCCGGGCGAGTCGCAGATCGTGTTCGATGGCAGCGCCGCGGAGCTCGATCGCTCCCGCGACCCGCGAATCCGCCAGTTCGTCGAGGGCCGGGCCGGCGGCAGGCTCACCGAGTTGCAGGAGGAGCAGGCCCGCCTCCGCGACGGTGGCGAGGAGCCCGCATGAACGACCGCGTGATGCAATTCCGTGTCGGCGTGATGGTGCTGGCGACGGCCATCATCGCTGGCATCCTCATCGTGCTCTTCGGCGACTTGCCATCACTCGTGCAGGCCACCTATCCGCTGAAGATGAGCTTCACCGATGCCCGCGGCGTGGCCGACGGCACCCCGGTGCGGAAGAACGGCATCCTGGTGGGCCGCGTGTCGCGCGTCATGCTCGACGAGCGCGGCGGGGTGAGCGTGGTGGCCGACATCGATTCCTACGTGCCGATCTACAAGGACGAGCAGCCGCGGATCGCGACCACGCTCCTCGGAGACGCAGAGATCCAGCTGATCGCCGGCCGGATCGTACCGCCCCGGCAGCGGGTGAGCGCCGACGAGACGCTCGTGGGCCTCGTGGCCCGCGATCCGTTCGAGGTGTTCGCGACGCTCGAGCCCAAGTTCAGCACCACCCTCGAATCACTCGCCGAGGCCAGCACGTCCGTGACCAAGGTGGCCAACAACCTCGACCGCCTGTTCGTCGGCGAAGACGACAAATTCCGGCAGCTCGTGCAGAAGACCGAGGCTTCGCTCGACGCCTTCGCCGAGGCCATGAACAACATCAATGATGTGATGGGCGACCCGAATGCCCGCGACAAGCTCAAGGCCACCATCACCGAGTTGCCGAACGTGCTCACCGACCTGCGGACCACCGTGCAGGGGATCGGGGTCACGGTCGACACGGCCGACCGCAACCTTCGCAACCTCGAGGGTCTCACCCGCCCCCTCGGCGAGCGCGGTGAGGCGATGGTGGCCCAGGTCGACAAAACGATCGGCAGGCTCGATGAGGTGCTGCAGCAGGCGGTGTTCTTCACCAAGGCGCTCAACGAGTCGCAGGGCACGCTCGGCAGGCTCGTCCGCGACCCGAAGGTCTACGAGGAACTCGCCCAGGCCGCCGCCAACGTGAACCGGCTCACGAAGGAACTGCGGCCGATCGTCGACGACGTTCGCGTGTTCACCGACAAAATCGCCCGCCACCCCGAGCAACTAGGGGTGCGCGGGGCCCTTGACCGGCGGCCCGGCCTGAAGTGACCGGGCGACCGGCATCGGGGCGGCCGCCGGCCCGTTGGCGACCTCGTGCACGGTGGTCTCCCGGAGGCGGGCGCCGTAGTGGTCGCGCAGCCATGGCATCGTCTGCTCCACCGAGTCGGCCTGCAGGAGCACGACATCTCCCTCGGCCACGGCATCGAGAACCTTCGCCGCCGTCTCGCACCACCCGCCGCCGAACTCCACGGCCGTGGCCCGCAGCGGTGTCGCCTCGGCAATGCCTTGCGAAATCAGCCGCGTGATCTCACCCGGCTGCCGGCCGCGCACGTAAGCGTCTTCATAGATCACCACGCGGTCGAATGTCTGGCCGAGCAGCCGGCCCTGTGCCAGCAGGTCTTCGTCGCGGCGATCGCCAGCCGCCGAGTAGACCGCCGTCCGCCGCGGCTGTGGCAGCTTGGTGAGCGTGGCCACCATCTGCTCGAGCGCCGGAAGATTGTGGCCGTAGTCGACGAGGAGCGTGGCACCGTTGAGCTCCAGCAGGTTGCACCGGCCTGGCGACCCGGCGGTGCCACTGGCGAAGCTCTCCAGCCCGATCCGCACGAGTTCCAACGGCACGCCCAGCCGCCAGGCAGCCGCCGAGGCGGCGAGCACGTTTTCCACCTGGAACGACACCAGCCCGCGATGCACCAGCGGCACACGGTCGAGTTGTGCCAGACGCGTCTCGCGCGGCCCGTCGCAGAGCACGATCCAGCCGTCGCGCACCGTGGCGGCCAAGCCGCCCTGACCGAGATGCTCGACCAGGAGTGGATGGGCGGGATCGAGGGCGAAATAGACCACCTGCCCCTTGCACCATTTCTTCATGTCGACGACGAGCGGATCGGCGGCATTGAGCACGGCCGTGCCCTTGCCGGGCCGCACGGCCGCCACGATGGCACCCTTCACCCAGGCCAGCCGCTCGGGCGTGTCGATCCCGTCGATGCCGAGGTGGTCGCCCGCCCCGATGTTGGTGACCACGGCGACGTCGCAGAAATCAAAGCCGCAGCCTTCGCGGAGGATGCCGCCGCGGGCCGTCTCCAGCACGGCCGTCGTCACCGACGGATGCGCGAGCAGGCGGCGGGCGCTCTTCGGGCCGCTGCAATCACCGCTGTCGATCTGCCGGCCGCCGATAGAGACCCCTTCCGTGCAGGTCGTGCCCACCGTGCCGCCACCGGTCGCGGCGAGGTGCGACAGCAGCCGCACGACCGTCGTCTTGCCGTTCACGCCCGTCACCGCCGCGACCGGAATCCGCCCCTCGTCGCCCGGAGCGAAGAGCGTATCCACGATCGCCGCACCCACGTCGCGCGGCTGACCGGCTGTCGGCTCGAGGTGCATGCGGAGGCCGGGGCTGGCGTTGACCTCGATGATCGCGCCGTGCTGGGTCTCCAGCGGCACCGCGATGTCGTCGGCCACCACGTCGATGCCCGCCACATCGAGGCCCACCACCCGCGCCGCCTCGATGGCCCGGGCGGCAACGTCGGCGTGGACGATGTCGGTCACGTCCTCCGCCGTGCCACCGGTGCTCAGGTTGGCATTGTTCCGCAGGAAGACGACCCGCTCCGCGGCAGGCACGCTCTCCGGGGCGAGCCCCTGCTCGGCGAGGACCGCGATGGCGACGCTGTCTATTTCGATGGGGCTCAAGGCGCAGGCGTGGTCGCCACACCGCCGCGGATCCTCGTTCTCCCGGTCCACCAGCTGCCGCACCGTCGACCGCCCGTCGCCCGTCACCATGGGCGGACGACGCCGCGCCGCGGCCGCGAGCTTCCCGCCCACGATCAGCAGCCGGTAATCACCCCCCGGCACATACCGCTCGACCAACACCTTGTCGCCGTGTTCGCTGGCGATCCGCCAGCCGCGCTCCACATCCTCGCGGGTCGAGAGATTCACCGACACGCCGCGGCCCTGGTTGCCATCGCGCGGCTTCACGACCACCGGCACGCCGATCTCCTCGGCAGCTGACCACGCATCGGCCGCATCGCCGACGACACGCCCCTCCGGCACCGGGATGCCCGCCTCGGTGAGCAGGCTGCGGGTGAGATCCTTGTCTTGGGCGATGGCCTCGGCGATGGCCGACGTCTGGTCGGTCTCGGCGGCCATGATCCGCCGCTGCTTCGCGCCATAGCCCAGCCGCAGGAGCGAGCCGTCGGTAAGCCGCCGCACGGGAATGCCGCGGGCGGTCGCGGCGTTGGCGATCGACCGCGTGCTCGGGCCCAGCTGCACGTCGAGCAGCACCTTCCGCAGCCGACCCACTTCGGCCGCCACGTCGAAGGGATTGTCGTCGATCGCCGCCCGCAGCAGCCGGTGCGCCGCGTGCAGACACTCGACGGCAAACACCTCTTCCTTGTATTCGATCACCACCCAGTACACGCCCCGGGTGCCGGTCTCACGGGCCCGGCCGTAGCCCACCGGCGTGCCGGCCAGCGACTGCAGTTCGAGGGTGACGTGCTCGAGCACGTGGCCCATCCACGTGCCGGTCCGCAGCCGCTGGAAGAACCCGCCCCGTTCACCGATCGAGCAGCGGTGCTCGATCATCGTCGGCAGCCAGGCCATCAGCCGGTCGTTGAAGCCCGGCAGCGTGTGGGACGGGAAATCCTCCAGCCTGCCGAGGTCGACCATGACCTCGAGAACAGGAAATGATGCCCATTGGTTCGGACCGCGCAAAACCTTGACGGATGTGATCTCCATGATCGACGTGGTCGTGCTCTCGTCACCCGGCGCAGACGCGTGCGCGGGCTGGGGGGTGGTGCGGCTCTTCCGGCCGCCGGACACTCCGGCGGCATCGCGGGAAGGCAGTCGCACGAATCGACAGGTCGTTGCGCAGGCGCGTCGCCCGCACAGGCCGTTTCATGAGTGCAGACATGGGGCTGGCGACGAACGTCGTCAGGGTGGCCCACACTCCAGAGCCGTGAAAGAATTGCCCCTGCGGAAAGAGTGCTTCGCAGCCGGGCGATGAAACAACGGGGATCCGCACACGAACCAAAAACCGGCCAGAGTGGCCATGGGACGAATGGATTCCTTGTTGTGGACTGGCCTGCTTCGGACAGGCGTGCCGAAAGTTTACGCATTCCGGAAACGATTGCGAAGCGTTCGCCAACGCCCAACTGGAAGAGCATTTCGCGTGCCGGGTCTGCACCGCGGCCGCAGTTGCAGCAACTCCGGCCGAAAAACCGACACGTAGGGCTGGGCCCCGGGGGGGAATCATGGAAGGATTGACAACGAATCGTGCAAATCGGCACCGTCAGCGGCCCGCGGGCGGGTAGTTTTTGCAGGGCCTGAAAGCGGCGGGTGTGGAAGGGGCCTGACTGGGCCTCAAAGTCGGCATAACGGTACCTTAGTGAAGGTCGGAAAGCCACGAAAAAATCTCCTGGCGGCTCACCGCAGGCCATACGCCCGGCGGCGGCACGCCCGCACATTCGGTCGGATCAGCCATTTTTGACAGGAAGAGCCGGTTGCCGTCTTCGAGCCCCCCGCCCGCCGCGCCGATCAAACCGCCTGCTGCCGAGCCCGCCCCGCCGGGGCTGGCAACCGTCATTCCGGCGCGGTTCCGGCTCGAGCCCGGCGAGACGCTCCTGGCATCCTCCCGATTCGATCTCGACTCGGGGCTGCGGTTCACCGACGGCTGGATCGTGCTCACCGACCGACGGCTCCTTGCCGACGACCCGCTCGTCGGCCACCAGCCGGGCGGCCAGCCGCGGGAGTGGCCTCTCGACGGCCGCACGTCGTTCGACGTGCACCTGCGCGGAGCGATCGGCCGCATCGAGTTCACACGCGGCGGCGAGATGCTCGCCCAGTGGCGGTTCACTCCCGCGCGGGCCAAGGGCGTGCACGCGGTCGAAGATGCATTCGACGCCCTGCTGCACGGCCATGCAACGCCGCGCGAGGCGGCCGCCAAGTCGGAACGCGATGGCGGCACTGACGGGAAGCCCGCGGCCGCGCCAGCAGAAAAAGCCATCGGTGGTGCCGACGGGGAGACGGCCGGCGGCACGGCCGCGTCGTGGCGGGCGCTCTTTCGCCTCGCCACGTTCGCCCGTCCCCATCTGGGCATGGCGATTCTCGGCGGGCTACTTTCGCTGGCCAGCACGTCGGCGGCCCTCGTGCCCCCGTACCTGACGATGCCGTTGGTCGACACCGTGCTCATCCCGCGCCAATCGGGGCAGCCGGTGCCGTTTTCCCACGTGTGGTGGTATCTGGGCGGGCTGGCGTTGGCGGCCATCGTCGCGTGGCTTCTCTCCTGGGCCCAGACATGGACCCTGGCGTGGGTCAGCGAACGGGTGGCGGCCGATCTGCGCGTGCGCACCTATGCCCACCTGCAGGCGCTGTCGCTCGACTTCTTTTCCGGCAAGCGCACCGGCGACCTGATGTCGCGGGTGGGCAGCGACACCGACCGGATCAACGTGTTTCTTTCGGTCAGCCTGATCGAATTTTTCTCCAACGTGCTCCTCGTGGCCCTCACGGCCGTCGTCCTCGTGTTGATGAATCCCACGCTGGCGCTCGTCACGCTGCTGCCGTTTCCGTTCGTGCTCTGGCTGGTCTACTCGGTTCGCGAGCGGCTGCGCCGCGGCTTTTCCCGCGCTTCGGTCGCCTGGGCCGACATGACGAGCGTGCTGGCCGACACCATCCCCGGGATCCGCGTGGTGAAGGCCTTCGCGCAGGAACGGCGCGAGGTGGAGCGGTTCAAGGCGGCCAACGAACGGATCCTCGAGGCCAACGACCGCGTCAACGTGGTGTGGTCGTTCTGCGGCCCGATGATCACGCTGTTCAGCGAGTCCGGCCTGCTCGTGGTGTGGGCCGCGGGCGCGTGGATGGTGTTCGGCGGCACCGTGACCGTCGGCGGGCTCACGGCCTTCCTTGCCTACATCTCGCGTTTCTACGGTCGTGTCGAGTCGATGATCCGGATGGTGCCGGCCACGCAGCGGGCCAGCGCCAGCGCCCAGCGGATCTTCGACATCCTCGACTGCCAGCCGACGGTGGCCGAGACGCTGCGGCCTGTGTCGCCGGGCCGCATCCGCGGGCGGATCGAGATCGCCAACGTGCACTTCCGATACGGCGCCCGCGAGGTGCTCCACGGCATCGACCTCACGATCGAGCCGGGCGAGATGATCGGCCTTGTGGGATCGAGCGGCTCGGGCAAGTCCACGCTCGCCACCCTCGTCTGCCGCTTTTAAGACCCCTCCAGCGGCTCGATCCGCGTCGACGGCATCGATCTCCGCGACATCGCCATTGCCGAATACCGCCAGAGCCTCGGCTGCGTCCTCCAGGAGCCGTTCCTCTTCTTCGGCACGGTGGCCGAC
>JBIIIP010000131.1:0-6466 GCA_044234625.1 Pirellulales bacterium | reverse complement strand
TCGTCACCTACTCGTCGATCAACGGCAACGGCTTCGGTGGCTACGGCGAGGTGGTGCTCGGCACGAAGGGCACGCTGGTCCTCGAGCAGGAGCAAGACGTGATGCTCTACAAGGATTCCTCGAAGGACACGCGTGTCACGGTCGCCAAGGCGAAGGATGGCGCGCCCACGCTCGACACGACCGAGAGCGGCGGCGGTGGCTACGGCGGTGGAGGCGGCGCGGCGGCGGCGGCTGCCCCGGCGTCCCGCGGTTACACGGAGGAGATGGAGCACTGGGCCTGGTGCATCCGCAACCCGACTCCGGAGAACCAGCCGCGCTGCAAGCCCGAGGTGGCGATCGCCGACGCGGTGATCGCCTTGGTGAGCAACATCGCCCTGGCGAATCCGGCCACGCAGGCGCGGATCGAGTTCAAGCCGGAGTGGTTCGACATTGCGAGTGATGAGACTCCCGAGGGCGTGAAGCCCGACACGCAGCGGGATCGCTACAAGGTGTGACCGGCGCGCGGCAGGCGGTCTCTTGGCTCAACCCGGCCCGGGGCTGCCCACACCCTCGCTCGGACGTTCGCTTCAGCCCTCCAGGCTTCAGCTCTCTGCATGTGCGCTGCGCTTCGGCATCCTGCCTTTGCTTGCTCCCATAGCCCGCTCGAGGGCATGGGCAGCCCCGTGCCTCACGTGAATGATAAGGCTTCGGCTCTCCGTGCCCCAACGTGGCATAGACTTCCGGTCCGTGACTAAATAGTTCGACGGTCTGTCGCCACGCTCCCTTTCCGCTCCATCCGCGCCAGGCCCGGAGGGCCGGGTTATCACCAGCGGGCGGAGGCCCGCCAAGAAACCTGAGGCCACGCTCCCTTTCCGCTCCATCCGCGCCAGGCCCGGAGGGCCGGGTTATCACCAGCGGGCGGAGGCCCGCCAAGAAACCTGAGGCCACGATGGCGAAGGTTTCGTGAAGACAGACCGGAGGTCTGTCGCCACGCGGGTAGCCCCGTGCGGGTTCACGTCAGCCGATGTCGAGGATGGCCGGCAGGGAGGCGTCGGCCGGGAGGCCGAGGATCTCGCGGAGCGCGGCGCGGTCGGCGGGCGAAAGCGGCACGAAGACGACCGGATCCTGGCACTGTTCGGCGTCCACGAGCCGGTAGCTGACCGTGCCGTCGGCGCTCACGCTGGCCGCCCGGCCGTAGCCATACATCATGTTGTCGACCTTCTCGAAGAAGTCGCGGAGCGTGATCGCGGGCGGATGTGGGCGACGGATGTAGAACAGTTCGATCACGTCCTTCCAGAAATGAGGCACGAATTTCTCGCCGAAATCGGCATGGCCGACGCAGTCGCGGTTGGTGCCGGCGATCAATGTCGGCGTGGAGACGAGCACCAGCCCGCGACTGCGGCAGGCGGCTTCGATCGCGGCGGCCAGGTTGAGACTGAAATCGGCGCTGTAGCAGTCGTCGCAGATGAGCACGAGATGGCCGAGGTCCACCGGGGTGTCCGCCGCGGCCTCGACGGGAGGCAGGAGGGCGTGCGCCAGGCGGTCGACGGGAATCCGGTAGCTTTGGATCTGCCGGGGCAGGCCGTGGCCGAGGACCACGATCGTGGTCGGGGCGGTGCCGCGGGCCGACCGCGACACGGCGGCCAGAAAGCCATCGGCCACCGAGCGGATCGTCTCGCCTTCCTCGTCGCGCTTGAAGATCGTGGCATCGGCTCCGTAGGCCTTGGCGACGGCGAGAATCTCTTTCGGGTCGAGGCCGCGGTCGGGGTCGAGGAGGCCGATGATGGCCCTTCCCTGCCCGATCACCGTGCGATTTCCCTCGGCCTGTCGCTTGGCGTCGATGAACCGCGCGAGTTTCACGAGCAGGGCGACCTGTTCATCGCCGGGGAGCGAAGTGATCCGTTCGGCGTGGGCGGCGGCGAGGTGGAAGAGCGAGGGCTCGATCTGCCTGTACTGCTTGGGCGCGGCGGCGAGGGCGGCGGCGACGGCCGGCGAGAGGTCGCGCTGGAAGGCGGCCAGGTCGGTGAAGCAGTCGGTCGCCGTGGCGGCCGGCCAGGCCTCGGCGGCGGCGAAGAGGACGAGGCAGACGTGGGCCAAGCGGGGCGAAAAGGCCATGCAGAGATGGTTGACAATTTCTGCCGTCCAGAATACTGTACAGAAGTACATTCTTTTGTGATGGGTGAAGGAGGTGGCCGATGCCTCTGGTGAAGATGCCGGAATCACGCGACGAACAGGTCGCCCCCAGCGGGCTGCGGCCGCTCGATCGCCTGTTGCCGTGCGGCGGTGTGCCGCGGGGCAGCCTCGTCGATTGGCTGTGCGATGACGACGTGTCGGGAGGGGTGGCGTTGGCCTGTGCCGTGGCGGCGTCGCTGGCCGGTGGCGGCGGCACGCTGATCGTCGTCGACCGTGGGGGCCGTTTCCATCCGCCGGCCGTGATGCCCTGGCTGCCGGTGCCGGCTGGCGACGGCAGCCGGATGATCGTGGTGCGGACGGGGCGTGACGACGACGAGGCGTGGGCGATCGACCAATCGCTGCGCTGCCCCGGCGTGGCGGCGGTGGTGGCCTGGCCGCAACGGCTCCATGCCACGGCGATGCGGCGTTGGCAGTTGGCGGCGCGGTCGAGCCAGGCCGTGGGGCTGCTCGTGCGGCCCGGGCGGGCGCGACGTGAGCCATCGTGGGCCAAACACCGCATCGTCGTCGCCTCGTTGCCGGGCGGCTCGCTCACCATCCGGCGGCTGCGGCTGACGCTCGCCGATGGCCCGTGGGCCCTCGAGGCCGGCCACGATCCGTCCGTGGAGCGGGCGGTCGACATCGCGTTCGATCTGGCCACCGGCCGCGAGGCCGTCGGCATGGGCCATTGGCAGGCAGACGCGCCGCAGGCGGCGGTTTCCCAGCGAGGTGCGGCATGTCGCGCATCATGACCATCTGGCTGCCGCGGTGGCCGGTGCAGCGGCGGCTGTTGGAACGGCCGGAGTGGCGCGTGGCGCCCGTCTTCGTCTGCCGGCGCGCAGGCCGCGGCGCGATGCGGGTGGTGTCGTGGCTGTGGTCGCAGCCGTCCTGGCGGCGCGGCGCCGGCAATGGGGCCGCCGTTGGCACCGCACGGATCGAGGAAGGAACGTCGTTGGCCGAGGCGATGGCCGTGCTGTCGCTCGCGCACGGCTCGCAGGCCTGCCATGCCGCCGTCGTCGAGTGCGACGATCCGGCCGGCGATCACCTGGCCCTGGAAAAGCTCGCCCGTTGGTGCCGACGATTCGCGCCGATCGTCGCCATCGAGCCGCCGCCGCGGGTCGCTTCGCGGCCCGAATGCCTGTTCGTGGATGTCACGAATACGTCCGATTTCTTCGGTGGCGAAGCGGCCTTGGCCCGCACCGCCGTGTGGACGCTCGCGGCCCGCGGCCTCCACGCCCGCGTGGCGATCGCCGACACGCCCGGCGCGTCGTGGGCGGCCGCGCATTTCACCCATCTGTTTGCATCCTCTCCCGGCCACCAGCCTGCGACGGCATCGCGCGGGCGCTTGCCGCGGCGCTGGGCGGTCATTCCCTGTCGGCAGGCCGCCAGCCTGCAGCCGCTGGCGCCGTTGCCCGTGGCGGCGCTGCGGCTCGACGACCAGACGCAGGCCGCGCTCGCCGAAGTGGGCATCGAAACGGTCGGCGACGTGCTGCGGCTGCCGCGGAAGAGCCTGACGTCGCGGTTCGGTCCGCTGCTCGAGCGGCGTCTAGCCGAGGCGGCGGGCCGCCTGGCCGAACCACTGCAGCCGCCCACCGAGTCGGCGCTGCCGCAGGCCGCGCATGCCTTCGAGCTGCCGTTGTCGTTGCGCGACGGGGGCGGCGACGTGCTCATGGCCCTGCTCGAACGACTCATCGGCCGATGCGTGGCCGACGTGGCCGCACAAGGCAAAGGCATCACGGCGTTGCAGGTGCGGCTGGAAACGGGTGGGCTGGCACCGGCGCGGCAGTCATCCGCGCCGGTGGTGGTCGATATCGGTGTGTTTCGGCCCAGCGCGTCGGCCGCGCATCTGGCGGATCTGGTGCGGCTGCGGCTGCCGCGGATGCGGCTGCCACGGGAGATCGACGGCATCGCGGTGGAGGTGATCGCCGTGGCGACTGCCGACTGCCGGCAGCGGGTGCTGTTTGGCGGTGTCGATGGGGGCGACGATGCCTCCTTGCAGGTGGCGATGCTGCTCGATCGGCTGGCCGGCAGGCTGGGCAGGGCCGCCGTGTTCGAGCCGCAGCCCGTGGCGGATGCCCAGCCGGAGCATGCCTGGATGGCGACACCGGCCGGCTCGCGGCCGGCGGCATCGGCAGGCCGCTCCGGCCGTCGTTCCGAGAGCCTTACCGATCGCTCCGCGGGCAGGCAGGTGGCTGCGGGCCGCTTCCTGGCGGCGGGCCGCCGTCCTGTCTGGATGCTGCCGCGGCCGGTGCGGCTGGAAACGGTGTCGATCGTGCCGGTGGCCGATCGCCGCCTCGCGATCACCTCCGGCGGCCCGCCGCTGCGGTTTCGCTGGAACGCACAGACGCACCACGTCGCCCAGGCCCACGGCCCCGAGCGGATCGAGACAGCCTGGTGGCGCGGGGCCTGCGTGCGCCGCGATTACTACGTCGTCGAGACCGAATCGGGGGGGCGGTATTGGCTGTTTCGTCGGCTCCGCGACGGAGCCTGGTTTCTCCACGGGATGTTTGCCTGATGCGCTACGCCGAACTGCACTGCACGACCAACTTCTCCTTTCTGTGCGGGGCCTCGCATCCCGAGGAGCTCGTGTCCACGGCGCAGGCGCTCGGCTACGAGGCGCTGGCGATCACCGACCGGGCGACACTGGCCGGTGTCGTGCGGGCGCATGCCGCCGCCAAGCAGGCAGGAATCAAGCTCGTCGTCGGGGCGATGCTGGAGCCGGTCGATGCGGCGCCGCTCGTGGTCTGGGCGATCGACCGCACGGGCTACGCCAATCTCTGTCGGCTCCTGACCCGGGGGTATGAAGATGCCGCCCGCGAGCGGATCGCGGCGGCGCCGGCGGCCTCAGCATGCCGGCTGTCGCGCGACGATGTGGCCATCCATGCCGGTGGCCTGCTGGCGGGTGTGCCGTTGGCGGCCTGCCGTGCCGATGGCCCGCGTGGCGGCGCCGACGAGGCCCACGAGATCGTCGCGCAGTTGCTGGAATGGAGGTGGGTGTTCGGCGACCGGCTGCATGCCCTTGCCGAAGTGGCGCTCGAAGGAGACGACGAGGAGCGTTTGCGATGGTTCGCCCGGCTGGGGCGGCTGGCGAACGTGCCGCTGGTGGCGGCGGGGGACGTGCGCTACCACGAGCGCGGCCGGATGCCGCTGTTCGACGCCCTTTCCGCCGTGCGGCAGGGGAGCACGGTGGAGGAGGTGCGTGGCCAGCTCTTGGCCAATGGCGAGCGGCATCTGCACGAGCGCTGGCGGATCGCGGAGCGGTTTGCCGGCCTGCCGGAGGCCGTCGAGCGGTCGGTGGAGATCGCGGAGCGGTGCACGTTTTCGCTCGATGAACTGCGCTACCACTATCCCGATGCCACGGTGCCGCCCGGCCGCTCGCCACAGGAGCATCTGGCCCACCTCGCCTGGAAGGGCGCGGCCAAGCGGTATCCCGACGGCACCCCCGACGCCGTGCAGCGGCTCATCGAGCACGAACTGGGCCTGATCGCGGAACTCGGTTATGAGGCCTACTTCCTCACCGTGTTCGACATCGTGCGGTTTGCGCGGCGGCGGGGCATCCTCTGCCAGGGCCGAGGATCGGCGGCCAACTCGGCCGTCTGTTATTGCCTGGGCATCACGTCGGTCGATCCGTCGCGGATGAACCTGCTCTTCGAGCGGTTCGTGAGCCGGGAGCGGCGCGAGGTGCCCGACATCGACATCGATTTCGAGCACGATCGCCGCGAGGAGGTGATTCAATACATCTACGACACCTACGGCCGCGGGCGGGCGGCGATGACGGCCGAGGTGATCTCGTATCGGCTGCGGTCGGCCGTCCGCGACCTGGCCAAGGCCCTGGGCCTGTCGCTCGATCGTGTCGAGGCCCTCGCCGCCGTGCTCGATGTGGGGGATGGGTCCGAGAATCTGCCGACGCGGCTGGCCGAGGCGGGGCTCGATCCCGCGGATGCCACGGCCGTGCGGCTCACGGTGCTCGTCGGCCAGCTCGTCGGGTTTCCGCGGCATCTGGGGCAGCATGTCGGCGGCATGGTGATGACCCGCGGTGATCTATGCGATCTCGTGCCGATCCAGCCGGCCGCGATGGATGGCCGCACGATCATCCAATGGGACAAGAACGACCTCGACGAGATGGGCATCCTCAAGGTCGATTGCCTCGGGCTGGGCATGCTCACCGCCATCCGGCGAGCCTTCGGCCTCGTCGAGTCGGCGGGGGGGCCGAGGCTCACGCTCGCCACGGTGCCGGCGGAAGACCCGGCCGTCTACGAGATGATCTGCCGCGCCGACACGGTGGGCGTGTTTCAGATCGAGAGCCGGGCGCAGATGA
>JBIIIP010000148.1:0-4809 GCA_044234625.1 Pirellulales bacterium | reverse complement strand
GCCGCCGTCGCGGCGATTGTCTTTGTCTTCGTCGCTCCTGCCGCGGCTGCCGAACCCGCCGAGCGGATCATCCGCGGCGGCAGCATCGTCACGGTGGATCCCGCCCGGCCCGCCGCCGAGGCGGTCGCCATCCGTGGCGGCCGGATCGTGGCAGTAGGCACCGAGGCCGACGTGATGCCGCTCGCCGGCCCGCAGACGGAGGTTACCGACCTCGCCGGCCACACGCTCGTGCCCGGGTTCGTCGATGGCCACAGCCATTTCTTCACCTGCGGCGAGGTGCAGGTGCAGGCCCTTTGCGCCTCGCCCCCCGCTGGCACGTGCACGAGCGTCGCCGACGTGATCGCGAAACTGAAGCAACTGCAGGAGCGACAAAAGCTCGGGCCCGGTAAGTTCGTGATGGGGTTTGGCTACGACCCCGAGCTGCTCGCCGAAAAGAGGGCGCCCACGAAGCAGGAGCTCGACGCCGCGTTTCCCGATAATCCCGTGATCCTCGTCCACGTATCGGGCCACGGCGCCATGCTCAACAGCAAGGCGCTCGCTTTCTATGGCATCACCGCGGCTACTCCCACGCCCGCCGGGGGTGTGATCGGCCGCGAGACCGGCTCGCAGGAACCGGATGGCCTGCTCTTCGAGACGGCGTTTCTGCCGATCTTCGCCAAGGTGCCTGGGCCGTCCGACGATGAACTGCTCCGGCTCATCACGGCCGGCCAGGAGCTCTATCTGCGCGAGGGGATCACGACGGCCCAGGAAGGGGCCACGATGAAGCACCAGCTCGACCTCCTGCGCATCATGGCCGATCGCGGTCTCTTGAAGCTCGACGTGGTTGCGCTGCCTTTCATCACCGACCTCGACAAGGTGTTCGCCGGTGGTTCGCCCCGGGCCGAGAAGACCTACACGAACCGGCTGCGGATCGGCGGCGTGAAGATCGTGATGGATGGCTCGCCGCAGGGACGGACGGCCGCGTTCACCGCCCCCTACCTCACCGGCGGGCCGGCCGGGCAGAAGGACTGGAAGGGCGAACTGACGTTTCCACAGCCGGTGCTCAACGAGATGGTGAAGAAGGTCTACGACGGCGGCGCGCCCCTCTTCGTCCATTGCAACGGCGACGCCGCGATCGACGCGTTGCTCGAGGCCCATCGCTTCGCGGCCGGCGACGATCCGGCGAAGCCGCGGGGCACAGTGGGCGTGCACTCGCAGTTCATCCGCCCCGACCAGCTACAGAAATACGCCGCGTGGAAGATCACCCCCTCGTTTTTCACGCTGCATTGTTTCTATTTCGGCGACACGCACATCGCCAACCGCGGTCTGGAGCAGGCCGAGTCGATCAGCCCGCTCCGATCGGCCCGGGCCCTGGGGCTGCGGCCGACCAACCACACCGACTTCAACGTCTCACCGCTCGATCAACTGTTCACGATCCATACGGCCGTGAACCGCACGACGCGGTCGGGCCGGGTGCTCGGCGCGGGGGAGCGGGCCACTCCCCTGGAGGCGCTCGAGGCCATCACGATCGACGGCGCCCGGGCGTATGGCGAGGAAAGCGATAAGGGATCGATCGCGGCAGGCAAGCGTGCCGACCTCGTCATCCTGTCGGGCAACCCGCTGACGGTCGATCCCGCAGCGATCCAACGCATCCACGTCGAGGAGACGATCAAGGACGGCCTGACCGTCTGGAAACGCTGAGCCAGGTGGTGACAGACCTCTCCCCTTGAAGAGTGGCGACAGACCTCCGGTCTGTCGAAATATTTAGTCACAGACCGGAGGTCTATGCCACGTGGGGGCAGTTGGGGCCACTTGGCATGCACGCTGCCCAGGCGGAATGACCGGCATCTTTTGCCGCCGGATGCGTGCGATATCCCACGCCGCTCCTGAGCGAGGCGCACCCCGCAGGCGCCGGCTTGTGCCGGTCATGCCGATGGCGACCGTGACCGCTGCAGCGAATGAGCGGCCCCCGACGATCGAGATTGCGGGGAATGGCGGAACGATTGGGGCCGCGTTATGCGCACGCGGCGGACGATCGTGAGGGAGGAATTCATCCGATGAAGTACTCTGCGGTGGATTCGCGGTCACGATCCTCGCGGCGGCGATCGGCATGGCCCAGGCTGGCCAGTTCGATGGAGAGATCGATCTCACCACCTTCGGCCAGCAGCCCGCCGTCGCGCCTTCCGTGTGGGGCGACAAGGTCGCCGATCCAGGAAGTCGCCCAACAGTCCGGCAAGGCGAGCAGGCGGTTCCACATGTCGGCCATGATCGGGCTGTCGTTCTCGACTTTCAACGCCACGCCGCCGGGTGTGCCCGGTCTTACTCTGGACGACAACCTCTTCGCGGCGGGGGAGCAAATTCCACGTTCGCATGGCAGTTTGGCGGTGGCTTGATCTACGAGATCACGGAGCGACTCACGTTCGACGTGGGCTACCGGTACTTCCAGATCGACAAGTCGAGTCCGGTTCCGAGAGGTCCCCTCAAGACCAAGTTCTCGGCCAGCGAGCTGATGTTCACCCTGCCGCTTTACGGGCCCTTCCGCGGTTTGCGGAACTGAACGGGTGGCGGGACGTGGGAGGCGTGCAACAAGAGGCTGAGCCACCAACTGCCCGCCAAGTGGTGCTATCCGGTCGCTGGGACCGGGCCAACGACCATTGGGGGCACTTCGGCGGAAGGCTGTACGTGACCTGCCTGAGCATGCTCATGCTCGAGGCCTACTATCGGGCACATGCCGATCCACAGCGGACCGCGGTGAGGCGACTCATCGCCGCTTCCGGTAGATCTGGATCGTCGGCTCGCCGTTCACGCTGTAGCGGTCCACGACCTCATACAGCTTCATGGTGAGCCAAGGATTGATCGGGTTGGCGCCGTTTTTCGTGAAGACGTAGTCGTCGGCGAGGTAGATGCAGGAATGAATCGCACGGCCCTGCGGGTCCATGAAGAAGAGGACGTCACCGTACCGGTAGGGCTTTTCGTCAGCCCTGAAGTTCTCGAGCACGAACATCGTGGCGCCCTGCGTGTCGAAGAGACGGCCCTCGGGGCGATAGCTGAAGAAGTTCAGGCTGGTCCAGTGGCAATCGGGATAGCGGCCGCCGATGGCGAGCGACGGATGCGGGTACGTGTACATCAGCTTCCGCGCGTACGGAGGCAAGACGTGGATGATATCCAGGTGGTCCACGAGCGGATTCGTCTTGACCGACTCGAGCAGGGGAAGGAAGTCCTTCAAGTTGGCGTCTCCGCTGCTCCAGTACTCGGCGATTCGCGGGATGTCCGAATCGTCATCGAGCCGCAGCCTCAGGATCGCCGTCCGGCTCCTGCTGAGCGCCTTGAGCAAGTTCCGGGCTTCCGAGTGGCTCTTCGTCAGGGCCACGGCGAGCGAGATGTCGCTAAAGCAGAACGCCTTGCCCGCGGGGTACGTGGTGCGGCGGACGACATCGATCAAGTCGGTCCGCACGCCGGAACCCGCAAGCCACGCATCGACATCACCGTCCGGCACGAAGAAGGGATCGTGGAAGAACTCATTTGCCTCCCATTTGGCGAGCACCGCGTAGATAGCTGCACGGGCCGCCGGCGGGAGGGCGAGGATCAAGTCATTGGACGGCGTCAGCTGGATGTGCCCGGGCGTCACCGTCCATCGCGAGCGGTCGGTCAACTCGCTCCGGATTTCCGCAGGGATATCGGGCCGGTCGTAGAGGGTGACGACATCCTCCACGCTCATGTTGAAGAAGTTCCAGGCCGTGACCGACGAGGGCACCTGGAACATCTGCACGACGTGATCCGGGGCGGCGATGTAGACGTTGAACGACTGGAGTGTGCCCCATGGCCCATCGGCAACAGTCGCCGCCTGGGGGGTCTCCTTCGGGCGTTCGGGTTTGGGCCGCTCCTTCGCCGATGCCGCGTCGCGCAGAATCCTTATCGCGACGTTGTCACCATCAGTTGCGATCACTCCGGTGCCATCTTCGTCGGACGGCGTGCCGAGGTCCGCCGCGGAGGAGCCCGCCTGCGGAACCGCGTCGGGCGTCGTGCCCGTGCGGTCGCCCTGGGGCGCGAGAAAAAGCCAGCCGATCGCGGCAGCCGCGATGGCCGACATGAGTGACACCATTCTCATTCCTACAAGCCTAGCGACAGCCGCGGGATCGTTCCATCCGTCTTCTGCCCGTGGATCACCCGGCAAAACCGGCGGGCTCCGGCGACGCCGCCCCCAACTTGGGTCCAACCGAGGCGTTAGCCATGCAGGGCCGTTATCTGGGCATGCCCAGATAACGGCCTCGCGAACTCCGACGGTTTCCAGGAGATCGACCACCAGCACGTCGAGCGGGCACTCGCCGTTTCCAGAGGTGCACAAGGGCACGGCTGTATCCGAATTCATCGCAGCCGTCGGAGATGAATCGCCCGGGCTGATGTACGTGGGCAATGACTTGAACGACGCCGAGGCTATGGCCGAAGTGACACGGCGCGGCGGTTGGGTCGTCGCTGTTGGCGATGACGCGCACCCTGCGCACACCCGTGTGTCCACCCAGAGTGAGCTCCGTGAGTTGCTCGTCACTCTTGGCTCGGTATTGGGACGCATCACGAGGGGAAGAGGACCGACCGAGAGCCTACGATGACGCAGCAACGCCGGCGGTGCGTCGAACGCCGGACCGAGACCGGTAGGCACGAAGTCACCATCGGTCACGCACGCATGAATATGCACATGGCGGTTGATCACCGAGCCGACACGGTGCAAAAAGCAGACGGCGTCGAGGCATGACTGGGCGGCGGCCATGGTGACGATCCGGGGGAACGGGATTCGCACGGCCGCACGCGGGAAGGAACGGCAAAGCCTCCAAG
>JBIIIP010000138.1:0-5898 GCA_044234625.1 Pirellulales bacterium | reverse complement strand
CCAAAGAGTTTTCTGGTGAGGTCACAGGTGAAAAACCTAACCCCCCGGATGAATCCAGAAACCGGGAGGACGTCAATCAGAATTGGTAGACCACCCCGGGCCGGACCAGTTCCACGGCCGGGAGCCTCAGCGACTCCAGTTCGTGGGCAATCTCCGCAGCAGAGGCGGCCTTCCGGTGGACGACGATCCAGCGGATGTTTCGCCCGACCTTTCTTACCTCGGCGGCAAACGTGGACGGGCAGAGATGGCCCGTATGTGCCGCGAGCGCCGCCAGCCGATCCGGAAAACTGCACTCCAAGAACACGGCCTCGAGTCGCGGGCAGGCGGCGATCCCTCGCCAGAACCCTACCGTCGGCCCCGTGTCGGATGGAAATGCCACCGCCACCCTGCCGTCATCCACGAGCAGACCGAGCGTCTCGGTGCTGTGCGACACGGGCAGCGGCGTGATGGTGAGACCGGCCCGAACGACGGGCACTCCCGCCTCGAGGGGCGTGCCCCGCACGAACCGCTCCTCGTCCGTCGAGAGCGCGAAGAAGTCGGGCCACACCCGGTCATTGAAGATATCGCGGCGGATGTGATCGAGCACCACGTCCGAGCCGAGAACTTCCACGCAGTCGGGGCCGGGCTCGTGGACCGTCTCGAGGAACAGCGGCAGTGTGGCGATGTGGTCGAGGTGTTGATGCGTGAGGAACACGTGCCGCACCCGACGCTGCCGGTCGATGTCGGCGAGCAGGCCGAGGGCTCCGGCATCGACGGCCACGGCATCGTTCACGAGAAACGAGACGAGCAACTGTGCATCGCCGCCCGGAATGCACGACGGAATCAGCTCGACCTTCATCGCTCTTGTCCTCGGGCCGCCAAAGACACCATCGTAGCCGCCCGGCGGCGAGATGCCCGAAGCCAGCCCGGCCACCGGTCAGACTCCCAGCCGCTACGTCATCTCAGGCGGCGGATGAGCCACCAGCCGATGGCGAGCTGTGCGATCAGGGCGATCAGTCCCGACTGCGGGGTGCCCGTCGCCACCTGCAGCCCGCCGAACGCGAGGCTCGCCGCGAAGCCCGACAGCTTCGTGCCCACCTGCAACAGGCCGAACGACACGCCCGCATGGCCGGTTGGAGCAAGCACGGCGATGGCCGCGCGGAGCAGGCTCTGGATGCCCCCGAGCACCAGGGCCAGTAGGACGGCGAGACCATACAGTTGAGAAGTCGTCTGCACGAACCAGGAAAGCACGAGCACACCGATCCAGCCTCCGAAGCACAACATCGTAGCCGGCCGCCTGCCGAACCGCGTCGAGAGCCAGCCAACGAGGATCGCGCCCGGAAGAGCCACCGCCTGCACGAGGAGCACAAGTTTCACGAGCGCCGGGCCGTCGAGGTCGAACCGCTGCAAGGCGAGACTCGAGAACTGCGCGATCGCCGTCTGCACGGCCCCGAGGGCGAGCATCGCTCCCCCGAGGACCGTCGCGAACTCGCCCTCCGCCGACCCGTGCGGCGCATGCCACAGGCTCGAGGCAAACGCGCCTAGTTCACGGTCGGGCGTCGCGGCATGCCGGGCGTCGTCGCCGCGGTCGAAGCGGGCGACCGCTGCCGGCACCGAGAACACGAGCCACCAGGCCGCCGTGACGGCGAAGGCGAGGCGGAGGCCATCTGACAAATCAAGTCCGAGACGACCGTGGGCGGTGGCCACGGCCGTGGCGATCACCAGCGCAATCGCGCCACCCGCGTAGCCCGCGGCAAAGCCGTAGGCGGAAAGGCGATCCGTATCCTGATCGTCGGCGACGCGTCGCAGCAGGCTGCCGGTGAATACCTGAGCGATGTCGAACCCGACGCAGGCCGCGACGACCGCGGCCACGACGCAGACCCGGGCCTCGGTCGGTGCGGCGGCCAGCATGACGAAGCCACCCGCACCGACGCAGGTGGCGATGATGAGTGCCCGCTGATGGCCGTCGCTGCGATCCGCCCAGGCGGCGGCCCACGGCACCAACACAGCGGAGGCGAGCATCGCCGCTGCGAGCGCCCATGCCCAGATGACACCGGCCTCGACGCCCCAGCCACCCGTCGCGAACACCAGTTTCTCGACGTAGGCCACGACGAGCGTGATCAGCACGGTCGAGAACGCGCTGGCGGCCCAGTCGAGCAGGATCCACGCCATGCGGGCGAAGCGGCCGTGGCGTGGCGACGAAGGCGGTTGGCTGGTCATGCCGACATTTCCAGGCGGTCGCGGGGGCCGGCTCTGCCGCGGCAACCGCTGGCGGTCGGGCCTCTGACAAGGCTATGCTTCCGGGCTGCTCACCCACACCCACCGCGAGTCTCACAACGTGCTGAAAGCCTACGCGGACCACTGGTGTCTTGTCACCGGGGCCTCCTCGGGGATCGGAGCCGAGTTCGCCCGGCAACTGGCCGCGCGGGGCATGCACTGCGTGCTGGTGGCCCGACGCCACGATCGGCTGCAGGCCTTGGCGGAGGAACTCGTGGCGGCCCACGGCATCCGCTGCGAGATCGTTTCCGCCGACCTGTCCCAGCCGCGTGCGGGCCGGGAACTGCTCGCTGAGGTGTCCCGTCGCGGCATCACGGTGGAACTGCTGGTCAACAACGCGGGCTTCGGCATGGTATCGACGCTCGAGGAGACCGACGTCGGGCGGGCCTTGGAGCTGATCCAGGTCAACGTCACGTGCCTGACCGAGTTGACGCTCTCGGCGGCGAAGGAGATGGTCCACCGCGGGCACGGGGGAATTATCAACATCGGGTCGATCGCTTCGTTCCAGCCCGTGGGCTACATGGGGGTCTACGCGGCGAGCAAGGCCTACGTGCTGCACTTCAGCGAGGCCCTGTGGGCGGAACTGCGGCCCTGGGGGATCACCGTGACGACACTCTGCCCGGGAACGACGCGGACCGAGTTCTTCGACCGTTCCGGCGTTCCCGGTTGGGCCGAGCGGAACCGTGGCCAGGACGTGCAGACGGTGGTCCGCACCGGGCTCAAGGCGTTCGACGCCGGTCGGCAGTGCGTGATCTCGGGCTGGAAGAACTACCTGGTGTCGATCGCCGTGCGGCTGGCCACGCGGGCCACGGTGGTGGAGTGGAGCCTGTCGATCTTCCGCCCGCGGCGCTGAGACGATGCTTGCCGAACTGTCATAACCTGACCTACCCTTCACGTTCCCCGGAGCGCCGGCCACCAGCTGCCGATCGTGTGCGAAGCCGAACCGCAGGCCGTGCGGTCGTTGCTCGCGGCTTCTCTCGGCCTTTGGCCAAAACGTGCGACACCATGGCATGGTTTCGCACAGGACGCGGACTTGGGAGATGGCATGTCAGCACTCGCTCGAATCATCGCCGCGGCACGGGAGCGAGGCATCCCTGCGCGCGAGATCGGGGGCTCGAAAGACGTGTGGCGGCTGGGGCTCGGGTCAGCCGCACGGCACTTCAACGGTGCGGCCAACGATCGTGACAGCTACACCGGGGTCCTCCTCGCCCACAACAAGGTGTGGGCGAACGTGCTGATTCAGCAGCTGGGGTTTCCCACGACGGAGCAGCGGCTGGCCACCGATCCCGATGGCGTCGTGCAGCAGGCCCGGGCGCTTGGATTCCCGGTGGTCGTGAAGCCCTACGCTGCGGGCATGGGCCGCGGCGTGTGCGCCAACATCCGCGATGAATCGGGGCTCGCCGCCGCATGGGACGCGGCGCGGCCCTACGCGCCGCACGGCGTGCTCGTGGAGCGACACGTCGCGGGCCACGACCATCGGCTCACCGTGTTCGGTGGCCGGCTCGCATGGGCGGCCGTGCGTCATCCCGCCCGCGTCACCGCCGACGGCACGAGCACGGTCGGCGAACTCATCGCCGCGGAAAACACGCGGCGCACCGCCGCGGGCCGGCCGTCTGAGTTGAAGCCGATCAAGGTCGATGCCGAAATCGAGCAGCAACTGCGGCAGGCCGGGCTCACGCTCGAGTCACGGCTGCCTGCCAACGCCGAGATCCGCCTGCGATCGGTGGCGAACGTGGCCCGCGGGGGCACGATCGAAGACTGCACGGCCCGAGTCCACCCCGACGTGCGCGCCATGGCCGAGGCGATTGCCCGCACCGTGCGGATGGACTCGCTCGGCATCGACTTCATCACGCCTGACATCGGTTGCTCGTGGCGTGAGGTCTCCTGCGCGGTGATCGAGATCAACCAGACGCCCTCCCTGTTCACGGAGGCCCACGTCGAGGCCATCCTCGAGCGGCACTTTCCCGCGGGCAACGACGGCCGCATCCCCACAGTGCTGCTCGTCGAGGCCAACCCCACCCTCGTCGAAATGGTGGCGGGATGGCTCACGGCCGCGGGATGCTGCACCGGCTGCACAACTCCTCACGCGACACTCCTCGCGGGGGCGGTGCGGTGCGCACCGGTAACCCGCCTTGCCGACCGCGTCGAGGCCCTCGTCGCCGACCCGGCCTGCCAGGCGCTCGTGGTCGCGATGCCGGCGGCGGAGATCGACTTTGACGGGCCACCGCTCGATCGCTTCGACCTCTGCCTCCGACCGGCCACGCTTTCGGCCGTGGGCGGCCTGCGGGTGGCCACCGCCTGCCGGGAGGTCGTTGAGGCGGCAGCCAACAGGGGGCTCGACGCGGCCGCCGTGCAGGCGGCGCTCGGCCGCGTGCTGGCCCGGTACGCGCGCGCATCGATTTGGCCAAAACTGCATTGACGTCGCGGCGGCATGCCCTAGAACCGTTTGCCGGATCCGTCACGGCGGCCGGAGGAGATCCGCCCGCCGTGTTGTCCATCAAGTGAGAGTGGCACATGAAGTTGGTACGCACCACACTGGTGAAAATCCTTCCGGTGCTGGTTCTGACCTGCGCGGTCTGCGGCGACCGCGACGTCGGAGCCCAAGAGACTGTCGCTCCTCCAACGCTCGAGGCGGCAGTGACGCGCGAGTCCGAAGCCACCGTCACGGCATTCAATGCCGCCGATGCGGCTGCGATCGGAGGGATGTTTCTCGAAACGGGTGAGTTGGTCGATGAGGCCGGCACGGTGCACGTGGGCAAGGCGGCGATCACCGATCTGTTCAAGCGTTTTTTTGCGAAGTTTCCCCGGGCGATGCTCGAGATACATCTGGCCTCCGTGCGCCCCGTGGGCGACACGCTCACCGTCGAGGAGGGGCAGCGGCGAATCACGACCGCCGCGGGCGAGGCGGCGCAGGTGCGGTATGTTGCCGTGCGGTCGAAGCAGGGCGAGCGGTGGCCCATCGCGTCGTATCGTGAATTTACCGATGAGCCGCTGCCGACGCCGCAGCAGGCGCTTCAGGCGGCGAACTGGATCGTCGGCGACTGGATCGACGAGAGCCCCCAAGGGCGGACGACGATTTCCTTTCGCTGGAGCGAGGATGGCAATTACCTGATCGGTGACTACACGATGTCGGCGGCGGGATCTGGCGAATCGAAGAGCACGCAACGGATCGGGTGGGATCCCGTGACCGGCCAACTCCGATCCTGGACGTTCGACGACGACGGCGGGTTTACGGAGAGCCGTTGGGATGCCACCGACGAGGGCTGGGTGGTGAAATCCGAGGCCACGATGCCCGACGGCACCACTGGCTCGGCCACGCTCGTGATCACCGTGGAAGACGCAGATCACTTCGTCGTGCGCGGCAGCGACCGGATCGTCGGAGGGGCTGCCGGGCCCGATTTCGAGCTGAAGATCACCCGCAGGCCGCCCCAGCCGGGAGCGACGAAGTGATGTCGGCACGCCTTACTCCACCCCGCCCTGCCGCGAGGAAAGTGATGCGACTCTCTTTTCTCTTCGCGGTGTCGATCACGCTCCTCGCACAGTGCCTCTACCCGGCACGGGCCGACGCTCGGCCGGGTGGTGGAGGTGGACGACCCGCCGTGGCGCGGCCGTCCGGTGGCATGGCTCGGCCAGCGGGTGGCA
>JBIIIP010000103.1:0-10976 GCA_044234625.1 Pirellulales bacterium | reverse complement strand
CCGCAGATGCCCTCGCGCCCGACGACGCCTCCGGGCCAGAGCGGCAGACCCAGCGGCAGCATCGCTGGGCGGCCGACGACGAGGCCGTCGTTTCCCACGCCCGGCCTCTCCAGTCGGCCAAGCAGCGGCGGTAATCGTCCCGGGTTCGGAAGCGTTCAACGCCCCACGACGTTGCCGGGGACTTTGCCGGGCGGCATGACCGGCAATCGGCCCGGGATCGGTGACAATCGACCGGGAAACGGTGGCAACAGGCCGAGCATTGGTGGCAACAGGCCCGGCAACAACTTCTGGACCAACGGCACCATCGGCAGCGGCAACTGGGGCAACAACAACTTCAACAACGGCAACGTGGGCGGGGGCTGGGGCCTGCCTGGCTACGGCTACGACCATGGAAACGGTGGTTACGGGAGCTGGGCGAACCACTGGAACAACTGCTATGTAAACCCACATTACGGCGGCTGGTACAACGGCTGCTGGGGTAGCAACTGGGGCTACAACGGCGGCTGCTGGGCGCCATTCGCCGTCGGCGCCGCGACATGGGGGCTCGTGTCCACGCTCGGCTCGTGGGGCTGGGGCTACGGCGCCGGCGGCTACGTGAATCCTTATTACTCGGCGGTGCCCGCGGCTGTCGTGGCGGTTTCTCCCTACGACTACTCGCAGCCGGTGGTCGTGAACAACTACATGACCAACGACGGCGACCTCACCGACTCGAGCACCGTTCAAGGCGCAACCGCGACGGCCGAGTTGGCTCCGGCGGCAGCGCCGTCCGACGCCGCCTTCGATGCGGCGCTCGCCACCTTCAAAAAAGGCAATTACGCCGCTGCGCTCACGGGCTGCGACAAGGCCATCAAGCTGGCTCCCAGCGACTCGGTTATCCACGAGGTGCGGGCACTTACGCTTTTCGCCCTGGGCCGGTATCCAGAGGCGGCCGCAACGCTGAATGCCGTGCTGGCCGTCGCCCCTGGAATGGACTGGACGACGCTCAGCGGCCTCTACGGCTCGGTGGATGCCTACACGGATCAACTCAGGAAGCTCGAAGCGTTCTGCCGGGCTAACCCCGACAACGCAGCGGGTTCCTTCGTGCTCGCCTATCACTACCTCGTGGGTGGGTACGCTGACATGGCGGCCGAAGCGTTGAGGGTCGTGGTTGCGAGGCAGCCGGGCGACGTCGTCGCCAAGCGGCTGCTCGACTCGCTCGAGGGCGAGTCAAACCCCGACGAGCCTACCGCACCGCAGCCGCAGCCCACCGACAAGCCCACCGCGGGCGCCGCGACTGGCCCGGAGACCGATCTCGTGGGCGCGTGGAAGGCGACGAGTGGCAAGGACTCCGTCGATCTCGTGATCGCGGAAGACTCGCAATTCACCTGGAAGGCGACGCCGGCCGGTAAACCATCCATCGAGATCAGGGGCACGATCGAGACGGCCCGCGACGCGATCGCGCTGGTCAGCGCATCGGTCGGCACGATGACGGGCGCCGTGGCCTCGAAGGGGGCCGACGCGTTCGACTTCACGCTCACCGGCGCTCCGCCCGACGCCAAGCCGATCGCCTTCATGCGCCGGAAGCCCTGAACCCGCGACGATTTCGGCGGCGAGTACATCGTGACGGAGAACCTCGAACTGGGCGTCCGTGTCGGCTGGGGGCTCAACGAGAACTCGCCGAGATTTTTCTCAAACGCCGGCGTCGGGGGCGGTATTGAGCTCTGCGTGACCTCGGGTGATCTTCCCACTGGTGCGGACCGCGTGGAGGCGGAATGAAACAACTTGTTCGGGGGGAGAGGACGTTTTATCCTGCACAACCATGTTGACCTTCGACGATTTCGACGCGTGGGGAGATGCGGTGAGCGGCGCCAGCCTGCGGCTCGCCTGCGACGGCGTGGAGCACCGTGTCTGGACGCTCGGGATCGTCGACCTCGGCACCGTCGTGGTGCAGGTGGCGTCGGAAGGGGGTGGCAATGTCTGCTACGGCGCAAACACGCACGGCGGCCCGATCCTCTTCGTGCCGCTCACCCACGCGGCCGAGCACGTCGTCAATGGCGAGCGGCTCGACGAGGCCTCGCTGTTCGCCATCCCGAGCGGTGCCGACTTCCGCATCCGTGTCCGCAGGCATGCCCACGCCTGGTGCTCGATCGCCCTGCCGAGCGACATCGCGGCGTTGGACTCGAGTACGAAGATCACGTGCGGCGCGGAAACGGTCGCCAGGCTCAGGCACCTCGCCAGCGAGGTCGTGGCGACGCTTGCCGACCTGCCCACCGGCACTCCCGCCCACCGAGCGGCCGCCGGAGAACTGCTCGCGGCGGCGGCGGCATGCCTGCCCGCCCGGGTGGAGCATCGATCCGTCCTCGGACGGCCACGGCTTGACCGTGACGACATCTTCCGCCGATCGATGGCCGCGATCGAAGACGCGGCCACCGTGCCGTCAGCGACCGCTCTCGCCCGCGGCATCGGCGTGAATGGCCGAACGCTGCTGCGGACATTCCAGGAGGCTTTTGGGCTTTCACCGAAACAATATCTGATGCTGCGTGAGTTGCACGCCGTCCGCCGCAGCATGAGCGTCGCGACAGCGCAGAACGAGACCGTGGCCGACATCCTCACGCGGCACGGCATCTGGGAGTTTGGCCGGTTCGCTGCACGGTATCGGCAGCACTTCGGCGAACTTCCGTCGGAAACGCTGCGGCGGACCCGGGCCTGACAGGGCCTATGAAAAGGCGACGCATTTTTTCAGCCGCGATTGAGGCCCTAGCAGGCTGGGGAACAAGTCTGCCTGGGCAGGATGCGATAGCGCTCGCCCCAGGAAACCCTCGGCGTTGCCCCGGCTGCTGCCCGTGATCCGCTCTGCTCGGCCGACGCTTGCCAAAGTGCCATTGGCCGACCCTCCCTTTGGCCTGCGGAAGTGAGCGAAGCGGACCAAGCCGCCTGCGGTGGCGACCATATCAGTCGCCGCACCAATGCTTATCGACGAAATCCAGAAAGCGTTCCCAATCGTAGAGTGTGATGTCGTGATCACCTTCTCGCACGTGGTAACCGATCGTCTCGCCGACTGGGTGGTTGACGGAAGGCATCTCGTGCGCCCCGAGACCCGCGAGACCGAACAAGCGATAGACAGGCTCGGCGTGACGGGCCGCCAGGAATTCACCGTGCGGATCAGCCCAGCGGTCCTGCTCGGCACTCGCGACATACACGGGCCGCGGTGCGATCGCCGCGGCGGCAGACCGAGTTGCGGGAGGGTACGATCCCCGGATCCGGGGCGACACCCTGATTTCCGTAGTTGAGCCCGAGGAACACCGCTGGTCGATGGCGGGCCTTGCACGGGACATACATCAACACGTCGATCCAGGGGGCATCCTCCACATCCAGAAGCCGCAGTCGCACCTGCCGTCGCGTCGCCAGGCCGTCGAACACCTCGGCATCGGTCGCGAGGGATTCCCATCGCAGGTTCGTCGCGATGTCAGGTGTTCTGCCAAAGACGTGTTCGGCGAAGGCCGCCACGATCTCTGGCCGCCGCCTCTCCCGCCAAAGGGCCGCGGTGGACACCTGCTGTCCATCGGAATCGATACGATGGCGACCGACACCAGCAGTTCCACGATCGTGAAGCCGGATCGTTTGCGTCCCATGATTGAATCACAGGCTTTTCTCTTACCGTTTCGCGAGCCAGTTCCCCCGCTAAACTCTCATAGAAGTCCCTGATTGAGCACCACGTTCCGCGGGGCTATCCGGGGCACGCTTGTCCCTGCCCCGGGGCCATCGAGAAACGACATGAGACCAGACGACTCACCATCAAACGTGGAACGTATGGCCCGCCGAACAGCGTTTGGCTCCGTCGCAGTCTGGGTCGCGGTTGCCTGCGGCATGGCGACCGGCGGCGATGCCCCCAGCGAATCGGTCGGCAACGCCTCCGATGGCCGGTCGGTCACGCCGGTCAATCAGGTCGTGACGCCGGCCGGCCGGACGGTCCGGCTGCCGGGGCTTCGACCACAGGCAGTCGCCCTCTCCCCAGACGGCGTGATCCTCGCCACGTCTGGCAAGACCAACGAAGTGGTCGTCGTCGATCCTGCGACCGGAGAGGTGCGACAGCGTGTGCAGCCACCGGCGGACGCCGCGGCGCCGGCGGCCGATGGGCAGCCGGCCCGCAATCTCGATCCCGACACCAACGCGATCGAGAGCTTCACCGGCCTCGCCTTCTCGCCCGACGGCTCTCAGCTCGTCATGAGCAACGTGCATGGCTCGCTCAAGGTCTTTACCGTGGCGGGTGGCAGGCTCACCGCGTCGCATACGATCCACCTTCCGCCCGCGAACGCCCCGAGACGGGCAGAGGAGATCCCGGCCGGGATCGCGTTTTCTCCGGACGGTCGCAGGCTCTACGTGTGCGGCAATCTTTCAAACCGTCTGCTCGAAGTCAACGCGGCGACCGGCCAGATGCTGCGAAGCTTCGACGTCGGTGTCGCCCCCTACGACGTCGTGGTGGTCGGCGGGAAGGCGTTCGTGAGCAACTGGGGAGGGCGGCGGCCTGCCAACGGCGACCTCATCGGCCCCGCCGGGCAGGGCACTACGGTCCGCGTCGATCCCGTGATGCATGTGGCGAGCGAGGGCTCCGTGAGCATCGTCGATCTGGCCGGTGCCAAGATCTCGGAGACGCTTACTGGCCGGCATGCCTCAGGCCTCGCGGCCTCGCCTGACGGCAGGCACGTCGTCTGCGCGAATGCGGGCGACGACACGCTGTCGATCCTCGATGCGTCGACGGGCGCCGTGATCGAAACGGTTTGTACGAAGCGGACGCCTGCCGAACTCTTCGGGGCCGCGCCCAACGCGGTCGCCTTCTCCCCTGACAGCCGGCGGCTCTACGTCTGCAACGGCTCGCAAAACGCCGTGGCCGTGATGGAATGGCAGCCGGACGTGAGGGGCGGCACGAAACTCATCGGGCTCATCCCGGTGGGATGGTATCCGGGAGCGATCGCGTTCGACGCCGCGCGAAGGCAGTTCGTCGTTGCGAATCTCAAGGGGTTGCCCGACGTGGGACGCCCGAACGGGAAGACCCAGACCTTCAACACGCACCAGCACCAGGGAACCCTCTCGCTCGTTCCGGTCCCGGCGGACGGCGAACTCCCGCAGCTCTCGGAACAAGCCGCGATGAACATTCGGGCGGCCGCGATCGAACGGGCGTTTCTGCCGCCCCGGAAGGGCGCGCCGCCGCGGGCGATCCCGGAGCGGATCGGGGAGCCGAGCCTCATCGAGCACGTGGTCTACGTGATCAAGGAGAACCGCACCTACGACCAGGTTCTCGGCGACATGCCGAGGGGGAACGGATTCGAGGATCTCTGCATCTTCGGGGCCGCGATCACGCCCAACCAGCATGCGTTGGCGGAGCAGTTCGTGCTGCTCGACAACACCTACTGCTGCGGCATCCTCTCGGCCGACGGCCACAACTGGAGCACCTCGGCCGTGGCCACCGACTACCTCGAGAAGGGGTTCGCGGGCTTTCCGCGGAGTTATCCCGACGGCATGGGGGAAGACGAGTCCGACGCCCTGGCCTGGTCGCCGGCCGGCTTCATCTGGGACTCGGCCCTGCGCAAGGGGAGGTCGATCCGGAATTTCGGCGAGTTCATGAAGCCACGGGTGCGGTGGAAGGACCCGAACCGGAAGGGAGTCCCCGGCTTCGCCGACTGTTATGCCGCGTGGAAGGTGGGGCGGGAAGCGGAGGAGGTGATCGTCGAATGCGAGCCGGCGATCGAGACGATCCGCCCCTTTTCCCCTCGAGCGACCGTCGGCTGGAGCATGGAGGTGCCGGACCAACTCCGCGCTGATGTCGTGATCGCGGATCTCGCCGAGTGCGAGAAGCGGGGGGAGTATCCGAACCTCGTGATCATCTGCCTGCCCAACGACCACACCAACGGCACCGCGGCCGGAACGCCCACGCCGGCAGCCTGCGTGGCCGACAACGACCTCGCCTTCGGCCGGATCGTCGAGGCCCTCTCGCGCAGCCGCTTCTGGCCGAAGATGGCGATCTTCGCGATCGAGGACGATCCGCAGGGCGGCTGGGATCACGTGAGCGGCTACCGCACGACCTGCTACGTCGCGAGCCCCTACGCGAAGCGGACCGCAACCGTGAGCACGCTCTACAACACGACGAGCGTGCTGCGGACGATCGGCCAGATCCTCGGGCTGCCGCCGATGAATCAGTTCGACGCCTCGGCCACGCCGATGGCCGACTGCTTCACCGACGTCCCTGACCTTCGCCCCTTCGAGGCACGGCCGGCGACGGTGCCGCTCGACGAACTGAACCCGGACCCGCAGACGATCCGCGACCCGGTGCTCGAGGCGGGTGCGATCGCAAGCGCATCGATGAATTTTTCCGAGATCGACCGGGCCCCGGAGGATCGGCTCAACCGCGTCCTCTGGCACGCGATGAAGGGGAGCGGGGCGGCCTATCCCGAGTGGGCCGTGACCGCCGATGGCGGTGAGGAAGACGAGGCGGACGAGGAAATCGACGAGTAGCCGAATCGCGGCAACGTTCGGGGGAATCCCTGAGGCCGGACTCGAAGAGGGTCTCCGTTAACGCCAGAAAAACGCCACCGCGGGCGGCCGACGGTTGCCGAAGCGCCATTGGCCGACCTACCCTGCGGATCAAGACCGCCGACGTAAGCATTTCCCGGCTCCCGAGCCGCTCGTGAGCCTCGGAACCGAGCCACGGCTCACGCGAGTTCGGAAATTTCTCCAGCGCTGTCGCCGAACGAGGGCGTATCGATCCCGAACCGGTGGGCGAGCGTGAGGAGCAGGTCGTTCATCGGCCGCTCCTCACGGTACTTCAGGTACTGCCCGTGACTGAGGCCGAGCTTGCCGCCGCCGGCGAGCACGAGCGGATAGTTCTTGTGGATGTGGGTGTCGCTCGTGCCCGATCCGAAGAGGCAGGCCGTCGTGTCGAGGAGCGTGCCGTCGCCGTCGGGTGTGTTCGCGAGTTTCACGAGGAACTTCTGGAACTGCTCGACCAGGAAGCGGTCGTACTGCGCCCACCGCTCGTAGCCCCCGGGGTCGCGGTTGCCGTGGCTGAGGTTGTGGTGGGAGTTCGTCAGCCCGATGGCGGTCGGGAAGGAGTCGCCGATGCAGGTGCCCTCGCAGGCGATCTGGTAGGTGACCACGCGGGTCGAGTCGGTCTTGAGCGCGAGGTACATGAGATCGAACATCGAGTCGAGGTAGCTCTGGGCGCCCTGCTTGGCAAAGCCATCCTGCGCGACCGACGCGGGATCGACCGCCGGCCGCGGCACTCCGGCCCACTGCTCGGCCCGGTCGAGATCGTGCTCGAGCTCGCGGATCGACTCACGGTAGTCGTCGAACGCCCGCTGGTCTTCGGGATTGAGCCGGTGGATCAGGCTCTGAGCGCTCTCCATCGTGACGTCGAGCACACTCCGCCGGGGCCGCAGGGCGGCCGCCCCTCTCTCCTCGACGCCGAAGAGCCGGTTGAAGATCTGCCGCGGATCGGAGAGGGCCGGCACGAACTTGCCGTGGCGATCGACCGAGATCGTCTGTGCCATCAATGGCACACCCACGCCGCCGCCCGAGGAGAGCACGAGCGACGGGAACCGCGTCGACCCCTCCATGTGCGATGCAATGAGCTGATCGACACTCACGAAGTTGGCCGACCCCTTGACGATGTTAGCGCCGTTCAAAAACAGTCCGCCATTGCGGTGACCCGTGCCGATCACGCGGTAGTGGGGGTGCGAGAGGCCCGAGAAGACTGTGAGGTCCTGCTTGAAGGGCTCGAGCGGTTCGAGCGATTTGCTCAGCCGGTAGTCGCGGCCGCCGTCTCCGTCGGGAAACCAGTGGAAGGCGTCATAGTCGGGGTTCTTGCTCTCGGGGTTCTTGGCGTCGGTGAGCTTCGGCGGCAGCGACACGCCGAACGGAAAGAAGATCGCGCAGAACCGCTTCCTTCGCTCAGCCGGGTCAGGGCCGGCGGCACCGAGCTTGTCGAGCGACGCGAACAACGGCAGCGCGAGCGATGCCCCCGAACCCACCAGAAACGCCTTGCGACTGATCACTTGCATGGTGCCGCCCTTCCTGTTCGTCATTCGGGCAGGCCGGTGAACGACGCCGAAGTCGCCACGGCCTGCACAAGAGCCTTGAAATCATACCCCGCATCGACGAACGCCCGCCGCGCCCGCTCCACCGACCGCTCGTCGGCCAGATCGAGCCGGCGACCGGCCGCATACTGCACGAGACCCTCCACGAAGCCGCGGGTGAAGGCGTCGAGCCGCCGCTCGAGGATGTACCGCTTCAAGTCCGCGAGGCTCGCAATCACCGTGCCGTCCGCGAGCCTGCTCTCGATCCTCACCGGCTCCTGCTTCTCGCCCGCCGGCGCGGCGTCCCGCCAGCCGCCGGCGGCGTCGAAGTTTTCGAAGGCCAGGCCGAAGGGGTCGATCCGCCGGTGGCAGGCGATGCAGGAGCCGCTCGACCGCGCGTGCTCGGCGATCCGCTCCCGCAGCGACGCCGCCTTGATGATCCCCTGCCCGTCCAGCGGCGTCACCTTCGGCGGGGGCGGCGGCGGATCGAAGAGGATCCGCTCGAGCACCCACGTGCCGCGGCGAACCGGATGCGAATCAGCGCCGTCGGAGTTCATCTTCATGATCCGCGGCTGCGTGAGCACGCCGCCGAGCGGGCTTCCCTCCGGCAGCATCACCTTCACGAATTCGCCCGTGCCCGTGTAGCCCTCCGCGCGGCAGAGCTTCGCCAGCCGCGGCGTGAGCCAGAGGTGGTCGTCGTCAATGAGGCGGCGGACATCGGATGGGCCGTCGAGACCGAGGGCCCCCTGCACCGTCCGCCGAAACTGCTCCTTGATCTCCTCCTCCAGCTCCTCGTCGTAGAACGGATACCGCGACTTGTCGATCGCCACCTGGTCGAACTTGTCGAGGTGCCAGGCCTCGTCGATGAACCGGTCGACGAACTGCACGGCCCGCGGGTCGGCCAATAGCCGCGCCGCCTCCGCCTGGAGCACCGCTGGATCGAGCAGCGTGCCGTCAACGCCGGCCGCGAGGAGCTTTTCATCCGGCGGCTCGCCCCAGAGCCAAAACGAGAGCTTGGACGCCATGAGCAGGGCATGCGACCGCTCGCTCGCCGGCTGGGCGAAGTCGTCGAGGAAGAGATGTTTGGGCGAGACGAGCACCGACGCGAGCGTCTCGTGCACGGCCGCCTCGAAGCCGAGCCCGTCCTTCCGCAGGGTGGCGTAGAGATCGGTGAACGTCTTCCGGTCATCGGCCGTGGCGAACCCGCGGAAGGCCGCATCGACGAACCGGCCGATCACCTCGCCGGCGTAGCCGTCGGTCGGGCCGCGGTGCGGCGAGGCGAAGAAGACGGCGTTGTACAGCGGCACGTCGTTGAGCGTGAGCTCCGCCCAGTCGATCTCGATCGCCGGCGCCTTGCCAGCGAGATCCTGCTGGTTCTTCCGGAACACCTCCACGAGCTCGGAGTCGTGCATGTAGTAGTCGGGCAGCGTCTTCGCCCGGGCCCGCTCGTAGATCTCGTCGTAGGAGCCGATGTGGATGTTGCCGAGGGCGTAGCGATGCTGCCCCGGCTCGAGCGGCAGCCCCTCCTCGTGACGGGCGGCGTTCTCCACGATCACGATGAAGAAGCCCGCCATGCAGTCATACCAGTCGTTCGTGGAAAACGCCGTCAGCTTCGGCACGTTGCCGTCGCGAAACGTCCGCTCCGGAGGGATGTTGTCGAGGTAGGGGAAGTCTCGGACGTTGCCGGAGAACTCGAGCACCTGTTCGGCGGTGGAGAGCCGCACGTTCGCAAGCGTGCGAAAGTGGTTGGCGAAGACGTCGAAGCAGCCGACCTTGACCCGCATGAGCGGCAGCACGCCATCGGCCCCGGGCTTGCCCCGCACCCGCAGGCGGAAGTCGAACGTGCCGCGGGAATACATCTGGCTCGCCGGAAAAGCCGCGGCATTGGCGAGCAGGAGGTCGTTGTCGAAGTCCTGGAGTTCACCCGGCTTGAAGGGAAACAATGCCGGGCCGAACACCGCCTTGTTCATCGGGCGATTCAGGAACGAGTTGCCCTCGAGCCCCTCGATCTCCCGGCGGGTCTGAAATTCCGCCTCCGTCTGCGGGTGGGCGACGTTCTTCACGAAGTCGAAGACATGGTCCTGCGTGGCCCGCGACGTGTAGCAGTGCTCACCGTGATAGAAATAACGCAGCGGGCTTCGCGACTGCTCGACAAACGGCGAGAACTCGCGGAGCGCTGCGATCGCCGCCTGCTTGCAGGCCTCGAGGTGGGTCTTCGTGAGCGGGTTGGCGCGGGCGTCGTTGGAGAAGCCGGTCGGATCGACGGCGTCGGCGGGAATGTTGACTTCGGCGGTGAAGTCGCGCCGCGACGATTCGGCCCCCACGAGGCGCAAGAGCGACCGGTTGAACTCCCGGTTGGTGAGCCGCCGCGTGAGGAGCCGGGTCGTCGCCACGCGGAGCCGCTCGGCCTCGAGCGCGAAGCCCTCGTCGATCCAGGAAGAAACGGCCGCGATCTCTTCGGCGGAAAGGGGATCGGCGTCGGCCGGGGGCATCGTCCGCGATGGCACGAGCTTTCGGGCCTTCTTCCAGAGGGCCACCGTCGCCGGCCGGTCCATCGACCCATCGAGCGTGGTGAGAACCACGCCCCCTTCCTGGGTGTCGGGGTCGTGGCAGGAGCCGCACGACCTTGCGAGCAGCGGCTGGATCTCGCGGCGGAACCGTTCGCCGTGCTGGCCGGCCGCCGGTGACTCGGTTTCAGCCGCCGTGCCGGTCGCCGCCGCCAGCAACAACGTCAGGATGCTGATCCGATTCATGGCTGCGTTGCCTGGAGTTCGCGGCACCCGGTCCTTCGTCGCGCCGCTTCTTCTCTTCGGGAAATTGTATGAGAAAACTACGCGCCGACAATGAAACCGGCTGAAAATCTGTGTTTTTCACGCTGAAAATTGGCTCGTCGTGGCCAGGAATAGTAAAATCCGGCCGCCATGCCAG
>JBIIIP010000092.1:0-12250 GCA_044234625.1 Pirellulales bacterium | reverse complement strand
CGACCATCCAGTCTCGCTCGGCAGCGACGACGGCTACGCCCTCTACGGTTTCGCGCATGCCGCAGCCGCGCATTGGCTCCGCGGCGACCAGGCGTGGACCGCATGGCACGAGGCGAACACGGCCGCCATCGTCGTGGCCCAGCGGCCAGACGGCGCCTGGGACGATCCCTCGTGCGCGGAATACGGCACGAGCGCGGCGCTCACCGTGCTGCAGATGCCGCACGGCTTCGCGCCGCTTCTTCGCCGCCTGCCTCCCCCGGAGCCGATGCCATGATTCGCTCGGGCATTCGTTGTCCGTGGAAAAAGCCATCCATGGCCCTGGCTGCGAAGCAGCCGCCAGGTTGCTCCACTTGGTCGACCGCAGAATTCGGAGACCGTCGGCGCAGCCGCGGCACGTCGGGGCCGCCAATGTCCTCTCGCTTGACGTTCACTTCGGCCCTCCAGGCCTCCGTTCACTGCGTGTCCGCTGCGCTCCGCCATCCTTGGCTTCGCTTGCTCCCACAGCCCGCTCGAGGCCATCGGCAGCCCCTCCCGTCTCCACAAATGGCAGCCGTCAATTCCTTCGTGCTCGCGGTGGTAACGGCCACAGTATTGATAGGGGTGCTTGCGGAAGCCGGAGAGCCCGCGCGGGCGTGGCCCGTGCTGCCGCCGCTGCCCGCGGGGCCCTTCGTGGCACTCGCCGACGGCGGCTTCCGCGCCGGGGATCTCATGGCGATCGACGACGAGACCGTCACGATCGATGCCCCCGCGACCGGCATGGTGCGGCTGCCGCGGTCGGCGGTCGCCGGGTATCGCGCAAGCACGGCCGTGGCCCCGGGCCGGGGCCGGGCCGCGGCGGGCACTGCGCTGATCACGTTCACCAACGGTGACGCCGTGGAGGCGAAGTCGGTGGCGGTCGCGGATGGCCAGGTTCATTTCACGACAGACCGCGGGGCGTCACCCGCGTTCGCCGCCCCGGTAGCCCGCGTGCTGGCGATCGATTTTGCGGTGCCCGCGGCGGCGGCCCGCCCGCGGATGTGGGCCGCGTGGGAGGATGGCTCGCGGTTCGCCTCCGCAGCCGACCAACCAGCGCAGGCCGATGGCCTCGTGGCGACGGTCAGCGAAGGGGACGCGGTCCGCTTCCTCACGTCGCTGGCAACGGAACCGGCGGCGTCCGTGCGCCCGCTCTGGCCCACGGCACGGGGCTCCACGGCGTTCACCGCGTGCGGGATGCACGCGCCGGCCCGCGTGCGGTATCGGCTCGACCGACCGGCCGCGCGGTTCCGCACCCGCGTGGCGATCGACGACTCGGCAGGGCAGGGGGGCAGCGTCGTGGTCACGGTGCGATCCAAGGCCGCAGGCGACGCCTTCCGCGACGTTTTCCAATCGCCGGTCATCCGCGGCGACGACGATCCCCTCGCGATCGATGCCGATCTCCGCGGCGGCCGCGAACTCGAACTGGTGATCGAGCCAGCCGATGTGGGCACGGTGCTCGACCGCACGATCTGGCTCGACCCGCGGGTGGAGTTCGAGTGACGGGCCGAGCCAAGCCGCGTTTCGATCAGGCGCCGTATTTCCCGAACCGCTGGGCATGGGCCATGGCCAGCAGCATGAGGTGCTTCGCGGGAAAGATGCCGAAGCCGCCACGGAGGCAGTCGCGCTCGGAAAACTTCTCAACGCCGTCCGGCCGACAGGTGTCGGCGAAGAGAAGCGTGGGCACGGGATGCCACGAATGGCTCTTGAGCTTGCTCGGGGTCGAATGGTCACCGGTCACGATGAGCACGTCCGGCCCGAGCTGCTCGATCCGTGGAATCGCCGCATCGAGTTCCTCGATCCGCTTCACCTTCTGCTCGAAGGCGCCGTCCTCGCCGGTGGAGTCGGTGTATTTGAAGTGCAGGAAGAAGAAGTCGTAGTCGTTCCAGCACCTGGCGAGCTCGTCGATCTGTTCGGCGAGTGACTGGGCCTTGCCGACGAGCGTCATCCCCACCAGCCGCGCCAAGCCCTTGTACATCGGATAGACGGCGATCGCCGCGGCCCGCAGACCGTAGAGCTCGTCGTAGGTCGGCAGCGCGGGCTTGGCGGCGAAGCCGCGGAGCACCATGCCATTGGCCTTCTTCTCGCCGGCCAGGATCGCCCGCGCCTGCTTCACAAACTCCTTGGCCACGTCGGCCGTCTTCCGCGCCGCGGGATCGAGTGGCTGGGGGTCGAGCGGCGCCACGCCCACGGCCTGCGGGTCAGTGTCGGCGACACGGCCATCGAGACCCTGGCCGCGAAACACGACGACGAAGCGATGCTCCTTCACCGGCTTGACGAAGGTTTCCACGCCCGGGATCTTCACCGCCTGCAGTTTCTCGACGACGGCGAAGCTCTCCTCCGACGGGATTCGGCCGGCGCGCCGATCGGCGATCAGCCCGGCGGCGTCGAGCGTGCAGAAGTTGCCCCGCGCCGCGACGTCGTGGGGGCCGAGTTCGAAGCCGATGCCGGTGGCCTCGAGGGCGCCGCGGCCGATCTTGAATTCGAGCGGGTCGTACCCGAAAAGACCGAGATGGCCGGGGCCCGATCCGGGCGTGATGCCGGGAAGCACGGGCACGCTCGAGCCGCTCGTGCCGCGCCGCGCGAGCCGGTCGAGATTCGGCGTAGCGGCGGTTTCCAGCTCCGTCCTGCCGCCCGGCTCCAAGGGCAGACCGCCGAGGCCGTCGGCGACGAGGAGGACGATCTTCGAGCCATTCTTTTCGGAGAGTTCGCGGATGAGTTCGTGCTCTTTCACGGGCTGATTCCTTCCCTGCTGCTCGGTCTGGTAGATTTCCGCGGTCAGAATACCGGGATCGCCGCCACGACAACAGCCGAGGCCGCAGCATGAGCGTCATCCGTCCGCAGCCGCCCGAGGATCCGATCCACTACGAGCCGGCAGCCGTGTTCGCCACGGGCGGCATCGCGCCGGCCGATCTCGAAGCCCTCGCGCCCGCGCTCGATGCGGCGCGGGCCGAGACGCTCGCCGACGTCGACCGCTGGCGGGCGGGCGGCGCGAAGCCGGGCGAGGTGCTCGACCCCGCCTTCATCGATCTTCCCGACCGCCTCCTCGCCGACTACGGCACGCAGCGGCCGGCGAGCGAGCTGTTTTCCATCCTGCAGACGGCCCGGCGGATCCGCGATGCAGTGGACCGGGTGATCGTGCTGGGCATCGGCGGCTCCTACATGGGCACGCGGGCCCTGTTCGAGGCCTGCTGCCATCCGTTTCACAACGAGCTTCCCCGGGGGGAGCGCGGCGGCCGCCCGCGGCTCTCGTTCGAGGGCTTCAACATCGACAACGATTCCGCGCAGGGACTCCTCGACCTCGTCGCGCCGGCGGGGGCGGCGGTGCCCGATGATCTCCTCCACCGGTGGGCAATCCTCGTCGTCAGCAAGAGCGGCGGCACGCTGGAGACGGCCGTCGCCACGCGGCTCTTCCTCCAGACGCTCCTCGAGGCCGTGGGCGGCGACGTGAAGCGGCTCGCCGACCGCGTCGTGCCGATCACGGGCAAGACCGGGAAGCTGGCCAACCTTGCGAAAGCGATCGGCTGCCCAGAGGTGTTCGATATTCCCGACGGCGTCGGCGGCCGGTTCTCCGTGTTCACTGCGGTGGGCCTCCTCCCGGCATCGATCGTCGGTGTCGACGTGGTGCGACTCCTGGAAGGAGCGGCGGCGATGAACCGCCGTTTCCGCGAGGCGCCCGCGGCAGAAAATCCAGTGCTTCGCTACGTGGGCGTGTCGCACCTCGCCGAAAAGCGGATGGGGGCCACGATCCGCGTGCTCTCCTCATGGAGCAACCGTCTGGAGGCTGTCGGCCTGTGGTACGACCAATTGCTTTCCGAGAGCCTCGGCAAGGATGAGAAGGGGGCCACGCCGCTGACGACCGTGACCACCCGCGATCTCCACTCCCGCGGCCAGCAGCACCAGGACGGCCGCCGTGACAAGCTGATCACCAACCTGCTCGTGGGCGAACCACGCCGCGACCGTCTCGCCCTCCCGAAGCTGGGGCCCTACGGCAGCGACGAAGACGCGCTCGACGACCTCGTCGGCACCGCCTGGCCCGACATGCTCGTGGCCGCCGCCGCGGGCACGAACGAGGCCTACGCGCAGGCCAAGCGGCCCACGGCCGACATCCTCCTGCCGCGGATCGACGAGCACACGGTCGGCCAACTGCTGCAGATGCTGATGCTCGCCACCGTCGTCGAGGGCCGCCTCGTGGGAACCAACCCCTACGGCCAGCCCGGCGTGGAAGCCTACAAACAGTTCATGATGCGCCGACTGCGGCCGTGATGTCCTTCGCGCGTCGTTGCAGCGGACCTCCGGCCGCTGCAACGCCCGTGTCCGTGACGTGATGCGCAGCGGGTCATATGCCCAGCAGGCATGCAGCGAGCCTCGCCGGTTCTCGTGTCCACCTTTTCCTCACGATCCTTTCCACGATCCTTATCTTGGAGCCATCCATGCCCGTCACGCTCACCTGGACCGGCCACGCGACATGGCTGATCGACACCGGCCACGGCACGCTGCTCATCGACCCGTTCTTCGATGAATGCCCGACCGCGTCGATGAAGGCGCAGGATGTGCACTGCGATGCGATCCTGCTCACGCACGCCCACTTCGACCACATCGCCGACGCGGCCGCCATCGCGAAGCGGACGGCGGCGACCGTGTTCTGCAATTTCGAGATCGCCCAGTGGCTGGGGAAGCACGGCGTCGAGAAGACACAGCCCATGAACATCGGTGGCCGCGTAGCCGTGCCCGGTGGCACGGCCCAGATGGAGATCGCGCACCACTCGTCGAGCTTCGCCGACGGCACCTATGGCGGCAATCCGGCGGGCTGGCTGCTCGACGTGGGCGGCACGCGGATCTATCTCGCCGGCGACACGTCGGTGTTCATGGACATGGAGCGGATCGGCCGCCCCGATGCCCACGGCCGCGGGCTCGATGTCGCCATCCTGCCGATCGGCGATCTCTTTACCATGGGCCCCGAGGATTCGCTCGCCGCCCTGCGGATGCTCCGCGCCAGGGTGGCGCTGCCGAGCCACTACGGCACGTGGCCGCCGATCGAGCAGGATGCCATGGCGTGGGCGAAGTCGGTGACGGCTGCGAAACTCGCCGAAGCCCGGGTGCTCGCGCCGGGCGAATCCACGACGATCAGCCGCGGGTAGCCAGGACGGGCCTCACACGGCCGGTCGCGGCAGCGGCACGCGGGCCTCGACCATGCCGTCGACGACCCGGGTCTCGAACACATCGACCTTGAGCGCGGGGTTGTCGCACCAGGTGCCGTCGCACACGCGAAACCGCCACGCATGCCAGGGGCAGGTGACCACGCCGTCGACGAGCGGGCCGGAGCCCAGCGAGGCGCCCATGTGCGGGCAGAGGTCGTCGATGGCGGTGTAGGCCGCGCCGTCGAAAAACAGGGCCACGAGCCGCCCGGCGACTTCGAACGTGCGGCCTTCGCCGGCGGGGATGCTGCCCGCGGCGGCCACGGGCGTGAACGGAATGGTGGCGGAATCACTCATGCGTTCCCTGTACCATACGGGATATGCAGGGCCAACACGATCCGCCGTCGCAGCCCGGGATTCGGCTGCTGGTCCTCGACGTCGACGGCACGATCACCAACAGCCGCCACGAGGTCGGCGCAGCCACTGCGGCCGCCATCGCCCGCGTGCAGGCTGCCGGCATTCGCGTGATGCTCGCCACCGGCAGGCGCTACCGCGACGTGCTGCCGATCGCGGAGCGGCTGGGGATCGATCTGCCGCTGGTCACGGCGTCCGGCGGCCTCGTCAAGCAACCCGGCAGCCATGCCACCCACTTCCGCGCCGCCTTCGCCCCCGGCGTGCTGGAGGGCGTCGTGGCGATGCTCGTGGACCGCGGCCTCGAGCCGATCCTCTACACCGACAGCTTCGCCGAAGGATTCGACTTTCATTGCCGGAGGCTCGACCCTGCCGCGACGGCGGGCGGGCCGGGGCGGGGCCTGCAGGAATACCTGCACCACAACCGATCGCTGGCCCGTGTCGCGCCCGACCTGCATGCCGCGCCGCCGACCGGCGTGTTCGCCGGCTTCGTCATGGGGGGCCGCGACGACATGCTCGCCCTCGAAGCCGTGCTGCACGACCGCTGGCCCACCGCCGTTTCGCTGCACACCATCCGCAGCCCGCGCTACCGCGACTTCATGTGCGAGATCGCACCGGCGGGCGTGACGAAGTGGTCGGGGATCCGCGCCATCGCCGACGGCCTCGGCATCCTGCCGCACGCCATCTGCGCCGTGGGCGACGACGTCAACGACCTGCCGATGATCGCGGCAGCCGGCCTGGGAATCGCCATGGGCAATGCGTTGCCGGCCGTCCGCGCCGCGGCCCGCCATGTCGTCGCCTCGCACGACGACGACGGCCTCGTCGAGGTGGCTGACCTCCTGCTTTCGTGAACGTGGCGAAGGCCCCGGCTTTCCCAGCCTGCGCGGCCTGACCGGTCGGGACGTCCGCCGCGACGCCCCATTGCCGTGGGCGGCGATGATCCCTACCGTCCCGGCATGGATCTCAAGCTCCATCGACCCCGCGGCGTGTGCGCGCTCACCGGACGGGTGTTCGCCGCCGACGAACCGTTCTATTCAACGCTCGTCCGCACCGGGGGCAGCCTGGAGCGGATCGACTGCGCGGCGGAGGCCTGGCGCGGGCCGCCGGAAGGGGTCTTGGCGTGGTGGAGATCGCGTTATCCCGCGAAGGAATCGTCCGCCGGCACGCTCGCGCCCCCCGACGTGCTGCTCGACGTGCTCGAAGAGCTCGATGGCCGGCCCGACGACGCCGCGCTGCGGTATCTGATCGCGTTGGATCTCCTCCGTCGCCGCGTGCTGCGGATCATCGACCATCCGGCTTCTCCCGCCGAGCCGCGGCCCGCGGCACTCGTTCTCGCCTGCCGCAAGCGCGACCGCGACTACGTCGTGCCGATCGTGACTTCCCGCGATGCCACCGCGACCGGCATCGAGGAACGGCTCCATGCCCTGCTGTGGTCGGGAGGTGCCGCATGACACCTCCTCCCCCAACCCCGCGGCTCATGGCGTTGGCCCTCGTGGTCACGGTCGTGGCATCCAGCGGCGCCGCGTGCCCGAGCGTGATCCGCGGCTACCAGGTGGGCACGATGCCGCTGCCCCGGGCGCTGCCGCCGCAGCCCACGCTCGAGCAGATCATCACCACCGTCCACGACAACACCCAGCGGGTCCGCAACTACATGGCCCCCCAGGCGGTGCTCTCGGTGCCGGGCGTGCCGCGGCTATCGGCCCAGGTGGCCTGTGAGCCGCCGCGCCGCTTTCGTCTTCGCGCCCAGACGGCCGTGAGCGGCAGCGAGCTCGACCTGGGGAGCAATGATGACCTCTTCTGGCTGTGGATCCGCCGCCACGAGCCGCCGGTGATGCTCTTCTGCCGGCACGATCAATACGGCCAGTCGTCCGCCCGGCGGCTGCTGCCGCTTCGGGCCGACTGGATGCCCGAACTCCTCGGGCTGGTGCGGTTCGATCCCGACGATCATCACGAGGGCCCGTTCCCGGTGCCGGATGGTCGCCTGGAGATCCGCAGCCGGATCCGCTCCCCGGACGGCGACCTGCTCAAATCGACGCTCATCGACGGCACGACGGGGCTGGTGACGGAGCAGCATCTCTTCAGCCCCGCCGGCGAACGCCTGGCCAGCGTCCGCACCACTCGGCATCGCGTCGACCCTGCGTCGGGGGCGGCGCTGCCACGACTGGTGGACGTGTCGTGGCCGGCGTCGGGCGTGACCTTTTCGCTCGAGCTGACCACGATCACCACGAACGTGCCGGCCGGCGACCCGGGCCAACTGTGGCAGATGCCCGCCTACGAAGGCTATGCGCCGGTGGATCTCGCCGACCCGTCGGTCATGATCACGCCTCCACCGCCCCCGCGCTGATGGCCGAAACCAACGGCGCCATCGGCCTTTCCGCGGCCCGCGTTACGCCGACTTCGAATCCGGGCCGTCGGCCCCACGCATCTTGTGCCGGGCCCGAGAGAGTGCCGGGCCGATCGAGCCCAACGGCGCGCCAATGAGCCGGCTGATCTCGCCGTAGCTTTTCTGCTCCAGGTGATAGAGCCGGATGAGCTGCGCCTCGTCCGGTTCAAGCCGCCCGAGCAACACCTCCACCTCCTCGCGGGCGGCGACGGCCGCGGCGTCGTCCCGCTTGTCGGCCGCGTCCGCTCCCGACCGCGCGGCGGCAAGCGTGCGGCGGAGCTCGGCCGACTTCAGCATGGCGCGCACCGCAACCCGCCGCGCGATCACGGTGAGATACGTGCTCAGGCTTGCATGCCCCCGGAAACCGCGCAACACGGCGGCATCGCTCCGCAGGATCTCGACGAGCACCTCAGCCAGGAGATCGTCGCGGTCGCCGGGCCCCAACGCCACGCCGCGCTGCGCGGCGGCCCGGGTGACGACGTGCACGAGCAGGCCCGCGTACCGGTCCACGAATGCATCCCACGCCTGCGGCGCACCGTCGAGACAGCGTCTCAAAAGCTCGCGGTCTTCGGCCGCCAACGCATGCTCGGAATCTGAATCTGGTTGTGGGCTCGAGGCAGTGGCCACGGCATCACCCTCTCACGGCCTCCGTGGCACTCACCGGACCGACAAAACGCACGTCTGCCACTCGGAAACCGTGTCGAACTGTGCCCCTGGGAAGACATCATACGGGGGAGCGGCAGGGGGCACCAACGGCAATCCAAACGTCTCATGAACATGGGGCGATTTTGCCGATGCCAAGATCGTTGACAGGGCTGGTCCGCCCACCTACGATTCCGCGCATCGAGACCGTTTTTGCATCCGCAAGGAGAAGAGGAGAGCCGATCATGACCCACGTCGTCGCTGAACCGTGTTTCGCCTGCAAGTACACCGACTGCGTGGTCGTCTGCCCCGTGGAGTGCTTCTACGAGGGCGACAAAATGGTCTACATCCATCCCGACGAGTGCATCGATTGCGAGGCCTGCGTGCCCGAGTGCCCGGTCGAGGCGATCTTCCACGAAGACAACCTCCCGGCCGAGTGGAAGGAGTTCAAGGAACTCAACGCAGAGATGTCTCCCCAACTTCCGGTGATCACCGAGAAGAAGGATCCGCTCTGCTGAAGCCGAACGGTCCGGGCGACCCGTCGGGGACCTGGATCGACGCGGGCCTTGTTCGCCAGGGGCATGGATCAACGCAGGTCCACGAGCCAGTAGGCGTTTTCCACGAAACTCTTCCAACTGGCGTACTTCGGATTCCCCAGCTTGATCGAGAGCAGGGGGCTGCGTTTCGGCTTCACCGGCTGGCGAACGAGATGCATTCTGGCTTCCTGCGGCGTCCTTCCCCCTTTCCGCACGTTGCAGGCCACGCACGCGCAGACGATGTTTTCCCAACTCGTCATCCCGCCACGGCTGCGGGGCACGACATGATCCAGCGAGAGTTCGCTGGTCGGGAAGTGCTTACCGCAGTATTGGCAGAGGTTTCCATCCCGGGCGAACACATTGCGACGATTGAAGCGGAGCCCCTGCCGGGGGCCGCGGTCGCATGACACGAGCCGGATCACCCGCGGCGCCTGGAGTTCGTAGCCCACCGCCCGGATCCAATCCTGCTCCGGATGGCGGAATTCCGCCTGCAGGGCGGAAAGTTCCCGCCACGACTCGATCGAATAGGCGGCAAACTGCCCCTCTTCGATGTGTACCACCTCGGCGAGGTGACGGTACAGCAGCGTGATCGCCCGCCTCACGTTCGTGATGTGCACGGCCACGAACGAGCGATTCAGCACCAGCACGCTCAAACCGAGCGTTCCGGGAAGCACCGGTGAAGCAATTGCCGTGCCCGACATCGTTTTCCTCACCCTGCATCGCGGCTCCGCGACACTTTCCGTGAGTGTAGTCGGCTCCGCCGCGGCCTGCCAAATTCCGCCCGAGTCGGCGGCCCGGATGCGAACGGCTGAACACTTGCCATCGCCGCAGCTTGCAGTCACACTCACATGAGGGTTGGCGATCGATCGCGACCCGTGCCAGACATGCCCAGGGCCGACGCAGCGCGTCGGTCCGCCGTGGAGAAACGAATGCTTCATTACTCGTGCGACCTGTGCAAGCGCCCCATCGATGCACATGCCGACGTTCGCCATGTGGTGAAAATCGAGGTCTTTCAGGCGGTGGAGGAGGGTTCCGACTGCTCACCGGGCAACTGCTGCAGCAATGCGGGAGATGACGAGGATCACCTCGAAGAGATGCAGGAACTGCTGGAGCGGCTCGACGACCATGATTGCTCCGGTCTTCTCGACGATGGCACGGTGTCGTTGCGGTTCGACCTGTGCGACGCCTGCCGCCAGCGGTTCGTGAAGAACCCGCTGGGCGTGAAGACGGGCAAGAAGCTCGACTTCAGTCAAAACTGACTTTACGCCCGCGGGGCCTTCCATGGCCCCCGCGGGCTTGCGCGGCTGCGGGGCAAGCCAAGGTTGCCCCGAGCCGCGAACGGCCGCCATCCCGGCGACCGCTCGTGCGGGCCACTCTCACGTGGGCACGGACCTCTGGTCTGTGCTTCCGCAAAAGTGGCATAGACCTCCTGTCTGTGACTGCCCAACGTGGCATAGACCTCCGGTCTGTGACTAAATTTTCTCGACAGACCGGAGGTCTGTCGCCACGTTGGCTGGGGCGCGCGGGCTTCTCGCCACATTCGGAAGAGGTCTGTCGCCACAGGTCTGTCGCCACGTTCTGGGGAGGTCTGTCGCCCCAGGCCCATCGCCACCTGGTTTGGGGCCACGTCGCCGCTTTTTCAAGGCGTCTGGCGAGGGCATTTTTCACCGCTAGACTGCAAAACCATCACCCCGTGGAGACTGCTGCAGCATGGCCGGCAAAACCCTGAAGATTGCTTCCCTTCCCGGCGACGGCACCGGGCCGGAGGTCACGGCCGAGGCCATGAAGGTGCTGGCTGCCGTCGCCAAACTCGAAAACATCTCCTACGAGGTCGAGCCGCTCGACTGGGGTGGCAACCGCTACTTGAAGACCGGCGAGATCATTCCCCCCGGCGGCCTCGACCTGCTGCGGACCAAAGACGCGATCTTCCTCGGCGCCATCGGCCATCCCGACGTGGCCCCGGGAATCCTGGAAAAGGGGCTCCTCCTCGACCTGCGGTTCAAACTGGACCAATACATCAACCTGCGTCCCGTGAAACTGCTGCCCGGCGTGGAGACGCCGCTGGCCGGCCGCGGCCCTGCCGACATCGATTTCGTCGTCGTCCGCGAGAACACGGAAGACCTCTACTGCGGCGTCGGCGGCTACCTCAAGAAGGGGACGCCCGACGAGGTGGCGGTGCAGCAGGCGGTGTACACGCGCAAGGGGTGCGAGCGGTGCATCCGCTGGGCGTTCGACTACACGCGGCGGCGCAACAGCCCCAAGAAGACGCTCACGCTCGTCGCCAAGACCAACGTCCTCACCTACGGCCACGACCTCTGGTGGCGCACGTTTCAGGAGGTCGCCAAGGACTATCCCGACGTGAAGACGGATTACAACCACGTCGATGCCTGTTGCATGTGGATGGTGAAGAATCCTGACGCGTATGACGTGATCGTGACCACGAACATGTTCGGCGACATCATCACCGACCTGGGGGGCATTCTGCAGGGAGGAATGGGCGTGGCGGCGGGCGCCAATCTCAATCCGGACGCCGGGGGCGTGAGCATGTTCGAGCCGATGGGGGGCAGCGCGCCCAAGTACACCGGCCAGAACGTGATCAATCCGATTGCGGCGATCAACGCGATGGCGATGCTTCTCGAACACAGTGGTCATCCGGCTGCCGGCAAGCGGATCGACCAAGCCGTCGCCCACGTCACCGCCACGAAAATGAAGAGCCAGGCAGCCGGCAAGATGGGTCACGGCACGCGGGAGATCGGCGATCTCGTGGTGGCCACGCTTGCCTGAGATCGCCTGGCTCCGGCCGGCACGATGCCGGCCGACGGACGCCGTGGCGAACCTCGGCTTCGCCACCGGCTGAGGCCAATCACAGGCTGACGCGTCGGCCTTCAGACTGGCTCGCCGCGGCGGCCTGCACGATCTGCATCGCCTTGAGGGCGTCGTCGAGGCCGCTCATCGCCCGCACGAGGCTCGTCACATTGCGGTGAAACTGGAGCAGCATGCATTCCCCCACCGGCCGATCGCTCTCCAGCGATTCCTGATGGCGGCCGGCGCCGTCGAACCAGACGAGGCTGGCGGGCAGGTCGATGAAGGCGATGCCGCGCTCGCACACCACCTGCAGCGCCGGAGGC
>JBIIIP010000013.1:0-42231 GCA_044234625.1 Pirellulales bacterium | reverse complement strand
TAGCCGCAGCTGATCTGGGCGAGCACGCCGTCGCCGGGCGCGCCGGAGGTGGAGAAGTCGAGGCTCATCATCTGGTAGTCGTCCACGGCACCGCCGGGCGTTTCCGCGTGCCGCACGGCCACCACGCTCGTCGGCTCCGCGCCCGCCACATAGCGGCACCAGTCGACGAGCTCCATGAGGTCGCGGGCCTCGCTGGAGCGGTCGCGGGGCGGCGCCGTCGAGGGGCCACCGTAAAGCGGCACGCGTCGGTGGCAGAACAGGATCCGCGGCCGGCCCAGCCGCGTGGCGATGAGCTCCTTGAGTCGCACCGTGGCCGGCGCGTGCCGGCGCGGCAATTCGGCCATGAAGGCGATGCCCGATTCCTCGACGCGGGCCCTCAGCAGGGCGGCCTCCTCGGCATCGAAAGGGAGGGAGATGGCCGAATAGACCGCCTTGCCGTGGTCGCAGGCGGCGAGGATCGGGGTGGCTCCATACCATTGGTCGGCGAGATAGAGGATGGCGTCGATGTCGTCACGGGCTGCCAGGGCGCGGAAGCCGTCCACGGGCACGGCGTTGAGTTCCTTGGCCGCCCGCTGCGCCAGGTGGGCCACCTGTTCGCAGATGCCGCGCACCTCGAAGCGATCCGCGAGCAGGCGGAGCGCGGGCAGGTAGCGCGAATCCCACTGGCTCCCCAGGCCGACGATGCCGACGCGAAGTTTCACGGCCCCGCCTCCGCGGTGGCGGCAGCGCGTTCCCGCTCGCGGGCGAACGCCTTGTCGGAGATGTCCTTGCGGCACCACGCGCCGGGCCAACGAATCTCGCGCACGGCGGTGTAGGCCTGGAGCTTGGCGGCGGCCAGCGAGGGGCCGGAAGCCGTGACCGCGAGCACGCGGCCGCCGTCGGTGACGATGCCGGCGTCGGTGAGCTTCGTGGCCGCGTGAAAGACCTGCACGCCCGGCACCGCCGCGGCGTCGTCGAGGCCGCGGATCGCGCGGCCTTTTTCCACGCTCCCGGGGTAGCCTTCCGCAGCCATGATCACCGTCACGCTGGCCCCGTCGGTCCACCGCGGCGGTGCCACCTCGTCCAGGCGGCGATCGACGGCTGCGTCGAGAAGGTCGAGCAGGCTGGAATCGAGCCGCAGCATCAGAGCCTCGCACTCGGGATCACCGAACCGTGCATTGTATTCGAGCACCTTCGGGCCCTGGGCCGTGAGCATCAGTCCGGCATAGAGCACGCCCTGGAAGGGAGTCTTCGACCGTCGCAGGGCGTGGACAGTAGGCACGAGGATGCGGGACTCGATCTCCGCCAACAGCGCGTCATCGACGAATGGCGTAGGGCAGTAGGCGCCCATGCCCCCCGTGTTGGGCCCGCGGTCGCCGTCGAAGGCCGCCTTGTGATCCTGCAGCGGCGGCAGCGTGACGATCGTCCGGCCGTCGGTGATCGCCATCACGCTCACCTCCATGCCGTCGAGCCGCTCTTCGACGAGGATCCCGGAGGCAGCCGCGGCGAACTGCGGGTCGGTGCCTAGCGTTTCCACGGCGGCCAGCGCCTCCTCGCGCGAACCGCACACGAAAACCCCTTTGCCCGCCGCCAGGCCATCGGCCTTGATGACGACGGGCATGTCTTCACGGGCCTCGAGGAACTCGCGCGCGCGGGCCGTGGAGCGAAACTCCTGAAACATCGCCGTCGGCACGTCGCCGCGGTGGAGGATCTGCTTGCAGAAAATCTTGCTGCCTTCGAGCTGCGCCGCCTTGGCGGTCGGGCCGAAGATCCGCAGCCCGGCTGCCGTGAAGGCATCGACGATGCCGGCGACGAGCGGCGCCTCGGGGCCGACCACGGTGAGATCGACCGCGCGATCCCGGGCCAGCTGCACGAGGCCGGGGATGTCGTTCACGGACCGGGGAACGTTCTCCGCGATCGCCGCGGTTCCCGCGTTGCCCGGAGCAACGAGCACCTCGGCACCGTCGCGGGCCAGTTTCCAGGCGAGGGCGTGTTCGCGGCCACCGCCACCGATCACCAGCACCCGGCGTGATGTCGACAAGGACGTTTTTCCTTTCCTTCGGCAGACCGCAGCCTACCGGACGGCAGGCACGAGGGGGCGGCGGAGCGAGCGGCGGATTGTGCAGCGGGACGGCGCCACGTTTCAAGCCGCGGCGAAAACGCGTTTGCCGACCGCTCTCCCGACGCGGCGACCATGCCGACGAGGGGGACATTCCAGTGGCCAGACGGCGGCCGACGTTGACACCACCAGCCCCGCCGATACAGTTACCTGTGGAGTTCGTGAAAAAAATCACGAAGTCTGTTTCTCGCGGACAAAACCCGTTTTTCGCGGAGTCGGCGGGTCACCCCGCCAAGGCAGGGCGATGACTGAACGTAAGAAGATGTCGGTCGCGGAAATTTTGGCAGCTGCGCGGGGCCAGTCGAGTGGGTCGCCGGCCGCTATGGAATCCTCCGTGGAGAAACCGGCGGCCGAGGAGCCCGTGGCGGCGAGCAGTGATGCCGCCTCCGAATCGTCGGCAAGCGAGGCAGCGGAGAAGCCGGCCGCCAAGCCTGCGACCAAGCCGGCTGCCGGCGGCGCCCGTCCAAGCGTTTCCGACATTCTCGCCATGGCCCGCAACAAGGCGGCAGCGGCGGCGGCCGCCAAGCCAGCGAAGCCTGCTGCGGTCGCCAAGCCCGCCGCTGACAAAGCCACCAAGCCGGCGGCCGCGAAGCCCGCGCCCACCGGGGGCAAGGCGGGCGTGCAGCGCGACACGGCGAGCATTCTCGCCGCGGCCCGCGCGGCGACGAAGCCCGGGCCGGTGAGCAAGGCCGACGCGCCGCCGCGGCCTGTGAAGCCGAAGCAGCCGACCGCCGCTGAGAAGCCCGCCGCCGCGGCAGCGCGGTCCGTGCCGCCGATGCCGACCCGTCCCATGCCAGCCGCCAAGTCCGCCTCCAAGGCGACCGCCGAGGTGGAGGATCGTCGTGGTTTCCTCTCCTATGCGGTCGGGTCGTTCATGGCCCTGGGCTTCACGGCCCTGTCGGTGACCGGAGGCCTGTTCACCTTCGGCCTGGCCCGCTTCATGTTTCCCAACGTGCTGGCCGAGCCGCCGAGCAAGTTCAAAGTGGGCTTCAAAGACGGATTCCCCTCCGGCAAGGTGGAGACGAAGTTCGTCGCCCAATACGGCGTCTGGGTGGTGAACGGCGAGTTCCAGGGGCAGCCGCAGATTTACGCCCTGAAGACCGTGTGCACCCACTTGGGCTGCACGCCGAGCTGGCTGGAAGCGGAGCAAAAGTTCAAGTGCCCGTGTCACGGCAGCGGCTTCTACAAGGACGGCGTCAACTTCGAAGGGCCCGCCCCGCGGCCGCTCGAGCGGTATGCCATCCGCATCGCCGACGACGGCCAGCTCGAGATCGACAAGAGCCGCTCCTTCCAGGAGGAGCTCGGCCAGTGGGCCGACCCGGAGTCATTCGTCAACGTCTAACGCCCCGCACGGACCAGCACCACTTCCATGGCCATCGGCGAAACCATCCGCAACTCGCAAATCTGGAAGAGCATCTTCCGCCATCCGATGCCGCTCGATCGGCGCAATCGGATCGTGGTCATGCTCACGAATTTCTTTCTCCACCTGCATCCGGTGTCGATCAAGAAGCAGGGCATCGCGCTTTCGTTCACGTGGTGCATGGGGGGCGTGACGTTCTTCCTCTTCCTGGTGGAGACCGTCACGGGCGTGCTCCTGATGTTCTATTACCGCCCCACGCTCGAATGGGCCTACAACGACATCCTCGCCCTCCGTGACGTGACTAGCCTGGGCATCCTCCGCGAGCTCCACCGGTGGGGAGCCCACGCAATGGTGATCACGACATGGCTCCATATGTACCGCGTGTTTCTCACCGGGTCCTACAAGCCGCCCCGCGAGTTCAACTGGGTGGTCGGCGTGATCCTGCTGCTTCTCACGCTCCTGCTTTCCTTTACTGGGTATCTCCTGCCGTGGGACCAGCTGGCGATCTGGGCGATCACGGTGGGTTCGAACATGGCCCGAGCCACGCCCATCCTCGGCTACGAGGGGCCGGGTCAGCAGTTGCTCACCATCGGTGGCATCGACATGATCACCGACGCCTCCGACGCGCGGTTCGGCCTCCTCGGCGCGCGCTTTGTGGGCGAGGAGACGCTCAATCGGTTCTACGTGCTGCATTGCATCGCGATCCCGTTGGCGGTCGCGCTCCTGCTGGCCATCCATTTCTGGCGCGTGCGAAAGGACGGCGGCATCAGCGGCCCGCTGTAAGCGACACCCATGCACTCGAGCGGCTTTTTTCTCAAGGACGTCTGCGGATTTCTCGGCGGGTATTACACGTCCATGGCCGTGATGAACGGCGTGGCGGCGTTGATCCTCTGGCAGAAGAAGAAGCAGGTCGGTTGGGCGGTCGTCTGGGCGGCCTTCGCGGCCGCGATGATGATCCTGGCGAGCCTGGCGCTGTCGGGCGCGGAGAGCCTCGTGCCGGCGTTGCCTGCCGGCGTGCGGTCCCTGGTCAACAAGCTCTCCGGGCCGGTGCTCTACACGCTCGGCACCACGGCGCTGTTCGTGGGGCTGTTCGTGTGGCGGAAGTTCTTCGTCCAGCCGATGGTCGCCTGGTCGATCCTCAACCTCATGCTCCTGCTGATGGGCCTCTCGATGGCCGACGAGAACTTCGCCGCCATCGTCATGAAGCCCGACAACGTGCCGATCGTGGGCCTGGTCTTCCTTCTCGCCTTCTTTACCTGGCTGGCGACCAAGCAGGCCGTCGTCAACGACGAGCGGATCAAGCAGGGCCTTCCCCCGATGGAAAAGGTCAACGACGAGAAGGTGCTCGTCTGGCCCGACCTCGTCTACACCGAGCTGATCTGCATGGTCGGCGTGTCGGCGTTTCTGCTCTTCTGGGCCATCTTCCTCCCGGCCCCGCTGGAGGAGCCGGCCTCGAGCGTGAAGACGCCCAACCCCTCCAAGGCCCCGTGGTACTTCCTCGGCCTCCAGGAGATGCTCGTCTACTTCGATCCGTGGTACGCGGGTGTGGTGCTGCCGAGCCTGGTGGTGTTCGGCCTCATGGCCATGCCCTATCTCGACTTCAACAAGAAGGGCAACGGCTACTATTCGATCGAGGAGCGGAAGTTCAGCTACCTCGTCTACCAGTTCGGGTTTTTCGAACTGTGGATCACGCTCATCATCCTGGGCACGTTCCTCCGTGGACCGAACTGGAACTTCTTCGGGCCATTCGAATATTGGACGCCTTACAAGGTCGAGGTGCTGAACAACGTCGACTTGCCGCAGATGTTCTGGGTGAATCTGCTCGACCGTCCGCTGCCGCGGGCCCCGCAAGGAGCCGGCACGCTCGCCCAGGTGGGCTACATCCTCCTCCGCGAAGCACCGGGCCTCGTCCTGCTGGGCGCCTACCTCGTGCTCCTGCCGCCGTTGCTGGCGGTCACCATCTTCCGCGGGTTCTTCGCCAAGATGGGATTCATCCGCTACATGATCATGGCGAACCTCATGCTTCTCATGCTCACGCTGCCGCTGAAGATGATCCTGCGGTGGACGCTGAACCTGAAATACATCGTCAGCATCCCGGAATTCTCGCTCAATTTTTGACGGCGGGCCCGGCCCTCTCGCCTTTCGATAAAGAGACACGTTCATGCCTGCAACAGAACAGACCTGGCGGAACCTGAAGATTCTCCACGTCGTGTTCGCGGTGACGGCGATCGTCCTGCTGGTCGCGACCGTGATGATGCTCGCCGCCGACCACAACCGGCCGTGGAAGAAATACCAGCGGGAATTCCGCGCCCTGGAAACCTGGTCGGCGGCCGCCCGTATCGACGAGCAGGAGTCGCGGGCCTACGCCGCCGCCGAGAAGGAATTGGCCGAGGCCCTGGCAACCGCCCGCCGCGCCGACCTCGACCCGACCCTCACAGCCGCCTTCCTCGCACAGGCGCGCAGCGTCCCGGAAGATGCCCAGGCCGCCGACCGGCTGGCGCTCGACATCGACCAACTCAAGTCACAGGCCGACAGCGCCGAGCGGCTCGCGCTTCGCGGCGACCTCGTCGAGCGGGCCCGCGACATCGTGGCTCGGTCGAAGTTCCGTGAAGACAACCGCGCGGGCCAGCTCAAGCTCCGCCGGGCCGAACTCGACAAGAATCGCGCCGATTACGAGCTGGCGATCGCCGACGAATCGCCGGTAGAGAAACAGGCCGCCCTCCTCGCGGTGGCCGATGCGAAGCGGGTCGAGGTGGAGGCGGCGGCGCTCGCCTTCCAGGAATCCAACACGCACCGCAAGGCGCTGGAGGCGATCCTCAAGCAGATCACGGCCGACGAAGACACCGCCGCGAAGGCCGTGGCCGACCACCGCCAGAAGCTCGTGCAACTGAAGAAGACGCTCGTCGACAGGGCCCCCAACGTGGGCAAGAGCGTGCTCGAACTGCCCGTGCTCGACGCCTTCAACGGTCCGCTCCGCGTAGACCAGATCTGGCTTCCGCAGCTGACGCTGAACAACAACTTCCGCGACGTCGCCCGGTTCGACCGCTGCACCACCTGCCACAAGGGCATGGACAAATCGATGCCGGGGGCGCCGAGCGAGGCGGCCTACCGGGAGATGGAGACGGTGACCCTCACCCTGCCGACGCCGGATGCGGCCCCGAAGTCGACGGCGGTGGAGGGGGATGGCAATACACAGCTCGAGGATCTCTACGGCTTCCGTCTCGCACCGCGGGGCCTGTTCCGCTACGACGATCCAACCATCAGCGTCGTGCTGCCGGAGTCGCCCGCCGCCAAGGCCGGCCTCCTCTCGGGCGACGTGATCATGGCAATCGCCGGCGGCGCGACGCCCGCCCGCAGCATCGCCACAGCCGCGCTCCTGGAAACCCCGGCGTGGGGCAAGCCCCTGCCGCTCGTCGTCCAGCGCGGCGTGCCGCAGCCCTATTCGACGCACCCGCGGCTCGACCTGTTCGTCAGCGATTCGAGCCCCCATCCGATGAAGACGTTCGGCTGCACGATCTGCCACCAGGGGCAGGGGAGTGCGACCAGTTTCAAGTGGTCGTCACATTCGCCCAACACGCCCAAGCAGGCCCATGAGTGGCACGACGAGCACGGGTGGTTCAACAACCACCACTGGATCTTCCCCATGCTGCCGCAGCGGTTCGAGGAATCGAGCTGCCTGAAATGCCACCACCAGGTGGTCGATCTCGAGCCGAGCCAGCGGTATCCAGAGCCCCCCGCGCCGAAGCTCGTCGAGGGTTACCACCTCATCCGGCAATATGGCTGCTACGGCTGCCACGAGATCAACGGCTGGGCCGGGCCCGACAAGCGGATCGGCCCCGACATGCGGCTGGCCCCGAACTACCATGAGGTCGCCGAGGCTCTGCTCGACGATCCGGGCGTCAAGGAACTCGGCCCTACGGTCTCGAAGTGGCTCGTCGACGTGAAATCGAGTCCCGATGGCCGCGATTCACGGGTGCGGCTCCGAGAGGCGATCGAGCGGGATGCCGGGGCGGGCGCCGAGGCCAAGCTCTCCTCCCGCTCCCACCAACTGGCGTCGCTGCTCAAGGATCCCGAGACCCCGGGCGGCTTCCCCAAGGTCGGCCCCAGCCTGCGGCACGTGTCGAGCAAGGTGGGCTTCGATTGGCTCTATGCCTGGCTGCGAAACCCGCAGGACTTCCGCCCGTCGACCAAGATGCCGCGGTTCTTCGGGCTCTGGGAACACCTTGAAGGCAAGGGCCTCGAGGAATCGCAGCGGTACGAGCCGCTGGAGATGCGATCGATGATCGCGTACATGCTCGCCTCCAGCCAGCCCTTCGAATACGTGAAGCCCTATGAGGGCATCACGGCCGCCCCGGACGTTGAACGCGGCAAGAAGGTGTTTCAGGTGCGCGGCTGCCTGGCCTGCCATCAGCATGCCGATTTTCCCGACGCCGCGAGCACGCATGGCCCGAATCTCTCGCGGATCGGCGCCAAGGTGGCGTCGCATCCACAGGGGGCCGCCTGGCTCTACAGCTGGCTGCGCGAACCGGCCCGCTACCACCCGCGGACGATCATGCCCAACGTGTTGCTCGAGCCCGTCACGCTCCCGGACGGCAAGGTGAGCGACCCCGCTGCCGATGCCACCGTCTATCTCCTCCAGTCAACCGAGGGCTGGAAGCCGCAGGACGTGCCTTCCGCGTCGACGCTCACCGACCAGGAGCGGAAGGCGCTCGACGAACTGGCGCTCATGTATCTCAAGGAGCGGTTCACGGCGAACCGCGCCCAAGAGGTGTTGAAATCGGGCATTCCGGCTGATCAGGCGAAGATCCAGGGCGACGAGCGGATGCTGATCGGTCTGGCCAGTGAAAACCGCGACGCCACGCTTCTCACCTACGTCGGTAAGAAGACGATCGGCAAGCTGGCCTGCTATTCCTGCCACGACATCCCGGGCTTTGAAGATGGCAAGGCCGCAGGTGCGGCCTTGGCCGACTGGGGCCGCAAGGATCCGTCGCGGATCGCCTTCGAGCAGGTGTCGCATTTTGTCACGCGACAACTTGCCGGCCACGGACATGGCCACGGCGGCCCCGGGCATCATGCCGAAAAGGAGGGCGATGATCTCGCGTCGTCCGACCTCGCCTACGGCGTCAAGGAAGACGCGGCCCACCACGTCGATCCCGAGTCGGTCGATCCCGACACCGGCTATTTCCTCCAGAAGCTCCTCGGCCACGAACGCGAGGGTTTCCTCTGGCAGAAGCTGAGGCAGCCGCGGAGCTACGACTACAAGAAGGTGGAGAACAAATCATACAACGAGCGGTATCGGATGCCGCAGTTCCCCTTCGATCAGCAGCAGCGGGAGGCGGTGATGACGTTCGTGCTCGGCCTCGTGGCCGAGCCGCCGGCGCCGCAGTTCGTGTACACGCCGTCGCAACGCGAGCAGGCCCGGCTCGACGGCCTCGTCGTGGCCGAGCAATACAACTGCGGCGGCTGCCACGCGCTGCAGATGGACCGCTGGGACGTGCGGTATACGCCGGGTTCGCTCGGCGAAGCGTCCGAAACGAAGGACTATCCGTTCCTCGCCCCGCATTTCACGCCCGACGAAGTGGCCAAATCATTGGCCACCGACCGGCAGGGCCGGCGGCTGGCCTCGATCGTCGGCATGCCGATCCTCGATCCGGAAACGGGCAAGCCGCAATTCGTCGATGAAGATGGCGTGCCTGTCGAGGAGGGCGACGAGGAGGCCGTGCTGCATCGGCCGGTGATGCTGTGGCGCGACGTCCTCGTCGATGGCGAGCCGCGGCAGGTCGGCGGGCAAAACCTGATCGTTCCCGACGACGCCATCCGCGCCGGCCGCCACTATCCGGCCCACGGCGGGGATCTGGCCCGGCTCCTCTTCCCGGCGGTGATCGCCGACGAGAAGGCCATCAATCCGAACGTCAAGCCAGACGACGCATGGGGCTGGCTGCCGCCGCCGCTGATGGGCGAGGGGAAGAAGGTGCAGTCCGGCTGGCTCCACAAGTTCCTCCTCAATCCCCACACGATCCGGCCGGCCGCCGTGCTGCGGATGCCGAAGTTCAACTTCCAGTCGACCGAGGCGGCGAAGCTCGTCGACTACTTCGCTGCGGTCGACGGGGCCGACGCCCCCTACGTCTACGATGCGCGACTTGACGAGAGCTCGCTGGTGGCCAAGGAGCAGTCCTACCCGGCACATCTCGACGGGGCGATGAAGATCGTCACCAACAACAATTACTGCGTGAAATGCCACCTCGTCGGCTCCTACGCGCCCCCGGGCAACCCGAAGGCGCTGGCCCCGCAACTGGAGCGGGTGCATGAACGGCTGCGGCCCGATTACGTGCACGACTGGATCGCCAACCCGAAGCGGTTCCTGCCCTACACGGGCATGCCCGTGAACATCCCCTATGGGGCGCCCGTGAGCCAGGACCTCTACCGGGGCACGAGCGAACAGCAGGTGGACGCCCTCACCGATCTGCTCATGCACTACGACGCGTTTGCCAAGCGCAACCTCCGGCTGGATGCCTACCTTCCCCAGGCGGCGCCGGGGCTGCCCGCCGCGCCGCCGCCGCCGGCTCCCCAGCCGCCGGCCCAGACGGGAGCGGCCCCCGCCGAACCTGCCCGGGCAGCGGCCCCGCAGCCCCGCTCCTCCCGTCCTCCCGGAGTTGCGCTAAACTAAAGGTCGTCAGCCGGCCTGTTTCACTCCCGTTCGGAGATCTTCCATGACCTTCGCTTCCCGTTGCTTCGCCTCCTCGCGATGCGGCTTTGTCGCTGCCATCGCTCTCGCCTTCCTCGCCTCCCCGTCCCGGGCCGATGAGTGGGGCACCATCAAGGGGAAGTTCGTGTTCGGCGGCGACGCCCCGGCGGCGACCGCGCTCACGGCGGACAAGGATGTGGAAGTCTGTGGCAAGCACAAACTTCTCAGTGAGGAACTCGTGGTCGGGGCCGACAAGGGGGTGGCGAACGTCGTGGTGTTCGTCCGCGACAAGAGCGTCAAGGTGAACCCGGAAGCGGCTGCCGCCGCCGCGAATGAAAAGGTATTGCTCGACAACAAGAACTGCCGGTTCGAACCGCACGTCGTGTTCGTGCAGGCCGGTCAGACCCTCGTGCTGAAGAATTCTGACACGGTCGGCCACAACAGCAACGTGGCCACCCTCAAGAACCCTCCGTCCAACAGCCTCATTCCGGCCGGCGGCGAGTCGTCGATCACCTTCAAGGAAGACGAGGCCATCCCCTCCCAGGTCACCTGCAACATCCACCCCTGGATGAAGGCTTGGCTTGTTGTCCGCACCAACCCTTATGCCGCGGTGAGCAACGCTGACGGCTCCTTCGAGATCAAGAACGTGCCGGCCGGCGAGGTGGAACTCCAGATGTGGCACGAGAAGGCCGGCTACATCGGCGAGATCAACGTGGGCGGAAAAGCGGAAAAGACCGCCAAGGGCCGGAAAAAGGTGAAGGTCGAGGCGGGCGAAACCGACCTCGGCGAAATCACGCTCGGCCCCGACCTGTTCAAGAAGTGAGCCTCCATGAAGCGGTTGTCGTTCTTCATCGCATTCGTCACGGCTCTGCCTGTCACTGGCTGTGCGCCGCCGCGGGTGGACACGCCCGCGGGTGATGCGGAGGCCGCCCGCGGGATTCGCCAGACCATCATGACGGCCTCGGTCGGCGGTGGCGGTGGCGCGGCAGCGGCCGTGGGCACCGGCTGGGCGACGCTCAAGGGCGTCTTCCGATTTGACGGCGTTCCCGGCACTGCCAAGCAACTCGTGGTCGACAAGGACACGGAGGTCTGCTCGAAGGGCGGCATGAAACTCCTCGACCGTTCGCTGCTCGTCGATTCCTCGACGAAGGGGCTGGCCAACGTGGTCGTGTTCGCCCGGAAGACGAGCCGCGTGAAAAATCCCGTTCCCGACCAGCCGCTGGTCTTCGACCAGAAGAATTGCGAGTTTCTTTCGCCCGTGTTCGCGGCCCGGGTCGGCCAGCCCGTCGACGTGCGAAACAGCGATCCCGTGGGTCACAACACCAACATCGCCGGCTCCAGTTTCAACCAGCTCATCCCCGCGGGCCAGGGCACGGTCTACAAGCCGGATGCGGAAACCGGCATGCCCGTGATGGTGACCTGCAACATCCACCCGTGGATGAAGGCGTTCGCCGTCTTCCGCAAGGACGGCTACGTGGCGGTGAGTGCGGCCGACGGGTCGTTCACGATTCCCGACCTTCCGGCCGGTGAGCCGATCGAGTTTCAGGTTTGGCATGAACGGTCCACCGGCCCCAACGGCGCCCTCGGCATCGACAAGCCGGAGGTGAAATGGACGCCGAAGGGCCGCTTCCAGATCACGCTCCAACCCGATGAAGTAAAAGACTTGGGCGAACTCGTCGTTCCGGCGAGCGCCCTCGGCATCTGACCCACAGCATTTTTTCCAGCCATGCACGACGTTTCCCGATCGCCCGTTCCCCGCGTTCAGCGTCTCGCGTTCCTGCTTCCGGCAATGGCGGCCCTGGGCCTCGCCGGCTGCGGCCGCACGCCGGCGGCGTTCTTCCGGCCCAACATGGTGGAGGCCAGCAAGCAGCGGCTGAAGCCTGAGCAGGAGCGGCAGGTGGCCACTGTGCTGTTGGCGATGTTCGGCACACCCGACGACCCGGTCTGCCTTCCCGAAACGGGCCTCGACGAGGCACAACTGCGGCTCGCGGCCGGCCCGGTGCGTAGCGACATCGTCGGCCGGAAAAACGGCCTCTACCGCGAGCACTGCGCCCACTGCCACGGCGTCACAGGAGACGGGCTCGGCCCCACCGCCGCGTTTCTCAACCCGTATCCGCGTGATTACCGTCCCGGAGTGTTCAAGTTCAAGAGCACGGAACGCGCTGACAAGCCGACCTCCGCGGACCTCGTCCGCATCCTCCACAACGGCATTCCGGGAACGTCGATGCCATCCTTCGCGCTCCTCAGCGAACCGCAGGTCGAGGCCCTTGCCGAATATGTGAAATACCTGGCCATCCGCGGCGAGACGGAGATCTCGCTCATGCGGGCGTTCTTCGAACTCGACGACGAGGCCGAGGGCAAGCTCCCGGAAACCCGCGAGTTTCTCGTCGACGAGACCCTCACACCGATCGCCGAGAAATGGCGGGCCGCAGCAGACGCCGTGATCCCGGTTCCCGAAATGCCGGCCGACATCGATCTGGCCGCATCCATCGCCAAGGGCAAGGAACTCTTCTACGGTGACAAGGCGAATTGCGTGAAGTGCCATGGCGTCACCGGCCTGGGCGACGGCCAGGCCAACGACTACGACGACTGGAACAAGGCCATCGTGGAGGTCGAGAAGGAGATCCGCGGCGGGCTGTCCAAGGCGGGCGAGTCGACCGCCGGCATGAGCCCAGACGAGATGGCCGAACACCGCGCGCAGCTCGCCTGGCTGGATCGGTTCAGCCAGGTGCTCGTGGGCGACGCACTGCGGCCGCGGACGATTCCGCCGCGGAACCTGCGGCAAGGCATCTACCGCGGTGGCCGCCGGCCGCTCGACCTCTATTACCGCATCCACGCCGGCATCAACGGCGCGCCCATGCCCGCGGCCAAGGGCACGGTCCCGCCCGAGGAAATCTGGCATATCGTCAATTACATCCGCTCGCTGCCCTACGATTTCGATGGCGAGCTGGGAGCCGATCGGCCGATGGTGGCGAAGGATTAGCGCGCGAGGAACACGACCATGGGCAAGCGATTGTCGGGAATCTTCTGGAGCCTGCTTTTCCTGGCCGTGCCGGTGCTCGGCGTGGCCACGTTCGCCGTCGCCCCGGCCTTCGACATTTGGCTGCCAAAGGACGTTTCTGTCCACGGGGCCGCGATCGACAGCCTCTTCTATTTCATCCTCGCCCTCACCGGCGTGGTGTTCATCGCCACCGAACTCCTGCTCTTCTGGTTTCTCTGGAAGTACGACGCCGCGAAGAGGAGCGGTCCGGCCACCTACATCCACGGCAGCCATACGCTCGAGGTGGTGTGGACGATCATCCCGGCCGCCACGCTCCTGTTTCTCGCGATCTATCAGATGAATGCCTGGGCCGACGTGAAGATGCGGCGGCCGCAGATGGCACCCACGGTGGAGGTTGTGGCCCGGCAATTCGAGTGGCGGCTGCGGTATCCCGGGCGCGACGGGGCGCTGGGCACCCCCGACGACCTGTTCCTGGTCAACGACCTCCACCTGCCCATCGACGAAGACGTTCTGGTCCAACTCAAGAGCATGGACGTGCTCCACAGCTTTTTTCTGCCGCACGTGCGGATCAAGCAGGATGCCGTGCCCGGGATGAAGATTCCCGTGTGGTTCCGCGCCACCGAGACCGGCTCGTTCGACATCGTGTGCGCCGAACTGTGCGGCTGGGGCCATTACAAGATGAAGGGGCGGGTGACGTTCGTCACGCGGCCCGAGTTCGACACGTGGCTGGAAAAGAAATACGCCGAGCAGGAGGCGACCCAGCCCGAGCCCGACTTGGTCACGGTGAATTGAGGAGGCTTTTTCATGAGCACCATCGCAGCATCTCCCGTCGTTCACGGAGGCCCGGCCAAGAAGCCGCGGCCGGTGGCTGAATTCCTCTCCACCTACGTCTTTTCCAAAGACCACAAGGTGATCGGGCTGCAGTTCCTCTTCTCCACGCTGCTGTGGTTCCTGATAGGCGGCCTGCTCGCCCTCGCCGTCCGCTGGCAGATCGCCTGGCCGTGGTCCGACGTGCCGGTGCTGGGCAAGCTTTTCGCCCAGCAGGGAGGGCAGATGAGCCCCGAGTTCTACACCATGCTCTTCACGATGCACGCGACCGTGATGATCTTCCTCGTGATCATCCCGATCCTCGCCGGCGCGTTCGGCAACTTCCTCATCCCGCTGATGATCGGGGCCGATGACATGGCGTTTCCCACTCTCAATATGCTGTCGTATTGGGTCATGTGGCCGGCCTTCATCGCCTTCGGTGCCAGTTTCTTCGTGGAGGGGGGCGCCGCCTCCGGCGGCTGGACGAGTTATCCGCCCCTGTCCACCAACGTGGCCTCGTCGCCGGGCAGCGGCTGGGGCCAGACGCTCTGGCTGCTGGGCCTGACGTTCGTCGGCGTCTCGTCGATGCTCGGCAGCGTGAATTACATGACCACGATCATCCTCATGCGGGCCCCGGGCATGACGATGTTCCGCCTGCCGATGACGATCTGGGCGATGTTCATCACCGCCGTGCTCCAGGCGTTCGCCCTGCCGGTCCTCACGGCGGCAGGCTTCATGCAACTGGCCGATCGGGTTTTCAACACGGGCTTCTTCTCGCCGGAAGGGCTGGTGGTGAACAACCTCACCAGTGGCCCCGGCGGCGGCCAACCGCTGCTTTGGCAGCACCTCTTCTGGTTCTACAGCCACCCGGCGGTCTACATCATGATCCTCCCGGCGATGGGCATGGTGAGCGACATCCTCACGACCTTCGCCCGCAAGCCGCTCTTCGGCTACCGGCCGATGGTCTACTCCGTCGCCGGCATCGCCGGGCTCGGCTTCATCGTGTGGGGGCACCACATGTTCATGTCAGGCATGAACCCGGCTCTCGGCATCACCTTCATGGTCTCGACGATGATGATCGCCCTGCCGAGCGCGGTGAAGACGTTCAACTGGCTGGGCACGATCTGGGGCGGAAAGATCCAGTTCACCACGTCGATGCTCTTCGCCCTCGCGTTCGTCTCGATGTTCATCATCGGCGGCCTGTCCGGCATCTTCATGGCGGCCACGCCGGTCGACATCTTCATCCACGACACCTACTTCATCGTGGCCCACTTCCACTACGTGCTCTTCGCCGGCACGGCGATGGGCGTGTGGGCGGCGATCTATTTCTGGTTCCCGAAGATGTTTGGCCGCACGATGAACGAGTTTTGGGGGAAGGTGCACTTCTTCCTCACGTTCCTGTTCATGAATGGCACCTTCTTCACGATGCACATCCTCGGAGCGGTTGGCTTCCCCCGGCGGCTCGCCGACGCCTACCACTACGAGACCTTCCGTCATCTCCAGCCGCTCAACGCGTTCATGACGTGGTGCGCCATCGGGATGGTGGCGGCGCAGGTGATCTTCGCCGTCAATTTCATCTACAGCATGTTCCGCGGCCCCGTCGCCGGCCGGAACCCGTGGCATGCCAACACGCTCGAGTGGACCGCCCCCAGCCCTCCGGGCCACGGCAACTTCGATTACCAGCCGGTGGTCTACCGCGGCCCGTATGAGTATTCGGTGCCCGGCATCGACAAGGACCACCTCATGCAGACCGACCCGCCCAACGCGGCGGCCACGGCGGCGGCCCTGGCGGCACACTAGGCTCCTCATCCACACGGGATGCTTCCCGCCGCCCGCGCACGTTTCCATGGCCAGCCTCCGCTCCTTCAACTGGGTTCATCTCGCCGCCTGCCTGCTCGTGGTGGTGACGGCGGTGCTGCTCGGTTTCGGCGCCCTCGTCACGACGTACGAGGCGGCGATGGCGGTGCCCGACTGGCCGGCGACCTACGGCCACAACATGTTTCTTTTCCCCTGGGCTGAATGGTTCTGGGGGCCGTGGGACCTGTTCCTGGAGCACGGCCATCGGCTGCTCGGTGCAGCAGTGGGTGGGCTGTCACTCTGCCTGGCGGCCATCGTCTGGTGCAGCGGCCAGAGCCAGGCCGTGAAGGCCCTCACGGTCGCGGCGGTCGTGCTCGTCATCGTTCAGGGCCTGCTCGGTGGTGCCCGTGTGCTGCTCGACGACAAGACCGTGGCCAAGGTGCATGCCTGCACCGGCCCGCTGTTCTTCGCGGTGGTGACGGCGATCGCAGCGCTCACCCGGCGCGGCGCCGTGCGGGGGTCGGTCGAGCCGTTGTCTGTCGTTCCGCCGCAGCCGCGGGCGATCGCGGTGGGTGTGGCCGCAGCGGCGCTTGTCATCGCGGCGTACGTGCAGCTCGTGGCAGGGGCCCAGCTGCGTCATCTCGACGCCACGATCGACCCGGTCACGTTCCGCTGGCTGGTTGCCTTCCACGTCGCCGGTGCCGCCGTGGTGATGGCGTTGGCCGGCCTGCTCGCCTGGCTGCATGCCGCGACGCCCTCGGCGGCACGGCGGTGGGCGTGGACGATCGCCGGGCTCGTCGTCTGCCAGATCGCGCTGGGGCTGGGCGCGTGGGTCGTGAGTTGGGGGATCCCCGGCGGTCTCCTGCCCGAGTCATGGCGGCTTGCCGAGGCCCTCCGCGCCCGCAGCCCCGCAGGTGCGCTCGTCGTCACCGGACACGTGCTTCTGGGGATGGCCATCCTCGGCGCCGCCGTCGTGCTGTGGATCGTCGATGGCGGGCTGCGCCGCTCGTCCGCCGCGCGGATCGTGGCGGACAGGCGAACCGAAAGGGCCTTCGCATGACGCCCCCTCCCTGTGCGCCGCCGGTCGCGGCCGTCGGCGCTAGCTCGATCGTCTCCACTTCCTCGATCGTCTCCACTTCCTCGATCGTCTCCACTTCCTCGATCGTCTCCACTTCCACCATCGTCTCCGACGCTGAACCGCTCGGCATGCCGCAAGGCCTGACGGCCGTGCTGGCAGATATCTCCCGGCTGGTGCGGCCGCGGATCGCGATCATGGTGCTCGCCACGGTCTGTGCTGCGCTGTGGATCACGGCGGGCTCCGACCGGCTCCCTCCCGACGCCGTGGCCTGGCTGCTCGTCGGCACCGCGCTCGTCGCGGCCAGTTCGAGCGTGGCCAACCAGATCCTCGAGCGGCGCACCGATGGCCTGATGCGGCGCACCGCCAATCGGCCGATCGCAGCCGGCAGGATGACGACGACGACGGCCTGGGGCATCGCGGCCATCGCGCTCGTGGCGGGGCTCGGCTGCTGCGCGCACGCCTTCGGCTGGCCGCCGGCCGCCGCGGCGCTCGCCACGTGGCTGCTCTACGTGGTCGTCTACACGCCGCTCAAGCGATGGTCGCCGCTGAACACGGCCGTCGGCGCCGTAGCCGGCGCGCTTCCGGTGGCCATCGGCTGGCTGGCAGCCGACGGGCCCGCCCGGCTTGCCGCCGGCGACGTCTCCACGGCGCTGGCCGTGGCCGCCCTGGGCACCGTGCTCTACCTCTGGCAGTTTCCCCACTTCATGGCCATCGCCTGGCTGTATCGCCGCGACTACGCCGCCGCCGGCCTGCGGATGCTCACCGTCGACGACCCGACGGGCCTGCGGGCCGCCGGCCAGGCCCTCGCGGCGGCCCTGGCGATGATCCCCGTCGGCCTCGTGCTCGCCGTGCCCACGGGCGGAATTCGCCTCTTCGTGGCGGCGGCGGTCGCGGGAATCGTTTATGCTGCCGCCACCGTCCGGTTTGCGATCCGTCGCGACGACCGGTCTGCCCGCGGCCTGCTGCTGGTGTCGATCGGCACGCTGCTGGCCATCCTCGCCTCGTCCATCCTTTTCTGAACGCCCCCCAGCCGCCCGCAACCGACCATGAACGCTTCTTCGCTCGCCGTTCCCCACGATCATGGCCACGGCCACCACGACGGCCACCATGGCCACATCACGCTGCAATACCAGCCCGGGCTGCCCCTCTCGAAGGGCAAGCTCATCATGTGGCTCTTCCTGTCGACGGAGATCATGTTCTTCGCCGCGCTGTTGGGCAGCTATGTGGTGCTGCGGTTCGGCGCCCCGATCTGGCCGAAGCCGCACCACGTCCATCTCTCCGAGCCCATCGGCGCATTCAACACGTTCGTCCTCATCTGCTCGAGCGTGACGATCGTCCTGGCCCTGGAGGCCGCCCGAGCCGGCAAGACAGGCCTCGCCAAGGCGTGGATGCTGGCCACGCTGCTGCTCGGCTCACTGTTCCTCGGCGTGAAGGGCTACGAGTATTCGTCGAAATTCTCCCACGGCATCTACCCCTGGGCGCCACGCGGCCAGATCTACGAACGGCCCGACCTCTACTACGGCTCGGCCGTCCGCAGCCGGCTCGGTGAGCCGGCGATCATCGACAGGCTGAAGGATCTCGACGACACGCCGGCCGACAAACTCTCCGCGGAGCAGGTTTCCGCGCGGCGGAAGCTGCAGCAGGTCCGCCAACTGGTGACCAGCCCGAATCAGCAGGCTTTCGATCTCGCCGTCGTCGCCGATCAGATCGCTCCGCTGCCGGCCGAGGGAGCCGACCATGGCGGCGGCCACGGCCATGGCGGCGGGCTCAACGATGCGTTCCCCTGGCTGAGGCTGCCGATGGTGATTCCCGGCGGCAACATGTGGGCCAGCACCTACTTCCTCCTCACCGGATTCCACGCCATCCACGTGGCGGTGGGCCTCATCGTGTTCGCGATCATGCTCGGCTGGAGGCTCGACGCCAAGAAGGCCGGTGCCATCGAGAACGCCGGGCTCTACTGGCACTTCGTCGACCTCGTGTGGATCTTCCTCTTTCCGCTGCTCTACCTGTTTTGAACCGCCCTGAAAGGCCCTGCCGATGAGCGACCATGGACACGACAGCCACGGCCCCGTCACCCGCCCCGGCGAGACCGCCGACGAGGCGCTGCAGCACGCCGACCACGGCCACGATGCCGACCACGGTCACGGGGGCGTGGGGAAATACCTGTTGGTGTTCCTCGCGCTATGCGGCCTGACGACGATGTCATTCCTCACCTATTCCCCGTTCTGGCCGTGGCGCGACGAGCCACAGGTGGGCTGGGCGTTCATGATGGCGGTGTCGTGCACGAAGGCGATGCTCGTCGTGCTGTTCTTCATGCACGTGCTCTGGGAAGCCAACTGGAAATACGTGCTCACCATCCCCGCGGCGATGATGGCGATCTTCCTGGCGATCATGCTCGTGCCCGACATCGGGATGCGGAATCGCATGGTGTCGCAGGAGCGAGCCCTCCACATGGCCCGCGGGTCGGATCTGAAACTGCTCGAGCAGGCCGCCGAGTCGAAGCTTCTCGACGACGCCGCGCATTGACGCACACGGGATCTCTCCCACACCGTGGGGACGGACCTCCGGTCTGTCCATGCTATGTGGTGCCACGCCGTCCCCTGGCTCTCGAGGTCGCTGCTACCGTTCTCTCGCATTGGCTCTAGAATACGCTCATGTTTCGCACTTCGCTCATCGCCCGCCGTGCCGCCCTCTTGGCCGTGGCCCTCGTGATCGGCTGCCAGCGGCCGGCGGACCGGCTTCGCGAGAGCCCCGCGGCCTCGATGCCGGCCCCCGCGCCAGGCGAGATGAAGCCCGGCGAAACGTGCCTACCGTTCACGCTCACGGCGCAGGATGGCGAGCCGTTCGATTCGAAGTCGCTGGCCGGGAAGGTTTGGCTGGCGAGCGTGTTCTTTGCGAATTGCCCCGGGCCGTGCTTCCGGGAGAACCAGGCCGTGGCCGACATCCTCCGCGCGATCGACGACCCCGATTTCATGGCCGTCAGCGTCACATGCGACCCCGACAACGACACGCCCGACGCGCTCCGCCGCTACGCCGACCGGTTCGCGGCCGACCCGGCCCGCTGGAAGTTTCTCACCGGCGATTTCGCGGTGATCAAGAAACTCGCCAACGAGTCGTTTCTCCTTCCCGCGGAAGTGGGCGTGCACTCCGAGCGCGGGGTGGTGTTCGACCGCCAGGGCCGGCTCCGCGGCAGCTACCACCTGCTGCAGCCAGATCGCGTGGCGCTGCTCGAGAAACTGATCCGCGACGTGCTGGCCGAGAATCAGACAGCCGCGGATGCTTCCCCGGCGGAGGCCGCTGCCCCGTGAGCCCACTGCTGGCCGTCCATCCGCTCGCGACGACCAACGCCGTGCTCAACGGCATCGCCACGGCGCTGCTGGTCGCCGGCTGGATCGCGATCGCCCGCGGGCAGTGGAAAGCCCATCGCGCCTGCATGGTCGCGGCATTCATCGTGTCGGCCGTGTTTCTCGTCTGCTACCTTTCCTACCACGCCCTGGTGGGCCATGTGCCGTTCCAGGGCAGGGGCCCCGTCAGGGTCGTCTACTTTTCGATCCTCATTTCCCACATTCTCCTGGCCGTCACGGTGCCAGTGCTGGCGATCGCCATGTTCGTCCTGGCCTGGCGCGGCCGGTGGGCGGCCCACCGCCGCCTGGGAAGGGTGACGCTGCCGATCTGGCTCTATGTCTCGGTCACCGGCGTGGTGATCTACCTGATGCTGTATAGAATGCCGGTATGAAGATCCGGGCCCTGTGTGCCGCCGCGGTGGTCATCGCCTGCCTTGTGGCGGCCGATGCATTCGGCTGTCCGAACTGCAAGGACGGCATCGCGGCCACCGACCCGGAGGGCGCGAACATCGCCCGTGGATACTTTTACAGCATCCTTCTCATGCTCGCGATGCCGTTCACGCTCGTCGGCTCGTTCGGGGTCTACGTGTGGCGGGAGATGCGGCGGCAAAAGCAGGCCGGCATGCCCGGCCAACCCCTTCCGTGAACGAGCGCACGTTCCATCCCGGGCCCGATGACAGGCGGCCGGCACGACGGTCGAAAAACTATCTCGCCCCGGCCGAACGGCAGCGGCTGTTCTGGCGGTTCATGCCCCCCGCACTGGTCGTGGTACTCGCGCTGGGCTGGGTCGAACGGACGTGGTTTCATCGGGCCGAGCCCCCGCCGGTGGCCCAGGTCGACACCACGCTCAGGGACCCCTTCGCCCAGGGCACGGCGGCAGACGCCGTGCTCATCCAGCCCGAACCCGAGCCCTTCATCGCCACAGGGCTGCTCGGCGCGTCGGCCAGCTCGCTGGAGAAGGTCCGCGACGACACGGTCTTCCGCGATGACGATCGTGAGGCGTGGTTTCAGATCTGGGCCTCGCTGCGATCGATGGACCAGCAGCAGCTCATGAAGTCGGCGACGCCCCCGACTGGATTCGCGGAACTCTACGGCCAGCCGCGAACCTTCCGCGGCAGGCTGGTGCGCGTGCGCGGCACGCTCCATCGGCTCCAGCGGATGCAGGCACCGGCCAACGAGTACGACATCGACGGCTACTGGCAGGGGTGGCTGGAGCCGGCCGGCGGCCCCCCCTCACCGATCGTCGTCTACTTCCGCAAACTGCCCCCCGGCATGCCCGAGGGCCTGTCGATCGACGAGCGGGTCGAGGTGGTCGGTTACTTCTTCAAGCGGTGGGCCTACGCCGCCAAGGACACCGTCCGCACGGCGCCGCTCGTGATGGCGATCGAGCCGGCTTGGAGGCCCAAGACCGACACCCGGCCAGTGCTCGACGCGATCGGCAGCGTGGCGTTGATCACCATGGCGGTGCTGGTGCTGCTCACGCTGATGGCCCTATGGCTGGCGAACCGCGGATCGCAGCCGCCGAAACCGCCGCCCCCCATCGACATCGAAAAGTCCCTCGCCGACGTGCAACTCTTCTCCCCGTCCGAGGCACTTCGCACACTATCGGCAGCCGAACGGCCTCACGCGTCGCCCGGCGTGTCCGCCGAGGAGGACCCACCGCCATGATGCCCACTCCCTTCCGCACTGCGGCCCTCGTGATCGCCGTCGTCGCAACGCTCGTGGTTCGCGCCGAGGACGACCAGCCGCGGCTGCGGCCCGGCCAGTCGCTCGCTGACACGCTGGCGATCTGGAAACTCGAGGCCGCCGAGCGCGGCAGCTTCGCCGGTGGTCCGTGGAACGACGAGCGGCAGGCGATCGTCCTCCGACTGCTGGCCCGGCTGAAGATGACGCCCGAGCCGCTCCTGCTCCGCTGGCGGGCCGACGCCGCGGACGCGTCGGCGGCGCTGCCGACGGCGGGGGGCGATGCGCTCGTCAAGGTCGTCGGCCGCGCGGTGTATGTGGCCCCGCTGCCGCTCTCCGCGGAGGAGTCCGCCGTCACCGGCGGCGATCACCTCGACGTGGTGCGGCTCGTCACGGCTGCAGGCGCGGCCGTCGACGCCATCGTCGAAGCGGCTCCGCGCGCCTGGCCGCGCTGGCAGGCGATCGACGAGCCCGCCTCGGCCATCGGCCTGCCGCTGGCCGCCGGCGGCGGGCCGGCTCCAGCCGCCACGGAGGGCTCCTGGCCCGACGCGCCGGCCGCGCTGCTGCTGCTGGCAACGCGGGTCGCATGGCACCCCTCCACGATGCTCGGCGGGCTGGGAATGGACTACTCCTCCTTCGACACGGTGGCCGATGGCGAACCGCTCGTCGCCGGCGACACGGAAGCCTTCTACGGGCTCCTCGCGGCGGCCGCGGCGGCGAAGCCGGAGGCGCTCGCGGAGGCTGCCGCGTCTGCGCCCGACATCCTCACGCTCATCGATCCTCGCCAGCAGTGGTTCGCCAAGCGCCGTGGCGACGTCATCACGATCGAGGGCACGGCTCGCAAGGTGACCCGGATCACGATCGACGACCCCACCCGCCGGAAGCAGGTGGGGGCGGATCACTACTGGGAACTGTTTGTGTTCGTGCCCACGCCGCTGATCCAGGTCGACAAGAAGGTGCAGGACGATTTTCCGGTGGTGTGCTGCGTGCGGTCGCTTCCGCAGGGCATGCCCACCGGCGACAACGTCGGCGAACGGGTGCGGATCACGGGCTTCGGCCTGAAGCGGTATGGCTACCAGCTGCCCGCCGTGAAGATCTCCTCGTCGCAGGGGGATTCCACGCAGCAGGCCCGCCGCCGGGAAACGCCGCTGGTGATCGCCGGGCAGCTTTCCTGGACCCCCCGGCCGTCGCCGCAGCGCACCGTGACCACGCTGGGCTGGATCTTCCTGTCGATCGCCGCCGCCATCGGCCTGGTCTTGGCGCTGGCCGCCTGGTCGTTTGCCCGCGACGCGGGCCGCGCTGCCCGCAAGGCTCGAGCCGGCATGCCCGACCGCATCCAGATGCCGCCCGCCGAGTGAGGCGGTTGCGCTGGTCGATTCCCGTGGCCGACGCGTGGCCCTTGCCGGATCGCCGCGCGGCGGCGACAACATCCGATCATCCACCACCGAGGAGCAGAGCATGCGACGCGCGAAGATTTCCATCATCGGTGCCGGCAACGTCGGCGCCACCACGGCCCACTGGTGTGCCGCCGCCGAACTCGGCGACATCGTCCTCCTCGACATTCCCGCCACCGAAGGCATGCCGGCCGGCAAGGCGCTCGATCTTTATCAGGCCGCCCCGATCATGGGCTACGACTCGCGGCTGGTCGGCACCACCGACTGGGCCGACACTGCCGGCAGCGATGTTGTGGTGGTGACGGCCGGCATCGCCCGGAAGCCGGGCATGAGCCGCGACGACCTGCTCTCGACCAACGCCAGGATCGTGGGCGACGTGGCCGCCAACGTCCGCGACTCGAGCCCGAACGCCATCGTCATCGTGGTCTCCAATCCGCTCGATGCGATGGTGCAACGGACCTTCCAGGTCACCGGCTTCCCGGCGGCCCGCGTCATCGGCCAGGCCGGCATCCTCGACACCGCTCGATATCGTGCGTTCCTCGCGATGGAGCTCGGCGTGAGCGTGGAAGACATCGCCGCGATGCTGCTCGGCGGCCACGGCGACACGATGGTGCCGATTCCGAGCTGCACGAGCGTGGGCGGCATTCCGGTGACGCAGCTCATCGCCAAGGACAAGCTCGACGCGATCGTAACGCGGGCCCGCAACGGCGGGGCCGAGATCGTGGGCCTGCTGAAGACGGGCAGCGCCTACTACGCCCCGGCGGCGGCCACGGCGCAGATGGTGGAGGCGGTGGTCCGTGACAAGAAGCGTCTCGTGCCCTGCGCCGCCTACTGTGACAAGCAATACGGGGCGGGGGGCTACTTCGTGGGCGTGCCGGTGATCCTGGGGAGCGGCGGCGTGGAGAAGGTGATCGAGTTGAATCTTCTCCCCGACGAGCGGGCCGCGCTCGACAAAAGCATCGCCGCGGTGAAGGAACTCGTGGCGGCCATGGATCGTCTCACCGGCTCCGCGCGGTGACGGTGACGGGGCACGGGCAGCGCGGAAGACGGGCCGGAAGCACGACGCGTCAACGCCCTTGATCCCGGGCACAACCGGCTCCTCCGGCCCCGCTTACCCAGCTTCTCTCGCGGCCGGCGCGGCTTGATTTCCGGCCCTGGGCTGGCGTTGTCGCTGCCCGGTGCTTTCGCTACAAACCCCGTTCGTCTCAGGGGTTTTGCCCGTCTGCGGCCTGCTGAGCGAAGTCCGAGCCCGCTTCCACAAGGTGTCCGATGAACGGTCGCTTTCCGAAACGACGATCCGCCTCGCGCACGGCTGCCCGGCCCACGGAAGGCCGTCCGCTGGCCCGCGCGCGGATGCCGGCCCAGGAGTGGCTCGGCGACGACAGCCTGTTCACGCCGCTGGGCTACGAGGCGGGCTACGACTATCCACTCGTGGTCTGGCTGCCCGACCGCACGGATGCCGGTTTCGACCTCGGCCGGGTGATGAAGCGGGTGAGCCTGCGGAATTTCATCGCCGTCGTGCCCGGTGCCGACGATGGGGAACGCGAACCGGCGGTGTGGCGCTCGATCGATCGGGTGTGCGAGCGGCTTTCCGTCCACGCCGACCGCATCTTTCTCGTGGGCGTCGGGGGCGGGGGCGGCGACGCCTTCCGCATCGCCTGCCGTCATCCGCAGTCCTTCGCCGGGGTGGTCTCACTGGGTGGGCCGTTTCCGCTGGCGGAGGGGCTGTTTTCCCGGCTCTTCGACGTGCGGAGCCTGCCCATGCTGCTCTGCTGCCATGGCGATCCATCGCCGGACGCCGCGCGGCACACCGACCAGACGCTGCGGCTGTTCCACGCCGCGGGCGCGTCGCTGGCGATGCGGATCTATCCCGACCGCAACCAGCTTTCCAAAGCGATCCTGTGCGACGTGAACCGCTGGCTCATGGACGAGATCTGCGGCGCGTCGGTGCCGATGCGGCCGGCTTGTGCCCGCTAGCCGTCCAACGCCTGCCGGCATGGAAGCCTGGAGGTTCTGCCGATGCCGTTTCCACTCCTGCCCCTCGTCGAGGAGATCGTCGCACGGCTCGCGCCCTCCGGCGACCGGGCTGCGGCGCGATCGCCGCGAGTGACGATCGACGTCGATCCCGCCCACGTCGTCGATGCCGAGCCGGCCGTCGCGCGAGGGATGCTGCACGCGCTCATCGAGGCAGCGCTCGCGGCAGCCTCCTGCCCGCCCGCACCGAGCGACGCTCCCGCCGTGCACGAAGTGGTGATCACCAGCGTGCGGCAGGCTGGTCGCCTGGAGATCGAAATCGCTGACTCGGGCCCGGCATCACCGCGCGCCCTCGACATCACTCTCGCCGCCGTCCGGTCGCAGGCAGCGCGGATCGGCGCCGCCCTCCGGGTCGATGGCTGCCCGGAAGGGGGCCGCGCGGTCACGCTGCTGCTTCCGCACCGTGCCGCCGGGCGGATGGCGGCCTGACGAACAGGAACAGACGGCATGGACGTTCACCATCTCTCTCCCCGCAGCCGCAGCCTCGTCAGCCCGGCCCAGGTCGTCGCCCTCGGCCTCGTCGTGGCCTCGATCGCATGGGCGACCTGGCTCGTTCGCGACCGCCCGCGGCATGAGGAGGTGGAGCTGCTCTCTGGCTCGGTGCTGCCTTCGTCGGAACTGGCGATCATGGAGGCGGCGTTCGATCGAGCGCAGCTCACCGACTACCGCACCGAGGGGGGCCGGGTGTGGGTGCCGCGGGCCCGCCAGAGCGCCTACATGCGGGCGCTGGTCGACGCCGAGGCCTTGCCTCGCGAGTTCGGCGGCAGCCTGCGGCGGGCGTTGGAAAGCAACAGCCCGTGGCAGAGCAGGGCGGTGCAATCGGAGATTCTCCGCGTGGCCACGCAGGACGAACTGGCGCTCGTGATCTGCTCGATGCCCGGCATCGAGCGGGCGGCAGTGCTGTATGACGTCGACGACGATCCCACCGCCGGGGGCCTGCGGGGTGCCCGCGTGAAGACGGCCAGCGTGAGCGTCCGCACGCAGCCCGACGCCGACCTCGATCGGGCCCGGGTGGAGGCGATCCGCGTGCTCGTGGCCGCTTCGATCGCAGGGCTCGCCCCCGATCGCGTCGCCGTCACCGATCTGCGCAGCGGTCGCGTTCATGCCGGCCCGCTCGAAGACGCCCCCGCCGTGGCGGCCGTCGACCCCACGCTCGCCCGCGCCATCGCCCACGAACGGCATCTGGCCGACAAGATCCGGCAGGCGCTGGCCTTCGTGAAGGGCGCGACGGTCGATGTGGCGATCGAGTTCGGGCCACCCGCGCCTCCCGCTCCGGCGGCACCGGAGCCCGAAGAGTTCGCGGCCGCACCCCCGCAGCCAAACGCGGCTGCCAACGCCCCGGCCGAGATCGCCGTCTCCCCGCCCCCGGCCAAGCCCATCGCCGCGCCCGCGCCCGTGGCTGCAGCGGTCGCCGACGTGCCGGTGAAAGTGCAGGTGGCGATCGCCGTTCCCGAGACCTCGCTCGCAGCGGTCGCATCGCGCGCCGGTGGCGACGACCGCGCGGCTGCGGAACGCCACGAGCTCGATCGCCTCCGGCAGCACGTGCTGGGGCTTCTTCCTCCCACGCCCGATCCCGCCGACCGGCGCGTCGTGATCACCTCGTTCGCGACGCCGGCCGCCCGGCGCGAGGGCCCGGCCGCGCCGCCGCCCGCGGCGGTGTCGGCGGCCGTCGCCGACGCCTCTGCGGCGACCGCCCCGGCCACCGCGGCGGACGAGCCGGAGATCGTCGCCAGCCTGCGGCAACTGCTCCGGGCGCTCGGCATCCCCGTCGACGACGCCGCCACGATCCCCAAGCAGACGTGGATCGCCGCCACGTGCGTGTGCGTGGGCCTGCTGGCGGCGTGGATGTGGTGGGCCGGATCGCGCCGCCGCGACTTCCCCGCGCAGGCTTCCGGCCGGGAGCCGACGACGATCGACTGGTCGCGGCCTCGCGATGCCGATCGCGGCCACGAACCTCTCGACCGGGTGGCCGCATGAATGCTGCGAAACCGAAGCCACTCGCGCTGGCCGCGGCCCTGCTGGTCGCAGTGATGGCCGTGTCGGCAACGGCTTGTCGCGGGGAACCGGCGGCACCGGAACCGCCCGAGCCGGCGGGCCTCGACCTGCCGACGGTGCCGCTCGCAGAGCGGCCGCCCACGCCTTTGCGTCCCTTGCCGGCCGCGCCGCCAAGCCCGCTCGATTGGCGCGTCGTCGCCTCCCTTGCAGCCGTGCTCGCGGTGTTCGGCGGCCTCCGCTTCGTGGCCCGGCGTCGGCTTACGGGCCTGCCGCCCGACGTCTACGAGGTCCTCGGCTCGGCAACGCTTGGCGGCCAGCAGGCCGTGCGGATCGTGCGGTTCGGCCCCAAGACGCTGCTCGTGAGCGTGTCGTCGTCGGGCTGCCAGACGCTTTCCGAGATTGCCGATCCCGAGGCCACGGCCCGCATCACCGCTGCCTGCCGCGGCCAACAGCCACCGCTCCGGCCCATGCGCCGCACGGTCGCAGCCGCGCTGGTGGCGTGCCTGCTCGTGGCCTCGGCGGCCGCGCAGGCCGCTGAACCAGTGGCCCTCGCCGCCGCAGACGCCGCCACCCAGCCGGCCGCCGCGGCCGCCGCGCCGGGGGGACTCGATGGCGTGACCGCCGCGGTGCGGTCGCTCGTCGGCACGCGGTCGCTGGATGCCGCCCTCTCGGCGGCGGTGATGTTTACGGTGGTGAGCCTGGCCCCGGCCGTGCTTCTCATGACCACCTGCTTCGTGCGGATGTCAGTCGTCTTGTCGCTCGTGCGGCAGGGCCTCGGCGCGGCGCAGCTCCCCTCCAACCAGATCGTGACTTCGCTGGCTCTGTTCCTCTCCGCGATGGTCATGTGGCCGGTGTGGTCGTCGGCCTACCGGGCCGGCGTGGAGCCGTATCAGGCCGGCACGATCACGCTCGCGCAGGCCTACGAACAGGGCACGCTCCCGATCCGCCGCTGGATGGCCGGGCAGATCGAGCAGGCGGGCAATCGCGACACGATGCTCCTCTTCCTGGAGCGGCACCCCACGGCACCCAAGGAAGTGGCCACCTACGACGACGTGCCGGTCGAAACGCTGCTGCCCGCGTTTCTGGTGAGCGAGTTGGAGACGGCGTTCACGATCGGCTTTCGGATGCTGCTGCCATTCCTGGTGCTGGACGTGATCGTGGCCACGCTCGTGGTTTCCACGGGCCTCGTCATGCTGCCTCCGACGCTGGTGTCGTTGCCCCTCAAGCTGCTCGTGTTCGTGATGGCCGACGGCTGGTCGCTGGTGGTGAAGTCGCTGCTCGACAGCGTCTGGCCGGCGTCCACCTGATCACCGCCCGGGCCGCAAAGGAGCGTTCGTGCAGGAAGCCGATCTCATCGAACTGGTGCGGCAGGCGATCGTGACGGGGCTGTTGGCGGCCGCGCCCGTGCTGATCGTGGGCTTTCTCGGGGCCACGGTGATGGGCCTCGTGCAGGCTGCCACCGGCATCCATGAATCGCTCGTCGGTCTCGTGCCCCGGCTGGTGGCGATGGCGGCGGTGCTGTTCCTCGCCTTGCCGTGGATGCTCGAACGGCTCGTCGATCTCGTGCGGTCGACGGTCGGCGGGCCATGACGGAGCCGCGGCCATGCCTTTCGTCACCGGTTTCGATGCGGCGGCCGTGATTGCCATGGGCCTCGTCGCGCGGCTGGCCGTGGCCGTCGTCGCGGCCACGCTGCCCGCCTTCCCGGGTGTGTCGGCCGGCGTGCGGATGGCGCTGGCCGTGGCGCTGGCGGTCGCCGCCTGGCCGGCGGCGGTCGCCGCCTGGCCGCCGACCGCCGTCCTCGACGCCTGGCCGGTCGTGGTCGCCGGCGAAGCCGTGGTGGGGCTCGCGCTCGGCACCGCCGTGGCGGCGGTCGTGGCGGCGGCTGGCTGGGCCGGCAGCCTACTGGGAAGCGTGTCGGGGCTGTCGTGGGCCGACGACTTCGCGGAGTCCGGCGGCGGGCCCGCGGCGGGCGTCGACCGCCTGGCCTGGTGGGTCGGCTTGGCGGCGTTCTGCGCCGCCGGAGGGCAGGTGGCGGTGGTCGGCGGCCTCGTCGACAGCGTCCGCGGCCTACCCGTGGGAAGCGTTTTCGCCGCTGCTCCCGGCGTCGCGTGGCCCCCGGCTGGCGCGGTTGAAATCGCCCTCACGGCGGTTTCCTCCGCCGTGTCGCTGGCCGTCGCGCTGGCCATGCCGGTCCTGGCCGCGGTGGTGGCCTTTCATCTCGCCAGCGCGATCTGCCTCCGGGCAGTCCCGTTCGCACCGGCGGCGGGATTTCTGCAGGGCTTGGCGGCGCTCGTGCTCCTGGCTGCTTTCGCCATGGGCCTCGACGTCTGGTCCGCCTCATCGGCCGCGCTCATGCATGCCGCCATCGAGAGACTGTTCGGGTAACCCGCGAGCACTGCCATGGCCGACCCATCCGACCGTACGATTCCGGCGACACCGCGGCGTCGCGAGGCGGCGCGGCAGCAGGGCATGATGCCGCTGTCGTCACTGCCCGCCTGGCTGGCCGCGGTGCTCGTGGCCGTGGCGCTGGCGCCGGCCTGGGCGGCCGCCACGCTGCCCACCGCCGCCGCGATGCTGCGTGCGACGCTGGCAACCGCCGGCGATGATGCCGCCTTCGACCCGACCTTGCTGGTCGACCTGCGGCTCTTCCTGCCCACGGTCGCCGTCGTGCTCGCCAGCGGCGCCGCAGGGATCGGAGTGCGGGTGCTGCTCGACGGCGTGGCCTGGCGTCCGGGGCGGGTCGCGCCGGCGTGGCAGCGGATCGATCCACTGGCCGGCCTGTCACGCATCTGCTCGTGGTCCACGCTCCGCGCGCTGGTCGGAAACTCGATCGCGTTGGCCGTGCTTCTCGCCGCAGCCGTCTGGTCGATAGCCCCGCTGCTGGCCGCGGTGGACGTGGCCGACATGGCCGCCGATCCGTCCCGGCTCATCGCCCGCGGCCAGCGGGCGCTCATTCCGCTGGCTGGCGTGGCGGCCGGCGTGGCGGCCCTGCAATGGGCCCTGGCCCGCCGGCGGTTCGAGGCCCGCATCCGCATGACACCAGAGGAGTATCAGGACGAAGCCAAGAGCCTGCAGGCCGATCCGAAGGTGAAGCTCATGCGGGAACAGTCCCGCCGCCGGCCGGTGGCGGGACCTGGTAGCCGTAGCGATCGATGAACGGCTGCCAGCGGCGGGCGATCTCGGCCACGAGCCGCGGATCGAAGTCGTAGGTGTTGGTCTTGTATCGCTTCATCGACCGCGCCATCTCTTCGAACCGCGAGCGGACACGGCCGAAGTCACCGAGCGACAGCCGGGAATAGGCCTCTTCCATGCGGCCCACCGGGTCGGCGACGAGATCCTCGTAGCGGATCTCGTGGAGCCGGTCGGGGCCGAGCTGGGCCCGATCGCGCTCGAAGGCGGCGTACATCTCGTCGAAGGCGGCGAACACGTAGCCTTCCAGCGTGTCGCCTGGGTCAACCTGCAGCGACTGCACGTGGTGCAGCGATCGCCAGAGCCGCAGCGTGGATGGGAAGACGACGAACGGGTCGCGGACCACGTGCAGGAACCGTGCCTCGGGAAACATCCCCGCCAGCACGCCCATGCGGGCCGTGTGCGGAGGGCTCTTGAGCACCGGTCGCCGCGCGTCGCGCACGGCGAGCATCCGCAGAAATCTCACGAAAGCGTCCTGCCAGCGTTGGCGGTCGGCAGCGGGGAGCGATGCCACGTCCAGCGCCTCGGGCCGGTCCGACGACGTGACGGGAAACGCCATTCGGCGGTAGGGGGAAGGCGCGCCCATGTTCACGAGCGCGAACTCGTCTTCCTGCGGCCGGTGCCAGCCGGCGGAGACGTCGTCCATCGGCCGCTTGGACGGCATGATCCAGCTCAGGGCCGACGTCACCAGCCCCTCGGTGATGAGAAAGTGGCCGGGGGCGAAGCATTGGTAGGTCGACGGGCAGAAGAACTGCTCGTCGAGCATGAGCATCTCGTGGAGCAGCGTCGTGCCGGACCGCCAGTGGCCGAGAATGAACAGTGGGTCGGGGGGCACCGCCCGCTCGCGCAGCTGCCGCCGAAACCGCGCCGCCGCCAAGGGTTCGCACACGGAATTGAAGACAGCGGCCGTGGTGATGGTGGCCATCAGCCCCCAGCGCGAGAGCGATGCCCGGGCCTTGTGCTCCGCCACCAACGGCAGCCACACCTTCAGGGGCATGCCGTGCCAGAACCGCGGGCTCCACCAGGGATAGGCGTGAAACTTCTTCTCGCTCATGAATCGCATGCTACACGAAAGAGCCGCATGCGCGGTGCTGCTACCGCCGCGTCGCCGAGCCGCCGGCAGCGACGGAGGAGGAGAGCCCCGATTCCATCGCGGCCACGAGCGATTCGGCCGGGGGCCGACCCACGGTGCGACTCCGCTCGGTGCCATCGGCCGCGAGGATGAGCACGGTGGGGAAGGCGGTGACGCTCAATCCGCGGCAGGCATCGGCGTGCCTGTCGGCGTCGAGCATGACGCAGACGAACCGCCGCGAAAGCGCCACCACACGGGGATCGGCGAGGGCGCCCTGGGCGATCTCGGTGCTCCAGCGGCACCAGGCTGCCCGGCAGACCACGAGCACGGGCCGGGCATCGCTGGTGGCGCGACCGCGAGCCGCCGGCAGGCTCTCCACGTATTCGATGCTTTCGCGATCGGCGACGCTGCCGCCCTTTGCGGCGCCGAGCAGTCCGCCGGACGCGAGCGCTTCGGCCCGTAGGAGCCGATCGGCCGTGGCCCGTGATGGCTCGACCAGCTCCTCACGAACCTCGCAGCCGGCCGCGGCGATCCATGCCACGGCCAGCCAGCCGCAACGGAGGAAGACGCAGGCGGTGGAAAGGCGGGGCTCACGGTCTCGCATGCGGCAGTCGTAGGCCGCGGCCGCGGCGGGCCACAAGGCCGCTTCGGCCGGCGGATCGTCCCGCGGCGCGGCGGACTGGCAAGCCAGCAAATTCTGGTGGACAAGGCAGACCCGCGTGACCACCGGGGCCGCAGGCAGCCGTTGAGCGAGCCGGGGAAAACGCCTACCGTCGCGCGGCGTTCGCCACGGCACGGGCCGACGCGGAGAGGATGCGCCCGATGATGTTCCGCCGACAGTCGCCGCCGGCATCCGCCCTGGCGGTCATGACGGTGTGCGCGATCGCTGCGGCAGGCTGCCGGCTGATGCCGCACCGCGATCCCGTGCCGGAGGAGGTGGCGGCAGCGCGGCGGTTGTGCAACCAAGGCCTGTCGGCTGCCGACCAGCAAGACCTCGTACGGGCCGAAAGCCTGCTCGCGAACGCCGTGAAGGCCTGCCCCGCCGACGTGGAAGCGCGGCGGCACTATGCCCACGTTCTCTGGAAGCGCGGAGAGAAGGTGCAGGCCGTGGCCCAGATGGCGAAAGCGGTCGAACTGTCTCCGGGCGATGCGTCGCTATGCGTCGATGCGGGGCGGATGTATCTCGAACTCGGCCTCCTCGACGACGCCGACCGGTTGTCGGGCGAGGCGGTGCGGGTGGCGCCGCAGGCGGCGGACGCATGGCACCTGCACGGGCAGGTGGCGCTGGCGCGGGGCCGTCCCGAGGATGCCCTCGCCGATTTCCACCGTGCGTTGGCCGCGGCTCCCGACGACCGCGCGGTGCTCTTCGACACGGCGGAGGTCTACCGGCGGCTCGACAAGCCCCAGCGGGCGCTCGCGACACTGGCCATTCTCGGCGAGACCTACGGCCCCAACGAACTGCCGGCGGGTGTGCTGGCGCTCGAGGGAATGGCGCAGGAGGCACTCGGCCGCGCCGACGACGCGCGCGAGAGCTATCGGCAGGCGATCGCAAAGGGGGAGGCTTCACCTGAGATTGCCGCCCGCATGGCGGCTCTGTCGAAGGCTACGCAGTAGCGGACGGTGGGAGAGAGGTGGAAAGGGCATGAGCAAGGACAGACCAGAGGTCTGTCGCCACGGTGGGAGAGCCGGCGCGTCACGAGGGTCGGATGGACGTCAGCCGCCGGTGGTGCGGCCCGTGAGGAGGTCGAAGGCGCCGATCGCCGGCACCAGCATGGCCGCGGTCGCGAAGCCGTAGGCGACCGCCGCGACCAACAGCACCTGCAGGGAGTTGCCCTGCAGAAAACCGGTGATCCCCACGAACGTGAGCGCGGGGAGGATCGCCGCCGCCCAGGCGATCGCGGGCGACGGGCTCCGCGCCGAAAGCGCGGCATAGAGGCCGACCGCGCCGCCGACGATGACGGCGAGAAACGGGGCCAACTGCAGCTCGAAGCTCGAGCCGAAGGCCACCATGATCCGCATCGCCGTCGCCACGCCGACGAAGAGAAAGGCCACGGTGCCCAGCGCGACGGCGATCGCCTGCCGCGACGACGCGTAGGAGAGCCCGACGAAGATGCCGAGCACGGCGGCGAAGAAGAGCAGGATCATCATGCCGATCGCGAGGAAGAGCCCATCCTCCACGGTCGCCACCCCCCCCGCCACGAGGGCGACGCAGAGCACGAGCGGCAAGGCCACGATTTCCCGGGCGACGGCGAGGACGCCGACGATCTTCCCCCAGACGAATTCGGCCGGCTCCAGGTCGGTCACGAGGAGCACATCCAGCGCGCCCCGGTCGCGCTCGGTGGTGATGCTCGTCACCGCCAGGGCCGCCACTGCCAGGAGGCTCGCCAGCGCCATGGGGATCACGGCCACCGCCACGGCGATCCGATCAGGCCGCGTTGCCGAGGCCTCGGTGGCGATGCCGGCCACCGCGGCCCCGAAAAGCACGAGCCAGGCGAGCCGCACGAGCACGAGCTGCCGGCCGTGTGCCCGCGTGCAGATCTCGCGCCACAGGATGGGGTTCTCCCACACGATGCGCTGGTCGCGGCGTCGGGCCCGCGCGGCGTTGACTGGGGCGCCCGGCGCGCGTTGCCGCTCGCGGGCTACGTTCCAAGGCCGAACACCGATCACTCCGATGGCATTGCTGACCATGATCACCACCGCACACACGCCGAGAAAGCCGCCCACGCCGCCATCCCCGGGCCGCAGCGCCGCAAAGACTGCCCGGGCCGGTGAGAGGATGTCACCGGCCGCAGGGCCGAACCGCGCGGCTACCATCTCGCCGAGACCGATCCAGGCCACGAGGGCGAAGGCCGCCATGGCGAGGGCCTGGAAGGTCGTTTCCTTCCAAAAGGCCACGGTCGTGGACACGCTCGCCGCAGCCATGGCCGCGGCGGCGGTGACGATGAACACCCGGCTCAATTGGTCGGCCGTCACGCCACCAAACAGTCCCGCCACCGCAAACACCGGCACGGCTCCGATCAGCAGCACCAGCACCCGAACGAGGCTGCCTCCGAGCTTTCCGAGCACGAGCTGGGCGTCGGTGAGCCGGCTGACCAGCAGCAGTTCGAGCGTCCGGCGGTCCTTTTCGCCGGTCACGGCCACCGTGCTCGAGAGCGCGGCGGCCAGCATGGCGAGGGTCAGCTGCAGGGGAGCGAGAATCCGCATCAGCGTGGCCCCGAAACGGGCCGTGTCGCCGGCCGTGGTCACCGACTGGGTGCCGGTGATCACCAGCCAGCAGGTGGCGATGATGCCGAGGAGTGATCCGGCGTAGACCGTGCGGGCCACCGCCAGCCCACGTGACCGGGGCACGACCCGCACTTCGCGTTCGAAGACGGCTCCCGTCACTGTCGGTGACCTCCCGTTCCTGCCTCTGGAAAAAAACGCGACCGGCAGATAGAGTATCATCCCAACGGGAGGACCTTAGACTATGTTGCATTGTGTAAAACTGCATGGATCAGCCGCGTGGCTCGCCGGAATCTTCGTAGCGGCGGTCGTATCCGCGAGCCCCGCTCAGGCCCAGGTGACGGCCCAGACGCTCATCGGCAAGGCCGTGTCCGACGAATCGGCCACCAAGGAAGTGACCAACGCGATCACGCGTTTTCGCGACCGTGACATCGATGGCTGCCGTGCAATCCTCGAGCGGGCCAGGACGAACAATGCGAAGCTCCCGCCGCCGGGAGTGATGATGGCCATGCTGTGGCTGAGCGTGAACCAGCTTGGTCCGGCTCGAGCGGAGTTGGAGGACTCGGCCGTGAAGTTCGCCGGCGACCCTGAGCCCTACCTGATGATGGGTGATCTCGCGTTCCAGGATCGGCGGATCACCGACGCGAGCGTTCTCTTCGACAAGGCGACCGTGCTCACCAACGAGTATGTCGACAATCCGAAGCGGAAACGCGACTTTGAGATCCGCTGTGCGGCGGGCAGCGCCGCCGTGGCGGAGGCCCGCAAGCAGTGGGAGGTGGCCCAGGGCCATCTGACGAAGTGGCTGGAACTCGACCCCGACAACGCCAGCGCCCACCAGCGGATGGGCATCGTGCTCTTCCAGCTCAACAAGCCGACCGAGGCCTTGCAGCAGTTCCGCGATGCCAAGAAACTCGACGAGAAGGCTGTGCAGCCCGAACTGGCGATGGCTCGGCTCTACGACGATTCCAAGAAGCGTGAGACGGCCAAGAAGCTCATCGACGCCGCCGTCCAGGCCGCGCCGAAGGATCCAGCCGTGTTGCTCGCGGCCGCCCAGTGGTTTCTCGGCCAGAACGACCTGGAAAACGCCAAGAAGATTGCCGACGACGCCCTCAAACTCGACGCCAAGAGCCTCGAGGGAAGGGTGGTGCGCGGGGCGATCGCCCGCGTGGCCCGCGACTATCCGACGGCCGAGAAGTATTTCTACGAGGCCCACGTGCAGTCGCCGGGCAATTTTCCGGCGTCGAACTCGCTGGCCCTGGTGCTGATCGAGTCGCCGGATCGCGATTCACAGCAGCGGGCTCTCGAGATGGCCGAGGCCAACGTGGCGATGCACCGCGAGGGCTCGCCGCAGCAGGTCAACGCCCTGACCACGCTGGCGTGGGTGTATTACAAGCTGGGTCGCCGCGAGGATGCCGAGAAGATCCTGGCGCAGATCACGCAAAACAATCTCCTCACGACCGACGGCGCGTATTACGTGGCAAAGCTGCTCTCCGACCGCGGCGAGCGGGATCGGGCCCAGAAGATCCTCGAGGAGGTACTGGCCAACGAGCCGATGTTCGCCACGCGGCCGGACGCGCAGGATTTGCTCGCGAAACTGAAGAAGGAATAGCTTGTTCAGCGGCCAGTGCAGCCCACCGGCCACCCCGCGTGATCCGCTTCACCGCGGACCGCGTGGAACGGCCATGGGCTGGCTGGCGGGCAGCGAGCGAATCGTGATGCCTCCCGGCGGTCCGACGCGCACCGGCTGACCGGGGTTTTGCATCGCCCGCCTGCGGGCGCGGATGCGATCGCTGCGAAGCGGGATGCCGGGATAGGCCTCGATGGGCACTTCCAGATTCGGCAGCCCGATGCGGCTGCCGTCGCCGAAGAAGGTGAACATCTCAATCGCGTTGGCGGACGGCGCCGTAGCGAACGCCCCGAGCAGGCACACCGCCGCCCACCACCTGGTGCCATGCACCTGTGCCGAAGAGAGCCGACTCATTGGAGAGTTTCCGCGTGGAGAATTGCCGGCCACGGCGTTCTCGAGCCGGGTTTCATCGGCGCCGCCGAGTCCCCGCCCCCACCGATTCCGGTGAAACCGGCACGACCGTTTCCACCGTCACGGTCGCACGGGCCGAACGGGAAGACGGCCGGCCCGTGCGGTAGGCTCACCGCATGCGCTGCGCACTAATTTCCTGCCTGGCCGCCGTTGCCGGCCTCATCGCCACCGCCGGCGGCGCGTGGCTGGTGCGCGGCAGCACGGCCCTGCCCGCCGCCATCTGGGGCGTGGTGGCCTGGGCAGCGCTGGCCGGCGAACTGGTGGTGCGGGCCGGCGGCGGGCTCGCCCAGCCGGCAGCGGCGGCATCCGTGCGGCTGCTCGTCGTCTCGCTGGCCCTCTGCCCCACGCTCGCCCTCTTGGGCGCGAAGCGGCCGCAGCATGGTGTGTGGCAGTTCATCGTGGCCACGCTCGCCATCGTGCTCGCCCTGCCGGCGGCGTCGGCGGCACTCGCGCGGCCCGGCAGCCTGCCGGCGGTTCATCCGCTCGAATCCTGGCTGATTCTCATCATCGCGCTCGTGGGCTGGCTGAACTTCATCGGCACGCGGCGACGCTTCGCCGCCACGCTTTTCACGATCGGACTGATGATCCTCATGCGGCCATTCCTGCCGCTCATCGATCCCGAGAGTCAGGTCTCGCAGATCATCTCCACGCCGGCCGTCGATGGCATCGGCACGGCCCTCGGCGCCTCTGCCACCGGAATCGCCCTGGCACAGGCCTGGGCAGCCCATGGCCGCCGATCAGCCGCCGCGGGCGATCCTCTCGCCACCCTGATCGACCCGCCATTTCTCGCCCTCCGCGAAACCCTCGGCGCGGCGTGGACGCTGCGGATCGCCGAGCGGTTCGACGCCCTGGCCACGTCTCGCGGCTGGCCGATCCGACTCCGCTTCGAGGGTCTCGAGATCCGCCCCGACGCGGCTCCGGGACCGTGGCAGCGCGACGCCCAGCGCGCCTTCACGGCCATCATGCGCCGGTTCGTCTCGCCCGCATGGCTGCGCCGACACGGACAACGGTCCGCGCCGTCGGAAACCCCCGCTTGACCGGCCGCCCGCCGTTTCGCGGCCCCGGCGGCACGAAGAGTTGATATAGTAACGTTTTCTCCGGCTTTCTCCCCGAGGTGACCATGGTCGATGATCCACATCCCGCGCAGCGGCCCTTTCCTGAGCAGATGGCGGTTCCGGTCGATGAATCCCACATCGTCGCCACGTACGCGAATTTCTGCCGCGTGACGGGCACGCCCGAGGAACTGATCGTCGACTTCGGCCTCAACAAGCAGGTCGGCGGCCCGACGGCGGAGACAATCCAACTCACCCAGCGGATCATCGTCAATTTCTTCACGGCCAAGCGGCTGGCGGCGGCGCTCGTGATGGCCGTCCAGCGGCATGAGCAGGCCTTCGGTGTGCTGGAGACGGACGTGCAACGGCGGATCGTGCCGCAACCGCAGGCCAAGGCATGAGCCACAGCTGATTCACCGGGACAGGCGACCCATGAGCACCGTCGATGCCCAGGCCGTGGAAGAGGCCAGGACCCAGATCCGGCGGATCGTCGGCGAAATCGAGGCTTTGTCACGGTCTGACGTGACGGAGGCTGATTTTTTCCGCGGCCTCCTCGACCGCGTCCTCCAGGCGATGGGGGCCGTCGCGGGCTTGGTATGGCTCGTTGGGGAACAGGGCCGGGTGGAAGCGGTCTGCCAGGGAGGCATGCAGGCGACGGGAATTGGACAGACTCCCGAAGCCCAGCAGGCCCACGGGAAGCTGGTGCACACGCTCCTCTCCAGCGCCACGGGGATGCTCGTTCCGCCGCGGGCAAACCTCAACGACGCCGCGGGCACCGCCGTGGCGGGCAATCCCACCGATCTTCTCGTCATCACCGCGCCGATCGAGAAGTCCGGCGCCCGCGCCGGCCTGGTCGAAGTGTTCCACAGGCCCGCCCAGGCCGACGTGCAGCAGGGCTACCTGACGTTTCTCGACCAGGTGTCGGGAGTGGCCGGCGGCTTCCTCGAGCGACGGCAACTGCGGGCGCTCGATGCCCAGCAGACCACGCTCGCCCAGGTCGACCGGTTCAGCCGCGCGGTGCACGAGACGCTCGATCCGCTGGCCACGGCCTTTGTGCTCGCCAACGAGGGGCGGCGGATCATCGGCTGCGACCGCGTGAGCGTGCTCGTGAAACGGGGCCGTCGGCTCGTGCTCGAGGCCGTCAGCGGCCAGGAGTCGGTGGAGCGACGGGCATCAGCGGTGCAGCTGATCGAGGCCTTGGTGCGGGTGGTGGCGAGGGCCGGCGAGCCGCTCTGGCACCCCGATCCGAGCCGTGAGCTGCCGCCGCAGATCGAGGAGGAACTCGAGCAATACGTCGACGAATCCCACGCCTCGGCCCTGGCCGTCCTCCCGCTCTTCAAGCCGCGGCCCGCGCCGGTGGTGAAGCAGGGAGGCGTCGACGCCGTGGCGGTGGCGAAGGCGGAGGCGGCGCCGCGCGAGCCGGCCGAACCGGTCGGGGCCCTCGTAGCCGAGTGGTTTTCATCGCGGTCGTTCGAAGAGGGCAAGCGGGCCCGCGTCGAACTGGTCGCCGAGCATGGCCAGATCGCCCTGGCCAACGCGCTCGCGCACGCCTCGCTGCCTCTCTTTCCGCTGCTCGACCTGCTGGGCAAGTCGCGGGCGCTGACGGCCGCCCGCAACCTGCCAAAGACGGTGCTGGCGGCGCTTGCGGCGGTGGCCGCGGTGGCGGCGCTCGTGCTCGTGCCGGCCGATCTGCGGCTGGAGGGCAAGGGCACGCTCGAGCCGGTGCATCGCCGCGACGTGTTCGCCGAGATCGACGGCGTGGTCGACACCATCGAGCCGGTCATGCAGAACGGCGCCGCTGTCGCGACCGGTCAGCTGCTGGCCACCCTCCGCAACACCGATCTCGAGGTGGCGATCACCGACGTGCTGGGCCGCAAGGCGGCGAGCGAGCAGCAGCTCGTCTCGACGCGGCGGGCGATCCTCGAAGACGCGAAAATCACCGCCGACGAGCGGACGCGGATGGCCGGCCAGGCGGCGCAGCTGGAGCGGGAGATCGAGAGCCTCACCCAGCAGCTCACGCTCTACGCCACCAAGAAGAAGGACCTCGAAGTCCGCAGCCCGATCGACGGCGTGATCGTGACCTGGCAGGTACGCGACCGGCTCCTTCTACGGCCCGTGCAGAAGGGACAGGTGCTGCTCAGCGTTGCAGATAAGACGGGCCCGTGGGAACTCGAGATCCACATGCCCGACGACCGGCTCGGCCACGTCAACCGGGCGTGGAGCGAGGCCCAGGCAGGCGGCCGCGAACTGGAAGTCGATTACATCCTGGCCACGGATCCGGGCACGCGGCATCGCGGCTCCGTCCGCGAGATCCACGAGCAGGCGGAGGTGCGCGGGGAGCAGGGCAACACGGTGCTCGTGCGGATCACCATCGATCCCACGCGGCACGAGAAGGAGGAGCTCGGCGCGGGGGCCACGGTGACGGCGCGGATCAACTGCGGTTCGCGGCCGTTGGGTTACGTGTGGTTTCACGACCTGCTGGCGTTCTTTCAGTCGCAGGTGCTCTTCCGGCTGTGGTGAAACGAGGGAGACTTCGGCATGCTCAAGACGATCCTGACAGGGCTGCTGGTCGTGATGGCCGCAGCCGACGCGGCCGCGGCGTCGGAGCCGGTGTTGCTCAACTGCCTCGTTTCGCCCGACGAGGAGGCCAAGGTGCCAGCCCGCGAGGCGGGCGTGCTCGTGGAACTGCTCGTCCGCGAGGGCGATGGCGTGCGCCGCGGGCAGGTGATCGCGCGGATCGACGACAGCCAGCCGCAGATGGAGCGGCGCAAGGCCCAGGCCGAACATGACCAAGCCGTGGCCAAGGCGGCCAGCGACGTGGACGTGCGGTATTCGGTGGCTGCGGAGAGGGTTGCCGAGGCGGAATACCGCAAAGCCGACGAATCCAACCGCAAGGTGCCGGGCAGCGTGACGGAAGTGGAGCGCGACCGGCTGCGGCTCAACGAACAGAAGGGGGAGCTGCAGATCGAGCAGTCGGAGCTGGAGAGAAAGATGTCGTCGCTGGCGGCCGTCTCGAAGGGCGTCGAGGTGGAGGCGGCGGAAAACGCGATCGAGCGCCGGCTCATCAAGTCGCCGCTCGACGGCTTGGTCGTGCAGCTCTTTCCCCATCAGGGCGAGTGGATGCAGCCGGGCGACCCCCTGGCGCACGTGGTCCGCACCGACAAGTTGCGGGTGGAGGGCTTCGTGGATGGCCAGCAATGGAATGCCGACCACGTCCGCGACCGTCCGGTGACGGTGCAGGTGACGATGGCCGGAGGCAAGCCGGAGGCGTTCGTGGGCCGGATCGTGTTCACCAGCCCGGTCGTGCAGGCCGGCAACACGTTTCGCGTGGTGGCGGAGGTGGAAAACCGCAAGAGCGAGGCCTCCCAGCGGTGGCTGCTCCGGGCGGGGCAGACGGCGGTGATGACGATCCACTCCACGCAGGATCCGCTACCCCCGGTCAACAAGGTTGCCGAGAAGTAGGCCGGCCGGAGGAGCGGTTCCGCACATCCCGTCGTTTCCATGGCCACTGCCGACCCCTTTCGCTCCAGTACCGCGCGGCCCGTCGGCCTGCGACGACGCGGCGATCTCGTGCCGATGCGGCAGGTCTACCAGGGCCAGGCCTGGTGGGTCGTGAAGGATCCCATTTCGTTACAGTATTTCCGCTTCCGCCCGGAGGAGTACGCGATCCTCGAGATGCTCGAGGAGGACGTCAGCCTGGAGGAGGTGAAGAAAGGCTTCGAGGCCCGCTTCCCGCCGCGGCGGATCACCGTGGACGAACTGTCGCGGTTCATCTCCACGCTGCATCGCTCCGGCCTGGTGATCGGCGATCGTCCCGGCCAGGGGCCGCAGCTGATGGAGCGCCGACGGCAGCGGGTGTGGAAGGAGTGGACGTCGCGGCTTTCCAACGTCCTGGCGATGCGGTTTCGGGGCATCGACCCCGATCGCCTGCTGGCGCGGCTCGACCCCTGGTTCGGCTGGGTTTTTTCGCCGGCCGCGATGGTGGGCGTGCTGGTCTTGGCCACCAGCGCGCTGCTCCTCGTGCTGGTGAATTTCGAGATGTTTCGGGCGAAACTGCCCGAGTTCCACCAGTTCTTCGCCGCCGGCAACTGGCTCTACCTGGCGCTCGCCCTGGCGTTCACGAAGATCATCCACGAATTCGGGCACGGCCTGTCGTGCAAGCACTTCGGTGGCGAGTGCCACGAAATGGGCGTGATGCTGCTCGTGCTCACGCCCTGCATGTATTGCGACGTGTCCGACAGTTGGATGCTGCCCAACAAGTGGAAGCGGGCGGCGATCGGGGCGGCGGGCATGTACGTGGAGCTGATCCTGGCGTCGATCGCCACCTGGCTGTGGTGGTTTTCCCATCCGGGAATCTTCAACCAACTGTGCCTCGACGTGA
>JBIIIP010000088.1:0-12780 GCA_044234625.1 Pirellulales bacterium | reverse complement strand
CGACGCTCTTGTTCAATGCCAATCCGCTGCTCCGATACGACGGCTACTACATCCTTTCCGATCTGATCGAGATTCCCAACCTCCGGCAGAAGTCCCGCTCGGTGTTCAGCCGCGTCTTCTCGACGTGGTGCCTCGGCCTCAAGCCGCAGCCCGACCCATTCATGCCGCAGCGACGGCTGGCCCTGTTCGCCGCCTTTGCGGCGGCCTCCAGCATCTACGGCTGGATCGTCAGGCTGAGCATCTTTCTCTTCGTGTGGAATGTCTTCAAACCCTATCGGCTCGAGGTGCTCGGGCAGGCGCTGGGGTGGATGGCCTTGTGGGGCTTGGTGATCCGGCCCCTCCGGGCGATGATTGAGTTTTTGCGGGTGCCCGGAAAGCGTGATGAAGTGAAGCTTCTCAACCTTTCGATCACGGTTGTCGTGGCTGCGGCGATGCTGGCGGCAATCGCGCTGGTGCCGCTGCCCCAGCGGGTGTGGTGCGCCGCGGAGATGCGGCCGCGCGGCGAAGAGACGGTGTATGTGACGGTGCCGGGCACCCTGGAAAGGATCATCGTGAAGCCCGGAGACCGGGTGACGAAGGGGCAGGAGTTGCTCGTGCTTTCGAACGTCGATCTCGACCTGGCGATCGCCGATCTCTCCGGCAAAGCGGCCAAATACCGGGCCCGCCTCGACAGCCTGATCCGGGAGCGGTTCACCGATCCGGCCGCGGCCCGCGAGGTGGGCACCGTGGAGGAGGCCCTGAAGAGCGTCGAGGAGCAACTGGCGAAAAAGCATCGCGACCGGGGCGAGTTGGTGATCGTGGCCCCGCGCGACGGCGAGGTGCTCCCGCCGGCTCGCGTGCCCCCGCGACCCGACCCCAACGGCCAGCTTTCGACATGGGCCGGCAGTCCGCTCGACGAGAGAAACGCGGGTGCCACCCTCAGCCAAGGCACGGTGGTCTGCCTGGTGGGCGAACCAGCCGTGCTCGAGGCGGTGATGGTGGTCGATCAGACCGAAGTGGAGTTCGTGGCGCCCGGGCAGCGGGTCGATTTGAAGATCGATGCACTCCCGTGGCAGACGTTCACGGGCCGGATCGACGACATCGCGCAGTCGCACATCGAGGTGGGCTCCGAGCGGCTCTCGGTGAAGGCGGGGGGCAGCGTCCCCACGGAGACCGACGAGGCGGGCCGCGAGGTGCCGATCTCGACAAGTTACGAGGTGATGATGAATCTCCCCGAGGGCGATCCGCGGCTCACGGCCGTGATGCCGGGCATGCGGGGCGTGGCCCGGATCCGCGTGGGCCAGCGGACGGTCGGCCAATGGCTGTTGCGGCTGCTCTGGCAGACCTTCAACTTTCGCATGTAGCGGCGGGGGTGGCCGACGCCGTCGCCGCGGACCCCGACTCCACCACCCCATGCCCACGCTCGACCGGATCACGCTCTACCCGGTGAAAAGCCTCGACGGCATCGACGTCGACTCGGCCCGCGTGCTTCCATCGGGCGGGCTCGAGCACGACCGTCGCTGGCGGCTGACCGACATGGAGGGCAGGGCGGTCAATGCGAAGCGCAGCGCCCGCTTCCACCCCATCCGCGCCGCCTATGACCTCACCGAACGGCTGATCACGCTCTCCTTCGGCGACGCTGCCGACGGCAGCCACGCCGCCACGTTTCCCCTGGCGCCAGGCCCCGAGGGTCCGTGCGCTTGGCTCTCGGAAGCCCTCGGCGAGCGCGTGCTTCTCGAAGAGCGGCTCGACGGCGGCTTTCCGGACGACCGCGACGCCCCTGGGCCAACGCTCGTTTCGACGGCAAGCCTGGAGGAAGTGGGCCGGTGGTTCGGCTTCGATCTCGCGGAGTCGCGCCGTCGGTTTCGGGCCAATCTCGAGATCAGCGGCTGCGATGCATTTTGGGAGGACGGGCTGGCGATCCCCGCCCGCCACCTGCGCCCGCCGCCCGCCGCGCTGCCGGCCGACCCCTACGCCGACCTTCCGCCTCCCGAACCGCGCGTGTTCACCATCGGCACTGTCGCCCTGCGGGCCACGAATGTGTGCCGGAGGTGCGTGGTGCCGAGCCGTGACAGCCGCACGGGCGACCCCATGCCCGGCTTCCGGGAGGCGTTCGAGTCCCGGCGGCGCCGAAGCATGCCGCCCACGGCCGATCGCGTCGCCGGGGCCGACCTCTACCGTTTGGCCATCAACACCTCTCTTTTCACCCCGCCCGGAGCGGTGTCGGTCGGCGACCGGATCGCGGTCGTCACGGCGGCCGCGGAGGCGTGAACGCGGGAATCCCGCAGGGCGACTCGACGAGGCCCGCACGCGGCTCGAGGCGGCGATCAAGGACGCCGAAATCCTCGGAGCCGTGGACCGCTGCGCCGCTACTCCACGCGGAAGCGGCTGACCGTGTCGGTGAGGCCGCTCACGGCCTCCACCATGTGGTGGGCGGCATCCTTGAATTCCTCGAGGGCGTCGGCCGCCGAGCGGGAGCCGTCGGTGAGCGTCATCAGGGCTTCCGAGATCTGCTGGGCGCCGGCCGCCTGCGCCCGCATCCCCTCGTTGACGCGCTCGAAGCGGCCGCTCAGCCCGTGCACCTTGTCGATCACTTCCGAAAACCGGGCGCTGATTTCGTGCACCCGGTCGACGCCGGCCGTCACCTCCCCGGCAAACAGCTCCATCTGCTCGACGCCCGCGTTCACCGCCTGCTGCATCTGCTCGACGAGCCGCTCGATGTCGAGCGTGGCCACGGCCGTCTGGTCGGCAAGGCGGCGGATTTCCCGGGCCACGACGATGAAGCCCTGGCCGTATTCGCCCGCTTTTTCCGCCTCGATCGCCGCGTTGATGGAGAGGAGGTTCGTCTGGTCGGCCACCTTCGTGATCGTGGTGATCACCATGTTGATGTCTTCCGCCCGCTGCCGGATCGCCGTCAGCCGGGAGGAGAATTCGGCGGTCGCGCGCTCCAGATGCGACATTGTCTCGCCGACGGCGGCCAGATCGTCGCGCCCCGCGTCGGCCACCTGCGCCGTCTCGACGGCGGCCACCGCCGCCTCGTTCATCGTGCCGAGCAGTTCCTGCCCCGTCACCGAAATCTGTCGGCTCGCCACCGCCACCTCGCTCGTGCTCGCGCCCAACGACCCGATGGCATGCTCCTGTTGGTTTCCCGTCGCCTGCAGCTGCTTCGCCGTGGCGTTCAATTCCAGGCTCGACCGCTTCACCTGCGACACGATCGATCGCAGGCTCGCCGTCATCGCGCCGATGTCGCGGAGCAGCTGGCCTGTCTCGTCGCCTCCACGCATGTCGATGGCGCCGGTGAGGTCGCCACCGGCCACCCTGCGGGAGGCGCCCACGGCCTCCCTGATGCGGCCCACGAAGCTGCTCGTCAGCCATCCCAGGAGCGCCAGCACGCCCGCCATGCCCGCGCCGGCTACGCCCGCCGACGCCAACAGGGGCCCCCGCACGCGGTCGACCACGTCGCCGCGGCGTTGCCGCATCACCACCGTCCAGCGGCCGGTGGGCACCCGCGCCGCCGCGAAGAAGCAGGGCTCGTTCGACAACGGGTCGGCAGCCATGATGGCCTCGTTGGTGGTCGCCGCCAGATGGAACCGCTGGAGCACGTCCGCATACGGCGTGTCGCCGATCGGCTTCGCGGTCATCTCCCGGGCATGCGTGGTGGAGGCGATCACCTTGCCCAGTCGGCTGACGAGGAAGATGTCGACATGCCAGCCGGCCGACTGCTGGGCCATCTTGATCTTCTCCAGTTCGGCGACGATCCCGTCGAGAGTGCGGTCGACACCGGCGACGCCCATGAAGCGGCCGCCGATCACGATCGGGTATGTCTGCTCGACCATCAGCTTTCCCTGGTAGTCGTAGGGCTCGGTCACCATCGCCTTGTCGAATTCGCCGGTGTTTTCGAACCGCTCCTTGCAGCCGGAGTAATAAAGCCCGTCGAGGAGCACAAGGGGAGCGAGCTTGACCTCGGCGGCCTCCCCGGCGGCCCGAAACCAATAGGGGATGAAGCGGCCGCCTTCGCCGAGAGCCTCGGCAGGCACGTTCGCATCGGGCTTGGCCAGAGAGGCGGCGTCGTTGCCATCGGCATCGGGCTCGTAGCCGAAGTACGCGGCCGTGAACTGCGGGTAGGATTCCAGGACGCCACGGGCCATCCGCAGCGACTCGGCCCGGCGGCCGAAAAGGCCCTGCTCGGCGGCTTGGGCCATGATGCGGGCGGCAGTGACGGCCTCCAGCGTGCCCCGGTCGATATCGGTGGCGATCATCCGCGCACGGTCGAGGAGCAGGTCCTTGCCGAACGCGAGCAGGAGCGATTCCATCCGCAGGAAATTGATCGCCAGCACGCCCGCCAGGATGGCCACGGCGGGCAGGGCTCCGAGCAGCAGGAAACGGGTGCGGATGCCGATCGTGGGAAACTGCATGGCGAGCGTGAAGGGCGAGGGGATTCCGGGCGGCATGATCCGCCCGACGAGAATAGGTTACTCTCGGGCGGCCCGGCGTTTTGCCGCCCGAAACTCCGGGGATCGCCCCCTTCAATCCGCACGACCCACCTCACCCTACGCCATGTGGCACCTCCAGCAACACGACGCCCTCCTCTTCGATTGCGACGGCACGCTGGCCGACACGATGCCCGCCCATTACCGTGCCTGGCTCGAGGTGACCGGGCACCACGGCATCAGCTTCGATGAAGACCGTTTCTATTCGCTGGGAGGCCGGCCCACCCGCGACATCGTGGCCACGCTCGCCCGCGAGCACGGGCTCGAGATCGATCTCGACTACGCGGTCGCATTCAAGGAGACGTCTTTCCTCGCGCAGCTCGAGCATGTGAAGGCCATCGACCCGGTGATCGACGTCGTCTTCCGCTCGCGGGGCCGAGTGCCGATGGCCGTGGTCACGGGGGGCCACCGCCACGTCTGCCTGCGGATCCTGGAGCACGTCGGCATCGCTGAATGCTTCGAAGCCCTCGTGGCCAGTGAAGACACCGCGCGGCACAAGCCCGACCCCGACCCGTTTCTCGAGGCCGCGCGGCGGCTGGGGGCCCGTCCGGACAAATGCGTGGTGTGGGAGGACAGCGATCTCGGCATCGCCGCCGCCCGCGCCGCGGGCATGCCATGGATCGACGTCCGCCCCTTCCATTCGCCCGTTCGCATCACCTGACTTGTCCACCCCTGCCGTGCGGGCTTCGGCCTGCCACCTCCGGATCCCCGTCTCATGCACTCCGTCACGCTCGACGACATCCGCGCCGCGCACGACCGCATCCGCTCCGGCATCTACCGCTCCCCGTGCCCGCCGAGCATCCCGCTCTCCGACCTCACCGGCTGCACGGTGTTTTGCAAGCTCGACCTCCTCCAGCGCACCGGCTCGTTCAAGGAGCGCGGGGCCCGCAACGCACTCTTGCTGCTCGACGACGCCCAGAAGCGACGCGGCGTTGTGGCCGCCTCGGCCGGCAACCACGCCCTCGGCCTGGCCTACCATGGCAGGCTCCTGGGCATCCCGGTGACGGTCGTGATGCCCCGCTTCGCGCCGCTGGTGAAGGTGGCGACATGCCGACGGCTCGGGGCGACCGTGATCCTCGACGGCGACACCTTCGACGACGCGCGGCAGACGGCGATGAGCATCGCCGAGAGCGAGGGCCTGAACCGCGTGCATGGCTTCGATGATCCGCGGGTGATCGCGGGGCAGGGGACGATGGCGCTGGAGATCCTCGACGAGGTGCCAGACGCCGATGCGATCGTCGTGCCCACCGGTGGGGCGGGGCTTTTGGCCGGCGTCGGCATCGCGGCCCGTGCCCTGCGGCCCGGCATCCGCATCGTCGCCGTCGAGCCCGCGGCCGCCCCGAGCTTCGGCAGCTCACTGGCCGCCGGCCGGCCCACTCGGGTGGCGATCCGTCCCACCCTGGCCGACGGCCTCGCGGTGGGAAAGGTGGGCGACCTCTCGTTTTCGCTGGCCGCGCCGCTCGTCGATCGCGTCGTGACGGTGGAGGAGGAGCAGATCTCGCTGGCGGTGCTGCGGCTGTTGGAGTTGGAGAAGACGGTGGTGGAGGGGGCGGCTGCCGCGGCCTTGGCCGCGATCATGGGAGCCACTGGACGGGAACTGGCGGGAAAGAAGGTGGTGCTCTTGCTCTGCGGCGGCAACATCGATCTCACGATCCTCGACCGCGTGATCGACCGTGGCCTGGCGGCGGATGGCCGCCGCTGGCGGTTCACGACGCAGGTGATCGACAGGCCGGGCGGGATCGCGAAGCTGGCCGCGGCGGTGGCCGCGGCGGGCGCGAGCGTGCAGGAAATCCGCCATGACCGGGCGTTTTCCGGCCCGGACGTGTTTTCGACGACGGTCGAGGTGACGGTCGACACGGCCGACCGGGACCACATCAGCCGGCTCCGCGAGCGGCTCGAGGCCGACGGATTCAGCGTGAGCGGCTGAGACGGCCGCCCCGAAGCCCGGTTTGGCCGAGGAGTCGCCCGTGTCAAACCCTGCGGATCGTGCGGTCTGCACGGTCGACGGGCTTTTTCTGCAAGCGCTACGCCACAGCTGACGATCTCACACGGTGGTGCGTTGGCCGGACGTTACCACCAGAGCGTCAGAGGCTGCCCATGAACTCCCCTGCCACCGTGTTCGTGCCCGACCAGGCACGCACGGCCTCGTCCCCGACCCAGCAAGAACGCGACCAACTCCGCCGCGAGTTGCTCCGCCGCATCATCGCGTCGGAGTCGCGACGCCAGTCGTTGCGAATCACTCCACACTAACGCCACCCGACTCTCGTCGAAGGAGACCCGCATGCGACTCAACAGCACGGCGAACCTCCTCGCGATCCTGTCGGCGGCCGTGATGGCCGTGGCCGCAGTGGCTCCGCAGGCATCGGCACAATTGCCGGCCGTGCCCTGGGGCTGGGCCGCGGTGAACACGGCGCCGGGGCAGGGCGCGTGGTCGCCCGATCTCTTCGGTGACTACCTCCTCACCGGCCAGACGCCGCATCCGAGCGTCGCGCGGATCATCGCGCCCGACCAGGGAGGCGTTTCCCTCGGTTCCGGTGTGCTCGTCGACGTCAACAAGGCGCAGGGGCTCGTGCTCACCAACTGGCACGTGATCCGCGACAGCCGCTCGGCGGTGCTCGTGCAATTTCCCGACGGCTTCCAATCGGCCGGCACGGTCATCCGCTACGACGAAGCCTGGGATCTCGCCGCCCTCGTGATCTGGAAGCCGCACGCCATGCCCATCATGATTGCCGACCGTCCCCCGGCGATCGGCGAGCCGCTCACGATCGCCGGGTTCGGGCGCGGCGCCTACCGCGCCGAGACCGGCCCGTGCACGGAATACCTCTCGCCGGGCAGCGGCTACGGCAAGGAATTCGTCGAATTGGCGGCCACCGCCCGGCAGGGCGACTCCGGCGGGCCGATCCTCGATGCCGAGGGCAAACTGGCCGGCGTGCTCTTCGGCCAGAACGAGGGCCGCACGATCGGCAGTTGCTCCACGCGGCTGCGCACGTTTTTGGCGAGCGTCGGCTCGCGGGGCTTCACGCCCACGCCGATCGCCGAATTCTCAGACACTCCCGCACTCGCCCGGGGCATCTCGGCCATGCCCGTGCAGTTCGAGCGTGCCGAGACATCCACGCCCGGCGACGCCGTGACACGGTTGGGGGCGATGCCGGGTGAAGATGCCCTCCCTCGCTCGATGCACCTTCCCGCCACCGACGTCTCCGGGCTGCCGGCGGCTTTCTCGCACCCTCCGATCCCGGCGGCCATGGCCGATCTGCAGGTTGGCTCGCTGGCGGATGTGTTTGACATCTACCACAATGGCCGTCAGTTGCTGGCTGCCGCGGGCGGCCTCGCCCTCGCCCTCCTCGGCGTGCGCACCATCCTTGCGTCACGTTCGTGATCTCGTCATGCATCACTGCATCGGCGATCGCCCTTCGGCATCGCTGTCGCTCCTCGCGACGACCCTGCTGGGAATCTTCTCGTGCGTCGTCGCCGGCGGCGCCGAGAGCGGCCCGCCGGAATGGCCCGGCTACCGCGGCCCCACCGGCGACGGCCACGCGGTGGCGGCGAACCTGCCGATCGACCTCAACGACGCGGGGCGGCTCGCCTGGAAGACGCCGATCCCGGGGCAGGGATGGAGCACGCCTGTCGTCTGCGGTTCCCAGATCTGGATCACCACGGCCACTCCCGACGGCACCTCCCTGCGGGCTGTCTGTGTCAACCGCGGCACGGGCGCGATCGAACGCGACGTCGAGGTGTTTCATGTCGAGAAGCCGATCGAGATTCACCAGAAAAACAGCCACGCCTCCCCCACGCCGGTGATCGAGCCGGGGCGGCTGTACGTGCATTTTGGCACCAATGGCACGGCGGCGATCGACACCGCCAGCGGCACGGTGGTCTGGCGAGACACGGCGCATCCCCTCCAGCACTACGTCGGCCCCGGCAGTTCGCCGGTGCTCTTTGGCGACCTCCTCATCCTCACCTGCGACGGCGCCGATGTGCAGTACACCGTCGCCCTCGACAAGCACACCGGCGCGGAACGCTGGAAAACGCCGCGGTCGGGAGCCCTCAAGGCCAATCCCGACGTGAAAAAGAGCTTTTCGACGCCCGCGATCGTGCGCGTGGCCGACCACGACGAACTGGTTTCGCCCGGGGCCGACCATGTGTATGGCTACGATCCGACCACCGGCGCGGAACTGTGGCGGATGGACTACGACGGGTATTCGGTGGTGCCGCAACCGGTGGCTGCCCACGGGCTCATGTTCGTGTGCACCGGTTTTGACACGCCGCGGCTCCTGGCCATCCGCGAGGGAGGCCGCGGCACGCTTGCCCGGGAGGCGCTCGCCTGGGAAGAGAAGAGCCAGATTCCCGCCAACCCGTCACCCGTCGTGGTGGGCGACGAACTCTACGTGATCAGCGACCGTGGCGTTGCGACCTGTTTCGACGCCCGCACGGGCCGGAATCTCTGGCGGCACCGCATAGGGGGCAATTACTCGGCGTCGCCGCTCTCTGCCGATGGCAGGATCTTCTTCGCGAGCGAGGAAGGCGTCGTGACGGTGATCGAGCCGGGCAAGACCTACCGGCAGGTGGCGCAGAGCGATCTCGGCTGCCGCATCATGGCCTCACCGATCGCCTTCGGGTCGACGCTCGTCATCCGCACGGCCGATGACCTGCGCCTCTACCGGTAGCGGCGGTCATTCTTCGCCCCGCGGCGTGCTATGTGGCGGTCTTCGTGACCGTGGCCTTCTTGATCACCACAGGCGTGAGCGGCCTGTCTTGGCCGCCGGTGGCCACGTTGCCGATCGCCTTGACCACGTCGAGGCTTGCCGCATCGGCCGTCTTGCCGAAGGCGGTGTATTGGTTGTCGAGGTGGGGCACCCTCTCCAGGCAGATGAAGAACTGGCTGCCGGCCGAATGGGGATCGCTCGTGCGGGCCATGGAGAGCACGCCCGGCTCGTGGGGAGTCTTGTTGAACTCCGCCTTGATCTGATAGCCCGGGCCGCCCGTGCCGGTGCCCTGTGGGCATCCCCCCTGGATCATGAAGCCCTTGATCACGCGGTGAAACGTGACGCCGTCATAAAAGCCGCTTTCCGCGAGCGCCACGATGTTGCGGACGTGGCCGGGGGCGTGCATCGCGTCGAGGGCGAGGCGGATCGGCCCCATGCTCGTGTCGAGCAGCAGCTCGTATTTTGCGCCCTGCACATCGACGGCGGCAGCGGCTTTTTGAAGTTCGGCGGGGGAGGACTTTGCCATGAGAATTCCTGCGGTTGATACTGGCAAGCCATGCACGCCGACCGCGCACACCAGATTGCCCAAGATCTTTCGGGACGTCGACTCGGAGGATACCGGCTTCTGCGCCGGCTTGGAAGTGGCGCGATGGCCGACGTCTATCTGGCCGAGCAGGAGTCTCTGTCGCGGCACGTGGCCGTGAAGGTGCTGCGTGCCGAAACGGAGCGGCATCCGGCGGCAGTCGATCGCTTCATGCAGGAAGCCCGGGCCGCCGCGGCGTTGGTCCACGGCAACATCGTGCAGATCCACGAAGTGGCCTGTATCGACGGCATCCACTTTCTCGCTGAGGAGTATGTCGGCGGGCCGTCGCTGAAGGCGTGGCTCGACGGCCGCGGCCCGCTCGATGCCCGGCAGGCGCTCACCGTGCTGGCCCACGTCGGCTCGGCGCTCGCCCGCGCGGCGCAGCAGGGGGTCGTGCACCGCGACATCAAGCCTGACAATCTGCTCGTCACGCCGGCGGGCGAGGTGAAGGTTGCCGACTTCGGCCTGGCCCGCGTGCTCGCCGACGACCTCGCCCTGACGCAGGATGGCACTACGCTGGGCACGCCGCTCTACATGAGCCCGGAGCAGGCCGAGGGCCGGGCGGTCGATCCGCGCAGCGATCTCTATTCGCTCGGGGCGACGGTCTATCATCTGCTCACCGGCCGTCCGCCATTCACGGGCGCGTCGAGCGTGTCGGTGGCGATGGCGCACATCCACGAGCCGCTGGTCTCCATCGCGACGGTGCGGCCGGATCTGCCGGCCGGCTTGGCCGTGATCGTCGACAGGCTTCTCGCTAAACGGCCCGATGCCCGGTATGCCACGCCGAACGACATGCTGCGGGCGGTGGACCAGGTGGTGGTGTCGCTCACGGGGGAGTCGCGTCGTAGCCCGACGCCGCTGGAGTGGTCGGGTGATCCAATGCGGTGGTGGGCCGGACCGGCCGCGGCGACACCGTCGTTGGCGGCCACCGTGCCGCTGTCGGGCCATGCGGCATCCGGGCCGGCGGTGTATGGCGTGGCGACGCTCCCTGAAGCCACGGCACGTCTCCAGGCGTCGATCGAGCGGGAGGAGGAGGCGGTGCGGTCGGCGCGGCGGTTTTGGATGGCCGTGGCGGCTGCGGCGGTGGTTGCCTTGGTGGCGGGGTTTGCGGTCGGCCGGGTGCGGCCGCGGCGACCGGATTTCCCGCTGCGAAACCGCCCGGCTTTGCAGCGCGAATGAGACGGCGGCACGGGAGCGGCTCAAGTCTTCTTGAAACCCCTTCCGACACTGCTATAAGTGCACAGTCAGCCGAAAGAAGCCCCCATCGTCTAGTGGCCCAGGACGTCGGGTTCTCAGTCCGAAAACCGGGGTTCGACTCCCCGTGGGGGTACTACGGCCAGCCGCACAGTTGGCGATACCCCGCCCAGGAGGCGGGTTCCGCAGCCGTATGACGGCTCACCGCACCGCTGCCGGCGGCGCGGCGGCCATGCCGGGATGTGCTGCCCCGCCGGCCGGGCGGGCCTCGCACGGATAGAAAGCGCCCCACACGGGATTGTGGTCCGACACCTCCAGCGCCTGCTCCAGCGGCAGGCCGAACGTCGACTGCAAATCCATCACGCCCCACACGCCGAGGTATTCACTTGTGGCCGGACGGGCGAACACGAGGTTGTCGTACGTCTTCGAGCGGCGGGTGTTGGTGGTCACGCCCGTCACCGCCCAGCCGATGCCCGGAATCCGCTGAAACGCGCCGAACTGCGGCGGTCCGGCATTCAGGTCGCCCAGCACGATGACGTCGTCCTCGTCGGGACGGGCCGCCTGCATCGCCCGAAACACGTCGGCCAGGGCGTCGAGCTCCTGCGGCACCTCGTCGGGATCGGTGTGGATGTCGACGAGCCAGAAGGTGAACGCCATCTCCGCTGGAATCACCCGCGTGCGAAACCGGGCGTGCATCGGCGGGCGATGCAGCCGGCCGCCCGGATCGGGCACGATGCCCACCGACGAGGGATCGACCTCGATGCGGTCAGTGTCGTAGACGAACGCATACTGCTCCTTGCTCACCGTGCGGCCCTGCCGCGGGCCGATCACGTAGTGGTAACGGCTGCCGTCAGCGTTCACGGCACGGACGAACTCCGGCACGATCGCATCCGACTTGGCCCGCACCTCCTGGATCGCCACGATGTCGAACGTGCGGACCACGCGAGCCAGCACCTCGACGACGTTGCGCTTCGCCATCTTCGATTCGCCGAAGACCTGGATGTTGAAGCTCGCGACGAGGACGCCATCCCAAGGCTTGGCCGCGGGCGCGGCAGCCGCCACGCCCCCGAGCCAGGCGCAGGCCGCCACCACGAACCACCGCGCACGACGAAACGCCGCCACCATGCCATCCCCCCGGGCTTTCTTATCGGCGGGCGGCGGTAGCCGGCTCGGCAAAGATTTTCGCGGGGCTCTCGATCAGCCGCCGATCGCCACCAAGGCTTCGGCCGCCAGCCGCGCCAGCCGCGGGTCGGCAGAGCGCGCCGCCTGCGACAAGCCTTCCCGCGCAGCCGCGGCGGCAGGCCCGATCTTGCCCAAGGCCCAAGCCGCCCGCTGCTGCACGGCCAGATCGGCCGCATCAAGACAGCGCTCCAGCGCCGGCACCGCAGCCGCCGCATCCCGCCCAGATCGCCCCAGCAGCGTGACTGCCCAATAGGCCGCGAGCGGATGCGCTGCGGCGGCGAGCCCGACGAGTTCGGCCACCGCCGGTGCCAGCGGCGGGCCCAACTCCTCGAGCGCTGCCGCGGCCCACTCGCGAACGCGGTCGTCCGCGTCAGCACACGCCTGCACCAATGGCACGGCTGCCCCGCGGGCCGCTTCGCCCATCCGGCAGAGCGCCTCGGCCGCTGCGGCGCGCTCGTCGGCATCGGGGCTTGCCAACCGCTCGACGATCGCATTTTCACAATTGTCCGCCATCCTCCAGCCTCCGTGATTTCGATCGCTTTTCAGATCACCGGAGCGGGAGGCGAGGGGGTCGGCGAACGCTCGAGGAGCGTTGGGCGTGTCCTCGCCCGGGCGACGAGACTTTTGCCGCCCCCGAGCCGGTGCT
>JBIIIP010000015.1:0-36786 GCA_044234625.1 Pirellulales bacterium | reverse complement strand
GGACCATGGCCCACGTGGTGAGGGCGACGAGGATCGCGTCGGGGGTGGCGGCATGCGACTCGACGCCGACCAGCAGGCAGCCGACGTAGGCCAACGCGGCGACCACACCGACGGCGGCATCGAACCAGCGGGTGCCGGCCCGCAGCAGCGCGAGCGCCGTGAGCAACGTGGCGATGGCCGCGGGCAGGCGGGCGGCGAACTCGGTGCTGCCGAAGAGCCGCATGCAGGCTGCCATGCACCAGTGCATGAGCACCGGCTTGTCGACCGCGAGCTGCCCGTTGTAGACCGGCACGATCCAATCGCCGGTCTCGGCCATCGTCCGTGCGATGGCGGCGAACCGCGGTTCGTCTTCATCCCAGAAGGGCGTGGCGGAGAAGCCGACGAGCAGGCAGAGCGTCGCCGCGACGAGCACGACGGCCAGTGGATGGCGGCGGAAGGGCATGCCAGGTCCTCGTTCTAGGGAGTGGTCGAAGGGGAAGGGGCGTTGGCCGCGAGGGCGCGAGACGACGGTTCGGCCGCCGGTCCGATGAGGATCAGCGAACGGGCCGCGACCGTGGCCACCCGCGCCTGCACGCGATGGCCGGGGGGGATCACGTCGGCCACGGCGTCGAGGAAGCGGCTGTCGACGACGACGCAGGCATCGGGCCGGGCCGAGAGATGGGCGGCCACGGCAGCGACGTCATCGAGCGGCGCGACACGTCCACCGCCGTAAAACACGAGGCTCGGTGGCGGGGCCGGAAAGCCCGCCAGGGCGCCGGCGGGGGGCATGGCGATGCGGTGCGCCGCGCGGCCGTCGGCGAAGAGCGTCCGCGGCGCGGCCGCCAGCCCGAACGTTTCCGCGCCGGCCGTGGCCAGGAGCGTGGTCATGAGGCCGGCGCCAGCCGCCACCACGGCGAAGGCCGTCGGCATCCGGCCGGCTGCGGCGAGCCTCCAGCCGACCGCCGCGCTCGCCAGCGGCACCATGCCGATCGCGCCCAGCCATTCGGAGCCCGGTGCCCAGCGGCGGGCCGCCAGCGGCAGGCCCACCAGGATCATCGCGCCCCCGAGGGCGAGCATCCACCACCCGGCGGCAAGCGTAAGCCGCAGGCCGCGGTCGGGGTCGCGGAGGCCGCGCAGGAAGGCGACGTCGCGGCGTGCGCAGGCGTCGAGAAACAGTCCCGTGCCCACGGCGAGCGTTGGATAGGCCGGCCAGACGTAGCCTGGCAGCTTGGTTCCTGCCACCGTGAAGCCTCCCACCCACGTGAGCGCCCAGCAGGCCAGCAACAGGCACGCGCCGCGGTGGGGATGATGGCAGGTCGCCGCGATCCAGCCGACGTGCGCGGCCATCACGGCGAGCACCATCGACCATGGATAGAGGCCGCAGGCGAGCACGGCGGGGTAGTAGAGGACCGATCCGGAATGCCCCTCCATCGGCGCGGCGAAGCGGGCCACGTTGTGCACGAGAATGAAGCCGCGCAGCCATGCGCCGTCCGTGCGGAGCGTGACGGCCGCATACCAGGGCAGGGCCACGGCGAGCATCGCGGCGAGGATGACGAGCGGGCGCAGGCCGCGGATGGCGGCGGGCCATGCGGCCAGGCCGCGGCTGCGGCAGACGGCGAAAACCGCCAGCGCGATGCCGGGGAACACCACTCCCACGGGGCCCTTGGCCAGCACGGCGGCGCCGCAGGCCGCCCCGATCGCCAGCGCCATCGGTGCCGTGAGTCGGGGAGGGCCATCAGTTCGCAGGTCGCGGCCGACCGATCGCACGAAGAGAAACAACGCGAGCGTCGTGAAGAACACGAGCGGAGCGTCGGGGGTGGCCGCCCGGCCGCCGACGGCCGTCCAGACGCAGGTGGCCATGGCCAGACCGCCGAGGAGCCCGGCGGAGGGTCCGAAGAGGATGACGCCGATCCGCCACGTGAGCAGGCAGGTGCCGACCGTGAGCACCGCCGACCCGATTCGCACGCCGCTTTCGGAGCGGCCCACGAGCCCGACGCCGGCCATCTGCAGCCAGTTCACCAGCGGCGGCTTTTCGATCCGCAGACGGCCGTTGAACGTGGGCACCACCCAGTCGTCGGCATCGAGCATGGCCAGCGTGCAGGCGGCGTTTTTCGATTCGTCGTCGTCCCACAGGGGCGCGGCCCCCAGCCTCGTCAGCAGCACGGCGGCTGCCACGGAGGCGACGATCCAGCCATGAAAACGAGCGTGCGGCACGGGGAGCGGAGCCTGGGATGCGGGTGCTGCCCGAGAGGGGGGCGGCGCGGGGCGGGAGAGTAGGGAGGCGGCGGGCTGCGGTCAAGGCGGCCGAACCCATCTGAAATCCGTGTTTCACCGAGACTTACGGCCGGTTGACCGCCTGCCCGCCACGGGTATGTTCAAGCGTTCCCGGCCGCGCTTGGCGGGGGTGTTCTCGAGGTTGGAGAGTGATCTTTGGCAGACGACGTCGACCCGGCAGGTGGGGGCAGTGCGGCGGACGATCCCTCGGGAGGCCAGCCGCCCGAGCCGGCCGGCCTGCGTGACAGCGCGGGTGGCCGCCTCATCGAGTTGCCGATCGAGCAGGAGCTGAAGGACAGCTACCTGACGTACGCGATGAGCGTGATCGTCAGCCGGGCGTTGCCCGATGTGCGTGACGGGCTCAAGCCCTCGCAGCGGCGGATTCTCGTCGCCATGAACGATCTGAATCTCTCTCCCGGCGCCGCCCGTGTGAAGTGCGCCAAAATTTCCGGCGACACCAGCGGCAACTACCACCCGCACGGCGAGAGCGTGATCTATCCGACGCTCGTGCGCATGGCCCAGGAATGGAACATGCGGCACGTGCTGGTCGACAAGCAGGGCAACTTCGGCTCGGTTGCCGGCCTGCCTGCAGCCGCCATGCGTTACACCGAGGCCCGGCTGTCGCCGATCGCGGCCCTCATGCTCGACGACCTGGAGCTCGACACCGTCGACTTCGTGCCCACCTACGACGAGCGGAACACCGAGCCGGTCGTGCTGCCGAGCCGGTTTCCCAACCTCGTCGTCAACGGAGCCGGCGGCATCGCCGTGGGCATGGCCACGAGCATCCCGCCGCACAACCTCGGCGAGGTCTGCCGGGCGCTGGTGAGGCTCATCGACACCCCCGGGCTGTCGATGGCCGAGCTGCTGGAGATCGTGCCGGGCCCCGATTTTCCCACCGGCGGCATCGTCATGGGCCGCGAGGCTCTCGCCCGTGGCTATCTCACGGGACGCAGCACGATCACGCTCCGGGCCCGGGCCCACGTGGAGGAGTTCGGCAAGAACCGGCACCGCATCGTCGTCACGGAGATTCCCTACCAGCAGACCCGCGACGCGATCGAGGAGAAGATCGCCGAACTGGTCAGCGACGACCGCATCAAGGGCATCTCGGCGATCCGCAACGAGAGCGACCTCAAGGAGCCGGTGCGGCTGATCCTCGAACTGAAGCGCGACGCCGACCCGGATGTGGTCCTCAACCAGCTCTACCAGTTCTCGCCGTTGCAGACGACGTTTTCGCTCATCTTCCTGGCCCTCGTCGACGGTAAGCCGCGGATCCTCTCCTTCAAGAGCCTGCTGGAGGAGTTCCTCCGCCACCGCACCACGGTGCTCCGCCGCCGCACGCAGCACCTGCTGGCCAAGGCCCGCAGCCGGAAGCATACGCTCGAGGGACTGCTCGTCGCCCTGGCGAACATCGACGAGGTGATCCGCATCATCCGCAGTTCCAAATCGCAGGCCGAGGCGAAGGAGCGGCTGGTGGCGCTACAGACCCCGGCCGCCCTCCTGGAGCGGGCGCTGGGCGCCGATGGCTTCTCGATCCTCGTCGAGGAGAAGGGGCGGGCCGAATCCTTCGCGCTCTCCCCGGTGCAGGCCGATGCCATCCTCCGGCTCACGCTCGGCCAGCTCGTCAACCTCGAGCAGGAGAAGCTCTCCGGCGAGCATCGCGAACTGCTCACCAAGATCGGCGAGTTCCGCCGCATCCTCTCCAGCGAGGCGAACATCAAGGCGCTGATCCGCGAGGAATTGCTCGAACTCGAGACCAAGCAGGCCGACGAGCGTCGTACCGAGATCAGCGGCGAGGCGGGCGACATCCGTGACATGGCTGAGCTGATCACGGAGGCCACGATGGTGGTCACGATCAGCCGGGCCGGCTACGTGAAGCGGACCGCCGCCGACACCTACCGGGCCCAACGCCGCGGTGGCAAGGGGCTCAAGGGGGCCAGCACCGACGAGGAGGATCCAATTGAGCATCTCTTCGTGGCCAGCACCCACGATTGGCTGCTCTTCTTCACGACTCTGGGCAAGGTGTTTTCCATGCGGGTCTTCGAATTGCCCGAGCTGGCCCGCGACGCGAAGGGGCGGGCGCTGGTGAATCTCCTGGAGTTCGAGCCGGGCGAGAAGGTGGCCGACTGCCGCGCCGTCTCCGGGTTCGAGGAACCCGACCAATACCTTCTCCTCGCCACCCGCAGCGGCATGGTGAAGAAGACGGCTCTGGAGCAGTATCGACGCCGGCGCACGAAGGGCCTCATCGCCGTCAAGCTCCGCGAAGGCGACGAACTCGTGGATGCCGTGGTCACCAAGTCGGGCGACGAACTCGTGCTCGCCACTGCCAAGGGGATGGCGATCCGGTTTCCCGAATCCGACGTCCGTCCGATGGGCCGCGACACCAGCGGCGTGCGGGGCATCAAAGTGGGAGCCGGTGACCGGCTCGTGGGGATGGTCGTGGCCGATCCCGAGGCCACCCTGCTCACGGTCTGCGAGAACGGCTACGGCAAGCGGACGCAGTTCGGCGTCGGCAATCCGCTCTCCGGCCCCGCTCCCGGGGAGGAGGGCGAAGCCGAGGCGGCCGAGGCTCCCGACAGTGGCGACGAAGGTGATGCCGAGGGCTCCAGCGGCATGCGGTATCGCACGCAGCACCGGGGCGGCAAGGGCATCCGCGACATCAAGGCCACCGCCCGCAACGGCCAGGTCGTGTCGATCGTGTCGGTCCGCGACGAGGACCAGGTGCTGATGATGACGGCCCGCGGCAAGATCCAGCGGGTGAACGTCCGCGAGATTCGGCCGATGGGCCGCAACACGCAGGGCGTCCGGATCATGCGGCTCGACGACAACGACACGCTCGCCGCGATGGTGACCGTGCCGCCGAGCGAGCAAGAGGAGGCCGACGAGACGCCCGCCGAGTAGGCCGGGCAGCAGCCCGGCCGCGGCCTGCGTCCGTCGGTCCGTGTTTCGAGAGGGGATTCCGGCATGAAAATCGGCGTCGTCGGCACCGGCTACGTGGGGCTCGTGACGGGCACGTGCCTGGCAGACAGCGGCAACACGGTCACCTGCCTTGACATCAACGCCGAGAAGATCGGCAGGCTCAACCGCGGCGAGATCCCGATCTACGAGCCCGGGCTCGAGGAGCTCGTGGTGCGGAACGCCAAGGCGGGCCGGCTGCTTTTCACGACCGACACCGCGGCGGCGATCCGCGAGGCGGAGGTGGTGTTTCTGGCCGTCGGCACGCCTCCTGCGGCCGATGGCTCGGCCGATTTGTCGGCCCTGTGGAAGGTGGTCGATGCGATCGCTCCGCATCTCCAGCCGCGGGCCGTCGTGGTGACGAAGAGCACGGTGCCTGTCGGCACCTGTGCGGGGATCGAGAAACGGCTCGCGGAGCGGACCGGCCGGCAGTGCCGCGTGGCGAGCAACCCGGAGTTTCTCAAGGAGGGGGCCGCGATCGAGGATTTTCAGAAGCCCGACCGCGTCGTCGTGGGTGTGCGAACGGCCGAGGTGGGGGAGGTCCTGCGTGGCCTCTACCTCCCCTTCCTGCGCACGGAGAACCCGTTTCTCGTCATGTCTCCGGAGAGCTCGGAGATGACGAAATACGTCGCCAACGCGCTACTCGCCACGAAGATTTCCTTCATCAACGAGGTGGCCAACCTGTGCGAGAGGATGGAGGCCGACATCGACGACGTCCGCCGCGGCATCGGCCACGACAGCCGCATCGGCTTCGCCTTTCTCTTTCCCGGCGCCGGCTACGGCGGCAGCTGCTTTCCCAAGGACGTGCAGGCGCTGGCCGTGATGGCCCGCGACAAGGGCGTGGCCCCGCGGATTCTCTCTGCGGTCCACGACACGAACCTGGCGCAGAAGCAGGTGCTGGGCGAGAAGATCGCGGCCCACTTCGGGGGCGACCTCGCGGGCCGGGCGATCGCCGTGTGGGGTCTGGCCTTTAAGCCGCGGACGGACGACGTCCGCGACGCGCCGGCCATCGATCTGATTGACCGGTTGCTGGCGGGAGGGGCCACGGTCACCGTGTTCGATCCAGAGGCGATGGACAACGTGCGGGCGATCTACGGCGACCGCCTGGCCTACGCCCCGAGCGCCATGGCGGCGCTCGACGGGGCCGATTGTCTGGCGATCGTGACCGAGTGGGGCGACTTCCGCCGGCCCGACTTCGAAGAGATGGCGCGGCGGATGAAGTCCCGCACGATCGTCGATGGCCGCAACCTTTACCAGCCCGCCGACATGCGCGCCCGTGGGTTTGACTACCACTGCATCGGCAAGATGCCCGTCCGCGGCGGCTGATCGGGCGGCTGGGCCGCATCGCGCGGCTGCCGGGAGCTGGCTGCCGGGAGCTGGCTGCCGGAAAACGCGCAGCCGCGTGGAGGACTGGGCGCACGCATAACACCCGTCCGCGGCGCGGGGTGTTTGACATGCGTTTTTTGCGGCGAGTAAAGTTCGCGGCTTCTGGGGCCGGCGTCGTTGGGCCTCTTCATCGTTCACCGCCGCTTCCTCCGGGAGTCTCCTCCGTGAATCGCCTCTTCACTGCCGCCGTCGCCGCCGCCTGTGCCTGGATGCCTTCCCTGGCCTCCGCTGCCGAGGAGGCCAATGGCACGGCGATGTCCCTGTTTGGCGTCTACGGTTTTTGGTGGCTCGTGGGAGTCGCCGGCGCGGTATTCGCCCTCAAGCAGGCGTGGACCTTCTTCAAGTGGATGGAGGGGCAGCCGGCCGGCTCCCCGCGAATGATCGAGATCGCCGGCTTCGTCCGCACCGGCGCCGATGCCTACCTGAAGCAGCAGTACAAGGTCGTCGCCGGATTCTTCCTGGTGATCTTCCTTCTCCTGGCCGTGATGGCCTTCGGGCTGCGGGTGCAGAGCCCCTGGGTGCCGTTCGCATTCATTTCCGGCGGCCTGTTCTCCGGCCTGGCGGGCTGGTTCGGCATGAAGACGGCCACGCTCGCCAGCAACCGCACAGCCGCGGGCGCCGAGCGGAGCCTCAATGAAGGCCTGCAGGTGGCCTTCCGCTCGGGTGCCGTGATGGGGCTCACGGTCGTGGGCCTTGGGCTGCTCGACATCATGCTGTGGTTCTTCATCCTGTATTGGCTCGTCCCGATGCTCGGCTTCAAGCCGCTGTCGCTCGAGGAGATCACCGTGACGATGCTCTGCTTCGGCATGGGGGCCAGTTCGCAGGCGCTCTTCGCCCGGGTGGGGGGCGGCATCTTCACCAAGGCGGCCGACGTCGGCGCCGACCTCGTCGGCAAGGTGGAGCACAGCATTCCCGAGGACGACGCCCGCAACCCCGCCACGATCGCGGACAACGTGGGCGACAACGTGGGCGACGTCGCCGGCATGGGCGCCGATCTCTACGAGAGCTACTGCGGCAGCATCCTCGCCACGGCGGCTCTCGGGGTCGCGGCGTTCGTGGGCGACGGCAGCATGCAGATGGCGGCCCTGTTCCTGCCGATGGCCATCGCCTCGGTGGGCACCCTGCTCTCCATCTGGGGCATCTGGCAGGTGCGGACCAAGGAAGACGCCTCGCAAAAGGCTCTCCTCGCGGCCCTCGCCCAGGGCATCAATTTCTCCACGGTCGCCATCGTCGTCGCCTCGTTCATCCTCACGGGGTTGATCCTCGGGTTCGGCTACCTGGGCGTCGCGCTCTCGGTCATCGTCGGCCTCCTCGCTGGCTGGGGCATCGGCAAGTGGACGGAGTATTCGACGAGCAACGAGTTTCAGCCGACCAAGGATCTGGCCGACCAGGCCCTCACGGGGCCGGCCACGATCATCATCGGCGGCGTTGCCGAGGGGATGCTGTCGACGTGGGTGCCGGTGCTGATCACCGGCGTGGCCACACTGCTCTCCTTCGGGTTCGCCAATGGGTTCGACTTCGCGAATCCCAACGCCTTCGCCCTCGGCCTCTACGGCGTGGGCATCGCCGCCGTCGGCATGCTCTCCACGCTCGGCATCACGCTGGCCACCGATGCCTACGGGCCGATCGCCGACAACGCCGGCGGCAACGCCCAGATGGCCGGCCTGCCCGAAATCGTCCGCGAGCGGACCGACGCCCTCGACGCCCTGGGCAACACCACGGCCGCGACGGGCAAGGGCTTCGCCATCGGCTCGGCGGCTCTCACGGCGCTGGCCCTCCTGGCCGCCTACGTGGAAGAGGTGCGGATCGGCTTCGAGCGCTGGGGCCAGGCCGTCGCGGAGAACGAGGAAGGCACGCCCAACCAGTTCCTCACGGTCGGCGGCAAGCGGGAGCTGCTCACCGAGGGGCAGTGGGTGAAACTTGCCAATGGCATCGCCGTGCAACTCGGCTCGGAGCCGGCCAAGAACACCTCGTGGATGATCCTCGACCGGAAGGCGATCCCGGATTTCGAGAAGCTGCCGAGGAAGTCGGTGATCGAGACGATCCCCGACGCGGCCGGCATTTCCGAACTGGAGAGTGAAAACCGGATCGTGGCCGTGAAGAAGGCCCGCATGGCCGACTTCATGCGGCACTACGACGCCACGCTCATGAATCCCAAGGTGCTCGTCGGCATGTTCATCGGGGCCATGAGCACGTTCGTGTTCTGCGCCCTGACGATGAAGGCCGTGGGGCGGGCCGCCAAGGGCATGGTGGAGGAGGTCCGCCGGCAGTTCCGCGAGAAGCCGGGCATCATGCAGGGCACCGACCAGCCCGACTACGCCGCACCGGTCGAGATCAGCACGAAGGCCGCGCAGAGAGAGATGGTGCTGCCGTCGCTGCTTGCCCTCGCACTTCCGGTCGTCGTGGGCTGGGCGCTCGGCGTCGGCGGCGTCATGGGCATGCTCGTGGGCGGCCTCACGACCGGCTTCTGCTTGGCCGTGTTCATGGCCAACGCCGGTGGCGCCTGGGACAATGCCAAGAAGCTCATCGAGAGCGGCGTGCACGGGGGCAAAGGCACCGACGCCCACAAGGCGGCGGTCGTCGGCGACACCGTGGGCGACCCCTTCAAGGACACGAGCGGCCCGAGCCTCAACATCCTCGTGAAGCTCATGAGCATGGTGAGCGTCGTGGTGGCCGGGCTCATCGTCCGCTACTCGCTCGAGGCGATGGGCTGGTTCTAGTCGTCGATAGCCCAAGGCTCCTCGAGCGTTCGCCGACCCCTGCGCCTCCGTCTCCCTCTCACCGTGGGGACAGACCTCTGGTCTGTCCTTGCCCATGTGGCGGCGCACCGGCTCCGGGGCGGCAAAAGTCTTGTCGCGTGGGCTGAGGCAGCCCAAGGCTCCTCGAGCGTTCGCCGACCCCTGCGCCTCCGTCTCCCTCCCACCGTGGGGACGGACCTCTGGTCTGTCCTTGCCCATGCGAGGATGCGCCTCTTGCCCGGAGGGTATCCGTCTGAGGTGGCGCCTCCGTCTCCCCAGGGTTGCCAGGTCTTCGCTCCCGTTTGCTCCCGGCCTGCATCAACGCAAAAAGGTGCCGTTCAGTTCGCGCTTCAAGCCGGGGCCCGCCAGCCGGTAGGCTGGCGGCATGCAGCCCGGGTTTGCGTTTACGGTCGAGGCGACGGACGGTGCGGCCCGCGCGGGCATGCTCTCGACGCCGCATGGGAGCGTGCCCACGCCCGTGTTCATGCCCGTGGGGACGATGGCCACGGTGAAGGGGGTCGATATCGGGCGGGTCCGCGAAAGCGGCGCAAAGATGGTGCTCGGCAACGCCTACCATCTCCACCTGCGGCCCGGCGAGGCGGTGGTGGAGCAGGGCGGGGGGCTGGCGCGGTTCATGGGGTGGAACGGCCCCACGCTCACCGACAGCGGCGGGTTTCAGGTGTTCAGCCTGGCGCAGCAGGTGAAGGTGACGGAAGCCGGGGCATTTTTCCGCTCGCACATCGACGGCACGAAGATCGAGCTCACGCCCGAGGCTTCGATGCGGATCCAGGAGCGGATCGGGGCCGACGTGGCGATGCAGCTCGACCACGTCGTGGCGCTGCCGGCCCCGCGCGAGGTGGTGGAAGAGGCGATGCGGCGGGCGTTGCGGTGGGCCGATCGGTGCCGGGCCGCGCACCGGCGTGAGGACCAGGCGCTCTTCGCCATCGTGCAGGGGGGGCTCGATCCCGACCTGCGGCAGGAGAGCGCGGAGCGGCTGCGGGCCATGGATTTTCCCGGGTATGCCGTGGGGGGCCTGTCCGTGGGGGAGGGGCCCGCGGCGATGGATGCGACGCTCCGCGCGACAACGCCCCACCTGCCGGTCGACAAGCCTCGGTACCTGATGGGCGTGGGCCAGCCGCGCGACATCATCGAGGCGGTGGCGGTCGGCATCGACATGTTCGACTGCGTGCTCCCCACGCGGTGCGGCCGCAATTCATTCGTGTACACGTTCGCCGGCCCCGTGCGGCTGAAAAACGCGCGGCATGCGACCGAGCAGGAGCCGCTCGAGGCCGGTTGCCCGTGCATCGCGTGCGGCCACAGCCGCAGCTACATCCGCCACCTCTTCCTGGCCGGCGAGATGCTTGGGCCGATCCTGGCCTCGATCCACAACCTGACGTTCTACCAACGGCTCATGGCGCGGCTCCGCGAGGCGATCGCGGCGGGAACCTTCGCCGCCACGCGCAGCGAACTGCTTGCGCGACTGGCTGCGTCGCCGGACGCGGAGGACTGAACCCGCGGCGGGCTGTTTGACGGCGGGCTTGCCGGTCTGGCGCACGGCCCACTACATTTCCGGTCTTCCCGAACGCCGTACCCGCAGGCCTTGCCATGCCTCTTGCCGCCGTCCATGCCTCCGTTTCCGTGGCCGTGTGCCTGGCCCAGGCGGCCGGCCAGCCGCAGCGGCAGCCGGGCGGGCTCGAGATGCTGCTCACCTACCTGCCGATGCTGGCCATCGTGGTGGTGGCGTGGTTCCTGCTCTACCGGCCTGAGCGGGAGAAGATGAAGCGGCAGCAGGAACTGCTGGCGGCCCTCAAGAAAAACGACCGCGTGGTCACGGCCTCGGGCATCTACGGCATCGTGGCGAACGTCGATCGCGACAACGAGCAGGTCGTGCTCAAGGTCGACGATGCCGCGAACGTGAAGATCACAGTCACCCTGTCGAGCGTGAGCAAGGTTCTGGGCGGGCCCGAAGACGGCCAGACCGGCGGCACCTGACGCATCATTTATTTCCCGTCACGCCCAGCGAGTTCCGTATGCCGAGCAGTCTCTTCCCCGCACCAGGCTCGTGGATCGCGTCCCTTTTTGCCCAGGCCGCCGCCGCCGCGCCGATGGCCGGCACGCCGGCCGCGCCGTGGTGGCGCGAGGGATGGGCCCAGTGGGCGATCACGCTGGCGATCGTCGGCCTGCCCACGCTCCTGGCGTGGCTCCTGGCGAAGCGGCTCAAAGCGAGTGACATGTGGGGGCGGATGGCGGCGGTCCTCGTGGCGCTGGCGGCGGGCGCTGTCGTCTGCTGGCTGGGCTGGCCGCCGCGGCTGGGCATCGACCTCAAGGGGGGCGTGATCCTCGTCTACGAGGTGGATTCATCGAAGCAGCAGCGACCGGAGTCCGAAACCGAGGGGCAGGCGGCGGCCGAACCCGTGAACATGGACAAACTCGTGGCCGCGGTCAGCCGCCGCGTGAACCCGGGTGGCCAGAAGGAAGTGACCGTGCGGCGGTATGGTCTCGACCAGATCGAAATCATCGTGCCCGACGTCGACCAGGCCGAGGTCGACCTCATCAAGCGGATCGTTTCCAGCGCCGGCGTGCTGGAATTTCGGATCACGGCCAACGCCGCGGATCCCCGCCACAAGCAGCTGATCGAGCTGGCATCGCGGGCCCCAGGGGCGACCGTCTCCGAGGGAGGCCGCCCGGTCGGGCGGTGGGTGCAGCTCGACACGTCGAAGATGGACCCGGCCGAAGACCGCGGGCTCGTCACGCGGACCACCGGCGACGGCCGTGTCGAGGTGCTCGTCGTCCGTGACCGGTTCGACGTCACCGGCGGCTATCTGGCGCGGGCCCTCGCCAGCTATGACCAGAATCTCCAGCCCTGCGTGAACTTCTCGTTCAACTCCGCCGGGGCGACGCTGTTCGGTACCCTCACGGGCCAAAACCTGCCCGATCCGGCCAACCGGCTCACCAGCCGCCTGGGTATCGTCCTCGACGACATCCTGCTTTCGGCGCCCACGATCCGCAGCACCATCTCCGGCGACGGCCAGATCACCGGCAGCTTCAAGCAGGCCGACGTCGATTTCCTGGTGGGCGTGCTGAATGCCGGCAGCCTGCCGGCGGCCCTCTACAGCGAGCCCATCAGCGAGCAGAAGATCAGCCCGCAGCTCGGCGCCGACACCATCCGCTCCGGTGCCCGGGCGATGCTCTTGGCCACGATCGTGGTGCTCGCGTTCATGCTCGCCTATTACCGGTTTTCGGGATTCGTGGCCGACCTGGCGGTGTTGCTCAATATCGTGCTGGTGGTGGCCCTCATGATCTCCATCAAGGCCGCCTTCACGCTCGCCGGTCTGGCGGGCCTGGTGCTCTCGGTGGGCATGGCCGTCGACGCCAACGTGCTCATCTACGAGCGGATGCGCGAGGAGGTCGATCGCGGGGCCTCGATCCGCATGGCGATCCGCAATGGGTTCGCGCGGGCCTTCTCCACGATCGTCGATTCGAATCTCACCACGCTCATCACCGGCGTCGTGCTGTTCGCGATCGGCACCGATCAGTTGAAGGGCTTCGCGGTGACGCTGATCCTCGGCCTCACGCTGAACCTGTTCACGGCCGTGTTCTGCTCGCGGGTGATCTTCGACCTCGCCGAGCGCAACCGCTGGATCACGAAGCTCTCGATGGCCCGCTTCTTCGGCCAGCCGGACTTCGAGTTCGTGCGCTGGATCGGGCCGGCGGTGATCTGGTCGCTGGCCTTCATCCTCCTCGGCCTCGCCGCCGCCGCGAAGCGCGGGCAGGGTCTCTTCGATATCGATTTCACCGGCGGCACGAGCGTGCAGGTGGCCTTCAGGCCCGACAAGGGGCTGGAGATCGGCGCCGTGCGCGAGGCCTTGGTTGCCCTGCCCAACGTGGCGGTGAGCGCCGTGACGGCGGCTCCGGGCGAGGAGAACCTCCGCTACAAGATCGACACGTCGCTCCGCGAAGCCGAGGCGGTCGAGAAGACGCTCCAGCAGGTGTTTCCGGACCGGCTGGCGACCTACCAGATGGGCTTCCGCGACATCGCCTCGACGGCATCCGCCGGCAAGGATGATGCCGCCGACCCGGCTCAGTCACTTTCCACGGGCGCTGTCCTCGATTTTCCGGAGAAGATCACCGAGCCTGCGCTCCGCGACACGCTGGCGGCCGCGATGGCGGCCGAGGGTTTCGCCGATGCCCCGTTCGAACTTGCGGCGGAGGGCAAGACGAGCCGCAGCAAACCCTATCGGACGTGGGGCCTGTCGACGTCGCTCGACCCCGAGGCGACCACGCGGGTGCTGGAGCGGGTGGCAAAAACGCTGCGCGAGACGCCCGTCTACCTGTCGGCGAACACCATCGGCGGCAAGGTGGCCGGCAACACGAAGGTGACGGCGCTTTACGCACTGCTGGCCAGCCTCGTGATGATCGTGCTCTACGTGTGGGTGCGGTTCCAGAACGTGGCCTTCGGCCTGGCGGCGGTGATCGCCCTGATCCACGACGTGCTCGTGGCCGTCGGCTGCCTCGCCCTGAGCACGTTCGTGGCGCCGTTTCTGGGCTGGGCACTCATCGACGATTTCAAGATCAGCCTCGACGTGGTGGCCGCGCTGCTGACGATCGTCGGCTTTTCGATCAACGACACGATCGTGATCTTCGATCGGCTCCGCGAGCTGCGCGGAAAGAGCCAGTTCGTCACCGCGGCGATGGTCGACAAGGCTGTCAACCAGACGTTGAGCCGCACGATTCTCACGTCGGGGACGGCGCTGTTGGCGACCCTGATCCTCTTCATCTTCGGCGGTCAGGGCATCCATGCCTTCGCGTTCACCATGCTCGTGGGCATCGTGGCCGGCTCCTACAGCACGATCTTCATCGCTTCGCCGATCGTGCTCTGGCTGCAGCACCACACCGGCGGCCAGGCTCCGGCGGCGGTGAGGCGGCCGCAGCCGGCGGCCTGAGTGGTAAAGCCTGCCGGTGGCGGGAGTTCTTCGGTTCGTTTCCGTAGCAGCGGTCGTGCCGTCGGAAACGGCGGAGCAGCCGCCGCGGCTGGCGTTGCCGGCGAATCGCGGTCTCCCATCCCGGCCGTCGCGTGGCATAGTTGCGGGGCTCCAGGAGATGCTGCGACGCGATGGCCACGTTCTTTCAGGCAGTCCGTTTCTCGACCGGCTTGGCGATGCTGGCCGGTGGGGCTGTACTCGTCGCTCCGCTGGCCTACGACGTGGCCGATCGTGCCGGGGTGTTCACACCCGCTGCCGCGCCTGAGGTCGATGCCTCCCCCGAACCGCCGCCCGGGGTGGCGGGCCACACGATTCCCGATCCCCGTGGAAGCGTCGACCCCGCCGCCCGGCTGATGGCCCCGCCTCCGCTGATGGCCCCGCCTCCGCTGATGGCCCCGCCTCCGCTTCCGCCCGTCGAGTGGCTCGCACAGCGGCCCGCAGACGAGTCCTACCGCGCGCCGCCTCCGCCGGCACCGCTGCCGGCGGCCTTCCCCGGCGTGGTGGCGGGCGGCGAGCCGGGAATCACGGCGCTCGACGGCACGTATCGCTCCACGGTCAGGGTGCCGCCACCGCCCTTGCTGGACACCGCCGCTCCTCCGCCAATCGCTCCGGGCTGGACGTCTCGCGAGCCTTCCGGGCACACCGCCGGGCCCGCGCTGCCCGGCCGCGGAGCGATCCCGCAGTCGTATGTCGTTCGGGACGGCGACAGCCTGACCTCGCTGGCGATCAGGTTCTACGGCCACCCCGGCGCGGCGGCGGCCATCCTCGAAGCAAACCGCGACGTCTTCACGCGGCCGGACATGCTGCCCATCGGCATTTCGATCCGGCTTCCTCCCCCGTGGACCGTTTCGGCCGTGCGGCCGGCCGGCGGCCCCCACACCATCGAGCCCGGCCCGGCCGTCGACCGCGGCCGTCCGGCGGAGGCAGGCCGCTCGCCGTTCGCGCCCGCCTCCGCACCCCGGCCCTGGCTGGCTCCACCCGCGACCTGACGCCACATGGGCAAGGACAGACCGGAGGTCCGTCCCCACGGTGGAAGAGAGCGGTGCGCCACCGCATGCGCTAGCGATCCCGGTCGATCGCCATCTCCAGAAACGTGCCGATCACCGCCGCGGCATTCGTCGAGCGGTCTGCGGCGAGCTTGTCGGCCGACAGGGTGGTGTCGATTTGCACGCTGAAAAACGTGGCATCAGTTGGCTTTTTTTCAACATCCTTGGCGGACTCCTGCCTGTTGCCCGGCCCCTGGATGAACCACGCCTTGGGTCGCAGCGCCTTGAACTGTTCGATCAGCCGCAGCCCATCGCGGTCACTCGTGCCGGAAACGACGAGGATCGGCACGTCGTGGCGGATCACCTCGGACTTGATCGCCGGCTGCAGTGACACGCCCTTGAACGCCCATGCCGGGCTGACGAGGGCGAGCGCCCGCACCTGGCGTCCCTGTGGGCCGGTGGCCGTGGGCAGCCAGAGCGAGTCCGTCACCGTCCACAGGGCAGCCAGCGTGGCTCCTGCCCCGCAGCCCACAACGCACAGCCGGTTGATGTCGAGCTCACCGGCATCCGACTTGCGCTTGATCCATCGTCGCACCGTTTCCAGGTCGCCGCGCAGGGCCGCCTGTTCGCGCACGCGGCCCCCCTCGGCGGCGGCGATAGCCAGCAGGTCGTTCTTCCGCAGCCCCTTGGTATCCGCCTTTGGCTCCTTCAGGCCGGCCATCTTTTGGCTCGCCCCGTGGCCGCGAAGGTCGGGGGCGACGACCGCGTAGCCGAGCTGCTGCAGGCCCTTGGCCAGGGGCTCCACCGTCTTGTGGGAGCCATCGAGATCATGCACCAGGATCACGACGCCGCCGGGCCGCTCACCCTCGGCAACCGGGTAGTACCACGCCGCCAAGGCCACGCCGTCGGTGGTTTCCAGATCCAGCATTTCCGGCTCGGCTAGCGCTGGCGCCGACGCCTTCGCCGGTGCCGGCGCCGTGGCGGTCGCCCCCGCATCGTCCGCCGCGTCGTCCGCGGCCAGTCGGCCCGAATGCCCCGAAAAAGACCCACTGATGACCAGGCCGGCCAGCGCGGCGAGGGCCTGCAAAAGGCGACGATGAATGCACGGAACGGGCTTCATGAAAGGGTCTTCCCGGTGGCTGCCGAACCCCGACTCTGCTGGAATAGAATACGGTACGCGGAACGAATTGTTCCATGGCAAGCGGCGCGGGACCGCCGCCTGACCCCAACCGCGGTGCATCAACAATGGGTCCATTCCGTCAGGCACGGCGTTGGTGGCAGCAGTATTCCGGCGAGGACGAGACGCCGCTCGATGGCGACACGCCCGCTTGGGCCGTCAGCCTGATGATTCATGTCATCGTGCTGTTGTCGCTGGCGTTGGCCGTGCTCCAGGTTCCACCGACGCCGGCTCCCGCCATCACGATCGTCCAGTCGCCGTTCGAAGAGCCGGAGACGCCGGAGCCGACGACCGAGTTCGACATCGCCGACATCCCCGTCGTGGATCCCGGGGCGCAGAGCATGAGCGGCTCCGAAATCGCCGAGGCCGTCGCCCCGGAGGCGGCGGAAGTGCCCCTGGCGACCATTGCCCCCGTGGAAGACATCGTGGGTGAGGAGCCGCTGGAGCCCCTCGACATGCAGTCCTTGGCCCCGAATCTCAGCGAGACGGTGGTCGCGCACGGGGCTGTCACCGGGGTGGGCACCACGGGTGCGGCGGGCGCCGTCGATCGCCTCACGGCCGAGATCGACGCGATGCTCGACCAGCGTGACACGCTCGTCTGCTGGCTCTTCGACCAATCGGTGAGCCTGGCCAGCCAGAGGAAGGAGATCGCGGCCCGGCTCGACCGCGTGTTCGAGGAGTTGGGAGTGAACCACCCCGGAAAGCGATACGACGCGCTGGCGCACGTCGTCGTCGCCTACGGCAAGGAATACCACCGCATCACCCCGCACGAGACGCACGATGTCTCCACCGTGGTCGATGCGATCAAATCGATCGACATCGACGACCTGGGAGTCGAGATGACGTTTTCTGCCATCCGGAAGACGGCCGAAGACACGCGGACCATCCGCCATGGCCGGAACCTGATGATCATCGTGTTCACCGACGAGGTGGGCAACGACGAGGACATGGCCGACGAGACGACCGACGTGTGCCGCAAGCTCCGCGTGCCGGTGTACGTGGTGGGTGTTCCCGCGCCCTTCGGCCGCCGGCAGGTGCAGATCAGGTTCGTGGAGCCGGATCCGGAGTACGACCAGTCGGAGCAGTGGCCCGTGGTCGACCAGGGACCGGAGACCCTGTATCCGGAAGTCGTGCGGATCAGCGGGGGCAAGCACGACGAAGAGGCCATCGACTCCGGCTTCGGCCCCTTCAGCCTGTCGAAGCTCTGTGCGGCCACCAACGGCATCTACTTCGCCGTTCATCCCAACCGCAACGCATCGGGCCGCGTGACCAATGCGGAGGTGGCCGCGATGGCATCGAAGCTGCGGTACTTTTTCGACCCGGGCGTGATGCGGCAGTACCGCCCGGACTATCTGCCCGCCCACGCCATCCACGCCATGCTCGAAAAGAACGCCGCGAAACGGGCCCTCGTGGAGGCCAGCCGCAGCTCCGTCGTGAGCCCGATGCAGTCGCCGCAGACGACCTTCGTGCGGAAAGACGAGGCAACGCTCACCGTTCTCCTGGGAGAGGCCCAGAAGGCCGCGGCCCTGCTGCTCGCCAGGATCGAACCCCTCGAGCGGACGCTCGTGGCCGGCCTCGCCGATCGGGCGAAGATCGAGGAGAAGCGGTGGCGCGCCGGCTACGACCTCGCCATGGGCCGCATCTTAGCGCTCAAGGTGCGGACCTTCGCCTACAACAGCATGCTCGGCCAGGCGAAGGCGGGCATGAAATTCAAGAACGAAAAGAACAACACCTGGGAACTCGTGCTGGCGGACGACATGAGCGGCGTCGATTCCAACACCCAGAAGCAGGCCCGGCAGGCTCAGGAATTCCTCCAGCGGGTGGTGGACGAGCACCCGGGCACGCCGTGGGCATTGTTGGCCGCGGCCGACTTGGAGAAGCCGTTGGGCTACCGCTGGGAGGAGCGGCACACGCCGATCCAGCCCGAGGGCAGGCGCAACAACAACAACAACAACAATAATAACAACAACCCCGCGCCCCCTCCCGACCAGAAAAAGCAGATGCTCGCCAAGCCGAAGCCGAAGCGGAATCCGAAGAATCTGTGATGAGCGCGGAAAAGCCATCCTGGCCTTTTCCGCTTGCGCCGGCATGGGAACGCCAAGGGTTCCCATGCCAGCGGGCGCCGCATCGTGCGGCGTGATGAGCGTGGAAAAGCCGTCCTGGCCTTTTCCGCTTGCGCCGGCATGGCAACGCCAAGGGGTCCCAATGCCACCCGCGAGAGCGCATCCGAGATGCTCCCGGGAGCACGAAGTTATTGACGGCTGCCACTCATGGAGACGTGAGGGGCTGCCGATGGCCTCGAGCGGGCTGTGGGAGCGAGCGAAGCCACGGATGGCGAAGCGCAGCGGACACGCAGTGAACGGAGGCCTGGAGGGCCGAAGTGAACGTCAAGCGAGAGGACATCGGCAGCCCCGACTTGCTGCGGACGAGCGTCAACTCGATACGCCCAGTAGTGCGTTCTCACATGGGCATGGACAGACCGGAGGTCTGTCCCAACGTCGGGAGAGAGACGGATGGGCGCTACAGTCCGAGGTTTTCCTCAGCAAACGTGGCGCGGCTTTCGTGGGCGTGGAAGAGCCGCGACACACGCAGGGCCAGCATCTGGAGGAACATCGCGCGAAATTGAGGTTCCGTGCTGTCCGAGGCGGGCACCGCACTGTCGCCAGGATAGGTAAAATCGTCGATCCGCCGTTCGAAGACCACTTCCTTGGTCTTTACGTCAAACACGCGCACGTGCGCCGAGGCCCGGCCGCGGTACAGTGTCGAGCCCTCGTGCATGCGGAATTTGTCGAGATCAATCCCCACCACGATGTCGGCGTCGAGCGCCTTGCCAAGTGTCGGATAGTCGACCCAGTCGTTCTCGTCGGCCCATCGGGCCACTTCCTGCTGGCTGATCACGCGTGCCCTGCGCACATTCTGCTCCAACTGCGCGCCGACGAGCCCCGCCAACTCACGAGCCGAGCCGGCATCACTGAATTCCAGCTCCACGATCGGCTTGCAGACCACCGCCACGTGCTTGCCCCGCAGCCCGTCGTATTGGGCGGGAATGTCGTTGGGCTGCACGAGATAGGCGATCGTGCCGAGCGTCGAACAGCCCCCCAAGGCGAGCCCGCAGGCGGCCACGCCGAGGAGCGAAAGCGATGCGCTGAACCGGGGCCGGGCGTGCATGGAGAAATCCTCGAGGAAACGGTACCGCTCTCCGTGAGCGGGGAAGGTAGTGGCGGTCGGGCGGCGGCTCAATGCCGCTTCACGACCGGGGAAATCAGCCCCGGCCCGTGTTCCCCCGCGGCCGGCAACGCCATACCACGGCGGTGGGATACCATCAGGAAAAGCCATGGCCCCATCCACAGCCGCTGCCGCCGACCCGTTTCTCGACGCCCTCCGCGCCGCCCTTTCCGAAGACGGAGCCTGGGCCGCGCCGCTGGTGATCGGGGTATCGGGCGGGCCCGACAGCATGGCGTTGCTTCTCGGCATGAGCCAGCTCGCCACCGCGCGGCAGGGGCCAACCCGGCTGATCGTGGCGCACGCGGAGCATGATCTTCGCGTGGAGGCGGCGACCGATCGCATGTTCGTCGCTGCCGCCGCCGCCGAACTGCAACTGCCCTTCGTGACCCGCCGTCTCGCGGTGCGGTCGGCGGACGGCGTCCGCGGGGAGGGCGTCGAGGCCCGTGCCCGCCGGCTTCGGTACGGGTTCTTCACGGAGGCGGCCCAAGAAGCGGGCGCGCGGCGCGTGGCCCTCGCCCATACCGCCGATGACCAGGCCGAAACGATCCTCCACCGCGCGCTCCGTGGGACGGGCCTCGCTGGCCTCGCCGGCATGCCCGCGGCGCGGGAACTGGCCGACGGCATCGCCGTCGTGCGGCCCCTCCTCGGCCTCTCCCGGGCGGCCGTGCGCACGTGGCTGGCCGCCCGCGGCGCCACGTGGTGCGACGATGCGTCCAACCTCGACACCAGCCTGGCCCGCAACTTTCTCCGGCACGAGATCATCGCCCGCTGCCAGACCGGACCCTACCCGGCGGCCACCGCGGCGCTCGTCCGCCTCGGGGAGCATGCGGCGCAGGCTGCCGCGGCGCTCGCCAGCGCTGCCGACCATCTCCTCGAGATCCATTCCTTGCACGGCCCGGCGGGAGCGCTCGTGCTGCAGGCCGCGCCGTTCGCCGGTCTCGACCCGCAGCTCGTGGCGGAAGTCTTTCGCACGGCCTGGTGCCGGCAGGGATGGCCGCAGCGCGACATGACCGAGCGTCATTACCGCGGCCTCGCGCGCCTCCTGGCGGCGGTGGCCGGTGACCAACCCGCCGCCGCCGTCGAGTGCCCGGGCCGCATCCGGGCCGCCGCGGGGCCAGCGCGGACGCTCGTCGTCGGGCCCGCTCAGGATTTCATCTCGACGCGCCGGTAGCCGCCGATGCTGGCGAAGTAGAGCAGAAACAGCAGGTAGATCCCGGCCATCGTGGCCGGGATGAAGGAGTCGGCCTTGAGCGTGTCACGGTCGCCCTGCTGGTCGGCGGCGAGGGCCACCTTCTGGTCTTCCGTGGCGTCGGCCCCGGCCTTCCGCGCGGCCGCCACCTTCTGCCCGTCGAGGCCGAAAATCTCGGATGCGGGCAGGTTGAGGAAGCGGCTCGGCTTCTCCGAGCGGTAGGCCTCGTAGACCGCGGCATCGGAGGCGCGGAGCGTCTCACCGGCGAACCGATCCTTGCAGTAGCCGAGGCCCGGCCCGCCGATCAGGCCGGCCGAGAGCATGCCGATGCCACCCATGATCGACATCGCCACGGCGCCCGTCTGCGGGAAACGGTCTCCCACCACCGCGAGCATCGTCGGCCAGAAGAACGTCTTCCCCACGGCGTAGACGCCCAGTGCCGCGAGGGCGATGGTGAACGTCGTCATCCCACTCGCCATCCGCAGCCCGATCCAAGCCAGCACGGCCGACACCAGGAGGAGACCGATGGGGGAGAGGCGGAGCCGCGACTCGATGAAGTGGGCGCAGAACCGCAGGCCAAACATGATCGCCGAAGTCCAGATGAAGAGCGCCTTGCCCTGCTCCGAGGAGAAGAGGTTGCCGGTGATGTTCTGGATCCAGCTATCGGTGCCCAGCTCGACCGCGCCCACGAGGGCGTGGGTAATGAAGAGGATGAAGAGCATCACCGAGCCGATCGAGAACTTCGTCATCAGGGCGACGGCCAGCAGCAGCAGGCCGCCGAGGGCGTAGCCAGCCACGGCCGCCTGGTCGGGAATGAAGGCCTTGAGAATGTCGCCGAAGAACAGGGCGAGTAACGAGCACGCCACGGCGGCCCCGAGGATCCCCACGTCGCGGAACATTTCCACGAAGCTTGCCCCCTTCTCGGCAGCCTCCGACCGGGGAAACTTCTGGCCCAGGAACATCAGGGCGTAGATCGCGGTCGGCACGAGGTACAGGGCGAGCTGCCACTTCCAGTCCCAGTGGAGCTTGTCATCGAGATACCATCCGGCCACCGTGCCCAGCACCATGCCCGCGGGCCAGCTGGCATGGAGGATGTTGAGGTAATGGGTGCGGTTGTGCGGGAAGACCGTGGCCACGAGCGGGTTGGCCACCGCCTCCAGCGTGCCGTTGGCGAAGGCGAAGATGAACGTGCCCCAGAAGAGAATCTGGTAGGCCGAGTCGGGCGCCGAGGCGCCGAGCGTGACGAAGGCCGAGACGATATGGCCCAGCAGGGCGAGGGCGACGAGCTTGCCGTAGCCGATTTTGTCGACGATCACGCCTCCGATGATGATGCCGAAGCAAAACCCGGAGAGGCCGGCACCGGTGATCTTGCCGACCTGCTCCTGGGTGAAGCCGAACTGCTCCACCCAGTTGTCGAGGATGCCGCCACGGATGGCGAAGCCGACGCCGGCCGCCAGGATCGCCATGAATCCGGCCCACAGAAGACGGTGGGCGTTGGGCGTGGCTCCGGCGAGGTCGGACGAGACGGAGGGCGTGTGGTTCGCGTGCATGCGGATTCCCCAGGGAATGGCCAAGTGGAAAGACAGGCGAAGCGGGAACTATAGCAAGCCGCCGAAGGCCGCGGAAACGCCAAGATTTTCCCTCCGTGCCCGGCCGCCCCGCGGCTTGACCGCGTATGGCCGGCCCACCTACTTTCCCGCCCCGCGCGCGATCGCGCGGGAGACGGAGAGACTCCGCGCCGCTGGCCACTTCGTGAACTCGCTCGCCGATACCCTCTGGACCCTCGTGCGGTGGGCCGTGCCCGTGACGGTGGCTGCCGTGATCGCCGCCGGCGCTGTCGGCGCCGGTCGTATCGACGACCAGGTGCGGTCGCGCGTACAGAAACGCCTGGCCGAGGAGTTTCCCGCGCTACAGGTGCAGGTGCAGGGGGCGAGCCTGGCCGATGGCGAGGGGATCGTAATCCGCGGCGTGTCGCTGGTCGATCCGCGGCTGCCGCAGCAATGGCGGCAACTGGTGTGGATCGACGAAATCCGCCTGGCGTGCGGCACGAGCCTCGCCGAACTGGCCGCGGGTCCGCCGCAGATCACGGCCGTGCGGGTGCGCCGGCCGGTCGTGCACGTGGCGAGGAACGCCGAGGGACCGTGGACGATCGCCGCGTTGCTCGAACGCCGCGCCGCAGGGGCGATCGTTCCGATCGTGATCGAAGACGCCACCGTGCTTATCGACGACGCCCGGCGGCAGTCGCGCACGACGCTGCGGCAGATCGCCCTCGATGTTCAGCCGGCAACCGCCGACGGCGCGACGTGGGCCACGGTTCGCGGCGCCGCGTCGGCGGACTTCTTCGACCGGGCCAGTTTCGAGGGCCGAGTCGCCGTCGTCGGCGGCGCCTTCGAGTTGGCCGGCACGCTCGAATCGCTCGAGGTGTCGCCGCGGCTGGTGGCGGCCTTGCCCACCGCGGAGCCGCTGCCCGCGCAGGTGCGGAAGGCCATCGAAGGCGTTCGCGGCCGCGTGGCGCTGGGGTGGCGGGTGAGCGGCCCGGCCGCCGACCTCGACCGCCTCAGCTTCGCGGTGCAGGGGCGGCTCGACTCGGGGCGGTTCGAGCATCCCGCGCTGCCGTTCGCCGTCAGTGACGTCTCGGCGACGTTCACCGCCGATCGCTCGGGGCTCCACGTGCAGTCCCTGCAGGGCCATACCGGTTCGACGCTGCTCCGCGGCTCGGGCCGGCTCCACGGCTGGACCGCGGGGGGCGATCTCGAGGCCGTCTTCGAGGCGGAGCGACTGATCGTGGCCCGGCACTGGGAGGACCTGCTGCCCGAGGCCGCCGCGGCGTGGTGGCGGAAGCTGCTCCCCGCCGGCGAGGTCGACGTGCGCGCCCAATTCACGCGGCGCAGCGGCGTGCTCGACCCGCGGGTGTCGGTGCGGTGCCGCAACGTGTCGCTGACCCACTACCGCTTCCCCTACCGGCTCGACCGCACGGTCGGCACGGCCGTGCTCGAAGGCCGGTCGCTGTCGCTGCACCTCACCGGCCAAGCGGGCGGGCATCCGGTCGGGGTCACGGGAGGCTTCACGTTCGCCCCCGAGGGAGCGACCGGCCACGTGGAGGTGCGCGGCGATGGCATGCGGATTGACGACGCTCTCCTCGCCGCCATGCCTCCCCGCAGCGCCGAGATCGTGCGCACGCTGCGGGCCGCGGGCACGTTCGATTTCGTCTTCCGCCACGACCGCGGGCCGACGGTGGCCGGGGGGCATGCCAACACGTTGGGAATCCGTCTTGTGCAGGGAAGCATGTCCTACGCGGGCTTCCCGTATCCGCTCACGAACGTGTCGGGCAACATCCGCATGGACCGTGGCCACTGGACCTTCCACGATCTGGTCGGCGCCAACGACACCGGGCTCGTGCGGTGCAGTGGCGGCCTCGTGCCCGGGGCAGACGGCGACGGCACGCTCACGCTCCACCTCTCCGGGGCCGGTGTCGTGCTCGAGCGCGAGCTGCGCGACGCCCTGCCGCCCGGCATGCGACGCATCTGGGACGACCTCGACCCGCGCGGCAATGCCGAGTTCACAGCCACGGTGCGGCATCACGTCAAGGCGCGAAAAACGGAGGTCGAACTCGAGGCCACGCCCCACGGGCGGACGGTGTCGATCGAGCCGGCGTGGTTTCCCTATCGCCTCGAGCAGCTCGAGGGGAAGCTCGTGTGGAAGGACGGCGTGATGCGGTTCGACGGCGTGCGCGGCATGCACGCGCGGACCACGGTGGCCGCGGAGGGCACCTGCCGCTTCACGCCCGCCGGCGGCTGGCATGTGTCGTTCGCCCAGCTCTCGGCTGACCGCTTTCGTGCCGACCACGACGTGGTGCAGGCCCTGCCCGCGGGCGTGCAGCGGGCGATCGCCGCCATCCGGCCCCGCGGCCTGATGTCGCTCTCCGGGGCGCTCGACATCTACTCGACCACGCCCGCGCCGGCAGCCGCCGCCTCCCCCGGCGGGCCGGCAGGAGCCCCACCGCCCCCGGCGGCCGCCACACCGCCCCCGGCGGCCGCATGGGATCTGGTGATCGACATGGAGCAGGGAAGCGTCGACGTGGGGATTCCCTTGGAGCACGTGCACGGCGGTGTGCGGCTGCGCGGCTCAAGCGACGGCCGCACCTGGCAGGCCTTCGGCGATGTGGCAGTCGACAGCGCGATGTGGCGGACGGTGCAGTTGACGAAGATCACCGGCCCGCTGGCGATGGATGCGTCGGGCGTGCGGTTCGGCATGGTCGCCGGCGATACGGAGAACCCGCGGCCGCGGCGCGTGGAGGCGCGGGTGGCCGGCGGCACGCTGGCGGTCGATGGGCGCGTCACGGCCGACGAGGCCGGGGCCTTCTCCATCGCCGCCGCGCTCAACGATGCCGACCTCCAGCGGCTCGCCGGCGCGGCCCTGCCCGCGGCCGACGGCGGACAGCGGTTCAAGGGCCGGCTCACGGGAAGTGTCGAGCTCAGCGGCCTTCGCGCGGGCACGCATTCGCTGCTCGGCAGGGGGCAGGTGCGGCTGCGGGACGCGGCGATCTACGAACTCCCGCTGGTGGTGGCGCTGCTCAAGGTGCTGCGGGTCAAGGCGCCGGATCGCAACGCCTTCGGGTCGAGCCTCGTCGACTTCCGCATCGAGGGCCCCCACGCCTACCTCGACACGATCGAACTTTCGGGCGACGCGATCAGCCTCGTCGGGGCCGGCGAGGTCGATTTCGACTCCAACGTGCGGCTCGTGTTCCGGTCGATCATGGGCGATGCCGAGGAGCAATTGCCCGTCATGAAGCGGGTGCTCGGCGGGGCCAGCGGGCAATTCATGCTGATCCACGTGGACGGCACCCTTGCCCAGCCGGAACTCTCCACCGAGGCGTTTCCCACGCTGGCCGCCGCCCTGCAACGGCTCCAGGCCCAGCAGCGCGGCCCCGACGGGCTGCGGGAGGCCCGTCGCGAGCGCCGGGAGCAGTCGCGGTGACCGGGAGGATGGCGAAATCCTTGCCGGCACGGGCCGACGCGGAAGGGCCGGCCGCGGTAGAGTGACCGAAGGCAAAGTGCCGATGGATGGGCGACGAGGATGGCAGACAAGAAACTCACGTTCGTGAAGATGCAGGGCGCGGGCAACGACTACGTGTATGTCGACTGCTTCACCGAGCGCCCGCCCGCCGATCCCGCCGCCCTTGCTCCGCGGATCGCCGACCGCCACTTCGGCGTCGGAGGAGATGGTCTCGTGCTCGTCCTTCCCTCCACCAAGGCCGCCGCGCGGATGCGGATGTTCAACGCCGACGGGAGCGAGGCGGAGATGTGCGGCAACGGTGTCCGTTGCGTGGCCCACCTCGTCGTGGCCCACGGCCACGCCCCGGAGGGCGTGGTCACGGTGGAGACGGGCCGGGGCGTGCTCATGCTCGACGTGCGCCGCGTCGGGCCACGCGGGAGCGTGGTCCGCGTGGCGATGGGCGAGCCGCTGCTGCAGGCAGCCGAGATTCCCGTGGCGGTGCCGGCCGATGCCGCTGGCCGCGTGATCGACGCCGACTGCCCCGCCCTCGGCGGCCGCGAGCCGTGGTGGGATGAGGCGGGCCTCGACCCCCGGATGACCTGCGTATCGATGGGAAATCCCCATGCCGTGCTCTACTGCCGCGACGTGGCCGGCGTGCCGCTGGAGCAAATCGGCCCGCGGATGGAGCATCACCCCAGCTTCCCGCGGCGCATGAACCTGCACTTCGTGCAGGTGCTCTCCGCCGACCGCGTGCGGATGCGCACGTGGGAACGCGGCAGCGGGATCACGATGGCCTGCGGCACCGGCGCCGCGGCGGTGTGCGTGGCGGGCGTGCTCACCGGACGCTCCGGCCAGCGGATCGTGTCCGAGGTGCCTGGCGGTGAACTCATGCTCGAGTGGCCGGGCAGGGGCGAGGTGTTCATGACCGGCCCCGCCGAAGAGGTCTTCGAGGGCTCGTGGCCGGAGGGCAACGGCTGATGAGGCTGCAATCCCCCTTCGCCATCGGCGCCTGGTCGCTCGTCTCGACCGCCGGTATCCGCCAGTGGATGAGCACGCTCGATTGCCGGGCCGACTACGGCGACCCGACCGTCGATCCCGTCCATCCCGAATACCGCGGCGCGAAGATCTACATCTTCTGGCACGAGAACATCCTCCTGCCGCTCTGCCTGCGCGGCCACTCCAACATCTCGATGCTCTTGTCGCGGCACTGGGATGCGAACATCCTCGACCGGGTGGCACGGATGATGGGGTTCGGCGTGGTCCGCGGCAGCACGTTCAACGGTGGCTCGACCGCGCTGCGGGAACTGTCGGAGCGGGCGGCCCGCGGCAACCTCACGATCACCCCCGACGGCCCGCGCGGCCCGCGGCGGCGGCTGGCGGCGGGCTGCATTTTCCTGGCCAGCACGCTGCAGATTCCCATCGTGGCGATGGGATTCGGCTACGCGCGGCCATGGCGGCTGGGCACCTGGGACCGGTTCGCGGTGCCGCGGCCTTGGTCGCGGGCCCGTGGCGTGGTGAGCCGGGCGATCGCCGTGCCGCCCGCGCTCGACCGCGACGGCATCGAGTGGTATCGGGCCGGCGTCGAACGCCTGCTCGTCCATCTTTCCGACGACGCGGAGGCATGGGCCGCATCCGGGGCGCGCCGTGCCGGGGAGCGATTCGTGCGCAAAGAGCCATCACGCGTCGCGGCCAAAGCGGCCGCGCTGCCGGGCCCGCCGGGCGTGTCGCTGGAGGATGAGATGCGGCGCGTCGGTCTGGCCGTGTCGGCCGCCGAGGCGGCCTGACGCGGTCACGGCGTCTCGCCGATAAGCGCCTTCTCGAGCGGCATATCGAGCGGCTGAAGCCGGACCTCGATCCGCCGCGATTCGCCGCCGGGGAGCACGAACTGCAGCGGCACCGGGGTTCCCACCGGACCGCTGGTGACGAGCCGGGAGAGATCCGCCGGGTCGCGGACCGGCTGGTCGTCGATTGCCACGATCACGCTTCCGGGAGGCACGCCAGCCTTCGATGCGGGCAGGTCGTGGACGACACCGATCACGAAGGCGCCGCTCTGCTCGGGCAACTGGAACCGGGCCTGCATCGTGGGGTCGATCGGTACGGTGCGCACACCGAGGGCGGTGCGGCCTTTCTGCGTGCCACCCGCATCCGCCGGGGGATTGGCCCGCGAAAGCGCCGGTGCGGGCAGCGTCTCAGAAACCACGGCCGGCGGGGCGGTGGGCGGCACGAATTGCTGCGGCTCGGGGAGCGGCTGCTGCCGCTCCCCGAGCCGGTCGGCCGGAGGAGCGACGACGACGGGATTGGGAGCCGCCGGCGTCGGCGGGGCGGAATCGGTGAGCGGCTGCCACGCCGGGGCGGTCGATTCGCGGGGCCGTGGAGCCGCCTCGACGACAATCTCGTCGAGGTGATCCCCTTTGCTCACGGCCATCTTCACCTCCATGCCCGGGCCAATGGCGGCGAGCACGCCTGCGAAATCGTCGGCTGACCGCAGCGGCGTGCCATTGATCGCCAACAACTCGTCCCGCGGTTCGATGCCGGCCACTGCCGCCGGGCCGTGCGGTGCCACATCGACCACGACCAGCCGGCCGGTGACGATCGAGTCGTCAACGGAAAGCCCCAGCCAGCCGCCGCCGTTCGCCGGGGCGGATGGCACCGTCCGCGGGCCTCCGGCCGCGTCGGCCGCCGGAGGGGATGGCTGTGGGGCTGCGAACGGCGCCGCGGGCCGCTGCTCGCGGGCGGACTGACCGGGCTGGGCCTGGGCCTGGCGGGGCAGGGGATCGACCGCGTCGTCCCGGCGCTGAAACGGCAGTTGCAGCGGCTCTCCGATGGAGATGTCTTGCGGGGCGAAGGCGTCGGCCTGCGGCACGTCGCCATCCTCTGCGACCGGGGCGGCCCCGGCGACGCAGGCAAGGCCCGCCAGTACGGCCGCCGAAAGCACCCGCGAACGATTTCCTGCAGGTGAAAAGAACATCACGATTTCCTTCGTGGTGCGGCGGATTTCCGCCGCGTGAGCCGCGTGGCGAATGAAGAGTATACGAGATCCGCCGGCTCCTGCGCATGGCTGACGACAGGTGGTTCGGTCACGTCAGACAGCCCTGCGACGCGACACTTTTCCAGGCGTGCCGAAGAGAACCGCCGGAGGTTTGACAGCATTGCTTGCACCCCTATACTCGCCGCCCGGGCGACCACGAAACCCACATGGATGGATGCAAAGAACCGCGTTTTTCGCGGCTTTTTGCGATGGACGGAACCATGGCCAGACGACCGAGCGTCGCGGATGCATCGTCGATGCCCCACGGGCAGGCGGCGACGCAGATCAAGGCCGCTTTCGGTCGGCGCATCGGTTCCCAACGTCTGGCAGTGTGGTTTGGCGATGAGACGGCCCTGCGGATCGCCGTGTCGCCCGGGAAGACGTCTGGCAGAGGGGCGGCGCCTGTCGTCGAGATCAGCGCCGGCTCCGGCTTCAGCCACGAGTGGCTGCGCAAGACATTTCACGACGAGTTTGCTGCTGCCGTGCGCGAGGTGTGCGGGCCGGCAGCGGAGATCGTCTGGCAGGCCGGCGACGACCAGCCGCTGCAGGCAGCGGCCGCGGCGCCACGACGCCAGCGTGCCGCTCGTGCGGAGCCCGCCGCGGCCGTCGCAGCTTCGTCGCCCACGCCGGCCCGGGCCGGCGCCACGCTGGAGGGCTTCGTGGTGGGGGCGAGCAACCGGATGGCCTTCGCGGCGGTGGAACTCGCGGCCAACCGGCCCGGCGAAATGTCGCCCTTGTTCCTGCACGGCCCCAGCGGCGTGGGCAAGACGCATCTCCTGGAAGCGTTTTGCAGCCAGGCGCGGGAGCGGCATCAGGGCATCGCCGCCGTCTTTCTCTCGGCGGAGCAATTCACCACCGCCTTCCTGCAGGCGCTCCACGGCAGTGGGCTTCCCGGGTTTCGCCGCTCCTGCCGCACGGCCGACCTGCTGGTGATCGACGACCTGCAATTCTTCGTGGGCAAGCGGGCCACGGTCGTGGAATTCCAGCAGACGATAGACGCCCTGCAGCGGGCCGGCAGGCAGATGGTGTTTGCCGCCGATCGCGATCTCGACGCCTTGGCCGATCTTGGCGCCGACGTCATCGTGCGGCTCAAGGGGGGCATGAACGCCCGCATTCTGCCGCCCGATGAAACGGTCCGCCGGGGCATCGTGGCCGGCCTCGCGGCCCGGCGCGGTCTCGCCTTGCCCGACGACGTGGTTGCCTACGTGGCTCGGCACATCACCCGCCACGCCCGCGAGTTGATCGGCGCCGTGAACCGCCTCGAGGCCGCCAGCCACATGCTGGGAGTGCCGATCTCGGCCGGCATGGCGGAAGAGTCGCTGGCCGACCTCGTGCGGTCGAGCGCCCGGGGCGTGCGGCTGGCCGACATCGAGCGGGCGGTATGCACGGCCTTCGGCATCGAAGGGGGCAGCCTGCAGTCGGCACGGCGGTCGCGGAGCGTGAACCATCCGCGGATGCTGGCGATGTTTCTCGCCCGCAAGCACACCTCCGCGGCGCTGACGGAGATCGGCAGCTATTTTGGCCGGCGTAGCCATTCCACGGTGATCACCGCCCAGAAGACCGTCAACGACTGGCTCGCCCGCCGCGAGCAGATCGTGCTGGCCGACGCGGCCTGGGATCTGGATGAGGCGATCCGCCGCGTCGAAGACCTCCTGCGGGCGGGTTAGTGGCTCCTGAAAACACGTTCGCACGGGATCGTCGCCCCTGCCATGGCTACCGGCCCGGCCTGCGCACGCCGTGCCAGACGCTGGCGATTCTCATCCCGCCGCCGGCAACGGCGTGCGATCGCACACGGCTCGATGCGCTCGACCAGACCGTGATGCGGGTGTTTCGCCCCGCGGGCCCGTATCCCGCGGACGGGCTCCCGAACGACCCGCTCCAGCCCGATCTCGCCCTCGCAGGCCGCGTCTTCTGGCTCGCGCAAACATTGATCGAAGCGGTCGGCCTGCCGGTCTTCGAGCCCGGCCGGATCACCGCGGCCACTCGCGGGCCGACCGGCACGGACATCCGCGGGGTCGTGCCGATGATCGACGGGATCCCGGAAAAAATCACCGAGCAGGCGTTCGCCCATGCCCGCGAAGTGCTGGTGTCGCTCTTCGCAGCACCGGACGACCTCGACCTTGCGAGACGGTTGCGGCAGCAGATCGACGAGACTCTTCTTCGCCAGCATGCCGACCAGGCCGGCGGAGCGGCGACGACGCTGGGCATTCTGCGGTCGGCATTCGATCGCGACATTCCCTTTCGGCACGTCGGCCACCACACCTACCAACTGGGCTGGGGATGTCGCGCCCGCTGGATGAACCGCTCGGCGGTCGACACCGACTCCGCTCTCGGGATGCTCTCCTCGCACGACAAGCGGACCACGGCCACTCTGCTCAGGCAGGCCGGGCTGCCCGTGGCCGAGCACGTTCTCGTCGGCTCGCCCGATGACGCTGTCGCCGCCGCGGGCCGCCTCGGCTGGCCCGTCGTCGTCAAGCCGGTCAATCGCGACCGCGGCGAGGGGGTCGTGGCGGGCATCCACACCCGCGAAGGGCTGCTGGCGGCCTACCACGAGGCACGGAAGTTCTCGGACCTGATCCTCGTGGAGCGGCACGTGCCCGGCGTGTGCCACCGGCTGCAGGTGATCGCCGGCCGGCTGCACTTCGTGTCGCAGCGGCTGCCGAAAGGCGTGCGTGGGGACGGCGTGCGCACGGTCGCCGACCTGGTGGCCGAGGCCAACCGACTCGAGACGGAGAAGCCGCCGTGGAAGCGGCTCAAGCCGTTTCCAACCGACGACCAGGCGCGGGCCGCGCTCGCGGCGGCTGGTTTCACCTTCGACAGCGTGCCGCCGCCGGGCGGGTTTGCCCCGCTCCGCGTCATTCAATCGACGGCACAGGGCGGTGTGGTCGAAGACTTCACCGACCGCGTGCACCCGGACAACGCCGCCGCCGCATGCGAGGCGGCGAGGCTGTTCCGGCTCGACGTGGCGGGCATCGACATGATCTCCACCGACATCACGCGGTCGTGGCGCGAGACCGGGGCGATCATCAACGAGGTGAACTATTCGCCGCTCCTCGGCGAAACAAGCCGGGCTCGCGAAGCGAGTCGTGCGATCGTCGGCGGCCTGATCGATGGCGATGGCCGCGTTCCGGTGGAGGTGTTCGTGGGCGGCCCGGCCGCCCTCGACGCGGCGCAACGCCGACTCGCGTCGGCGCCGCGCGGTCATGCGCTCACGTCCCACGCCATCACCCTCGGCGACCGTGGCCAGGAACGCCCCATGGCATGCGACGGCCTGTTTGGTCGCTGCCTCTCGCTGCTCATGGATCGGCAACTGACCGGACTCATCGCGGTGGTCCAGACCGACGAATGGCTGGAAATCGGGTCGCCGGTCGATCGCCTCACCACTCTCGTGGTCTGCCCCGGTGAAATCGGCCACCGCCACGCCCCGGAACGCCCCGTGGACAGCCGTCACGTGTCGATGTTGTTGGCCACCCTGCGGGCCATTACAATTCCCGGGGTTCCGGCGGCTTGATTCACCGGCCTAAGTTTCTACCGAGGAGCGTTGCCATGTCGGCCACCCCGAAGATCTTGCTTGATGCCTCCAAGTTGTATGGCTTCAGGATTTTGGAGCGCGATGCAGCGCTGATGGTCAAGGTGGGCGCCAAGATGGGCGCCAAGATTGGCGGCAAGGTCGGTGACAAGATCGGCTTCAAGCGATCGGTAGTCCAAGACTCATCCGCTTGGTGATTGCCGACCCCTTTCGTTTTTCGCCCGACGGACTTCGCGCCCGGGCGATCGACCGGCGCATGCGGACGCTTCTGGCCGAAAGCCTGGAGCACATCCATGATCGCGCCGCCGCCGTGCTGGGGATCGATTTCGGCCCGGTGCTCCGGGTGACAGCCGGCCTGCGTGCGGGCCGTCGGTACGCGCCCGCCGTTTTCGGTCTCTACAAAGAGGCCGTCGTCGCGATCGCCGGCGACGACCTGCCCCGCGCCTGCGATTGCCTCGAGCGGCTCGGGGCCGAACGGCCGCTCGAAGCCACGCCGCAGATCATGGCCATCGGCGATGCCGTGCTCGCCGGGCAGCGGCATCTGCTGCTCGCCGAACTCGGCCTCGAGGCAGCGGACGGTTGCCGCGTCCGTGATCCCGCGCCTGCCGCCGTCGCCGACTTCACGGCCCGCCTCGCCACGGCCCGCGGCCTCATGACGCGGGCCATGCCCGATCTCGCCGCCGAGTTCGACGCCCTGACCACGCAGATCATCCTCGTCGGCAGCGATCCCGCCGCGAAGATGCAGTTCGACGGCGGCTCGAGTTACATGCTGTGGGGCGGCCTGTTCCTCAACGTGTCGTTCCATCCGCACGACGTGGCGCTCGTGGAGGTGCTCACCCACGAAAGCGCCCACACACTGCTCTTCGGCTATGCGGCCGACGAGCCGCTCGTGAACAACGACGACGAGCCGCGCTACGCCTCGCCGCTGCGGATCGATCCACGGCCGATGGATGGCATCTACCATGCCACGTATGTTTCGGCCCGCATGCATTGGGCGATGTCGCAGCTCCTCGCGAGCGGCGTGCTCGACGACACAGGCCGCGACGCGGCCGCGGCTGCCCGTGCAGCCGACCGACGAAACTTCGAGGACGGCTACGCGGTGGTCGCCGCCCACGGCGACCTCACCGCCACGGGGGCCGCGGTGATGCAGGCGGCACGCTCATACATGGATGCGGTCTGAGCCCGGCATCATCCGGCCTCCGCAGCGCCGGGGCCGTGCGGTGCCGAAGGCTTTCTGGGGCTCGCTTGGCCCGAGGTGTGCCCCCGATCCCAGTCGCGTGCCCGGTGGCCGCTACCGCGGCTGCGGTTCGAGCCGCTCTTCGAGGCTGGCTTTGTAGCGGACGCTCGATTCGGGACCCTCGAAGCCGACCACGCGGCGGTCCACCGCCGTCGACCGCGAGACGACGCGACCGGCGGCGATGTCGAAGCGGATCGTGCCCCGCCAGATCCGCTCCAGGAGACGTGCCTCCAGCCGCGGGTCGGCGATCGGCGTGAGCACGGTCGTGTCGACCAAGATCGTGGCGATGCCGTCGTCGAGCGACTCGAGCTGGTAGCGAAGCCGCGTCCGCACCGCCTTGCGGCCGCTTCCCGCTGCCTCCACCACGACCTCCTCGGGAATCGTCCACACCGCGCCCACGGCGACGGGCTCGTCGGGCAGGGGCACCACCACCAGGTCGCCCGTGCTCGAGGCCGGCACCGGCCGCAGGTCACGGCGCTCGATGATCCGTCCGGCAGGATCGATCACCAGCCGCGAGAGCGGCACGCCCAGGCTCTGCTTCACGGTCTCGTAGCCCGGCGGCGGCGGGGCGTCGTCATCGCTCGACCAGCGGACCTCGCCCCGGTCGCTCGTGCGCGAAGTCATCGTCACATGGTCGACCGATTGCTCGATCGTGGCCCGGCCCGTGGCGTCGACGGCGACGACTCGCCAGGTCTTCGTCGAGTCGGTGGCCGTCTCGGTCACCTGCCTCGTGGCCCCGACGGTGGTTTCGGTGAGGGCGCGGTGGGAGACGGCCATGTCGATCCGATCGCCGGAGGCCAGCCGGTAGGCGAGCCGCACCGGTTCGCCCGCCGGCGAAGTGGCGGCGAGGCAGGCGGCCACGACGGCCGCGCACGCGGTGCGCCCGTTCATGAAGCCGCTCCCGATCCGGCGGCGGGGCCGCCGCCGCGCACCCCGCCACCCCACGAGAGCTTCTCGCGGAGCGTGCGGTAGTAGCCGTGGCGGCGGGTTTCGAGGAGCGTGAACCGCGGTTCCGCCCGGCGGATACGGATCCTGTCGCCGGCGGCGAGACTGGCCACGACGCGGCCGTCGACCACGCAGGCCGATCCGGCATTGGGCCGCGGCACGAGGAGCTCGTAGTCGCGGGCGGCCGAGTCGATCACCGGGCGGTTGGTGAGCGTGTGCGGGTTGAGCGGCGTAAACACGAAGGCCTCGAGATCCTTGCGAACGATCGGCCCGCCTGCCGAGAGGCTGTAGGCCGTGGAACCCACCGGCGTGCTCACGATCAGTCCGTCGCCGCGGTATGTGGTAGCCAACTCGCCGGCCACATGCAGGCCGATCTCGATCATCGCGAAGGGCGGCCCGGCGAGGATCGACACTTCATTGAGGCCCAACTCGCGGTGCAGCGTGGCACCGCCGCGCACGACCTCGCATTCGAGCATCATGTGATCGACGCGCTGGAAACGGCCGGCAAGAAGGTCGTCGAGCGCGGTTTCGACGTCGTCCCGGGAGACGTCGGCGAGGAAGCCGAGCGCGCCCAGGTTCACGCCGAGCACCGGTGCCTGCTCATAGCCCATCCAGCGGGCGGTGCGCAGGATCGACCCATCGCCGCCGAGCACGATGACCAGGTCGAGCGGACCCGGTGGCCGGCCGGCCTGCTGTTCCCACGCCGAACGCGGCGCGATCCGCTGCGAGACGCGCTGGCTGCGGGCCGTGAGCCAGGCCTCCAGCCGCGCGGCCTCGGCCGCCACGGCGTCGATTTCGGCAGGACCCACAATGAGCACGTGCAGCGGGCCGGCGGCGGGCCGCCCAGGCACGAGCCGATCGACGGGTGCGACGGGCGTCATGGCCGAATTGCCGGGGCAGCCTGCGCGTCGAGCACCGCCTCGGCCGGCCGCCCGGCGAGCCGTCGGCAGGTGGCGGCGATTCCGGTCGCGTCGAGGCCCAATTCGGCGAACAACTCACCCCGCTCGCCGTGCTCCACGAACCGGTCGGGGAGGCCCAGCCGCACGAATGGCATGCTCGGCAGGCCCGTGGCGGCGTGGGCGTCGGCGACGGCTTCGAGCACCGCGCTGCCGAAGCCCGTCGGCAGCGCGTTTTCCTCCACCGTCACCACCCACGGCGCCGCCTCGATCCGCGGGAGCAAGGTCTGTGTGTCGAGGGGTTTCACGAACCGGGCGTTGATCACGCCCACATCGAGGCCCTCCTCGCGAAGCCGTGCGGCGGCCTGCAGGCCGGCGCCCAAAAGCGTGCCGCAGGCGATGATCAGGCCATCGGGGCCCTCGGCGAGCACTTCCGCCTTGCCCAGTTCCACCGGCGTCCGCGGGCCGGGATGAGTCTCCACCACGGCCTTCGGGTAGCGGATCGCCACAGGCCCGCCGTGATCCAGCGCCCAGGGCAGCATCTCCCGGAGATCGTGCTCGTCGCCGGGCGCCATCACCACCATGTGAGGAAACAGCCGCAGGTAGCCGAGGTCGTAGGAGCCGTGATGGGTGGGACCGTCGGGCCCGGTGAGGCCGGCCCGGTCGAGCATGAACGTGACCGGCAGATTCTGCAGGCAGACCTCCTGGAAGATCTGGTCGAACGACCGCTGCAGGAACGTGCTGTAGATGTCGACGATCGGCCGACAGCCCACCTTCGCCTGCCCGGCGGCGAAGGCCACGGCGTGCGACTCGCAGATGCCCACGTCGAAGAAGCGGTCGGGGAATTCCTCGCGCACCGGCTCGAGCTTGTTGCCCTGGCACATCGCGGCGGTGAGCACGGTCACCCGCTTGTCCTTCCGCATGCACTCCCCGATCGCGGCGCTGGCCACGTCGGTATAGGCCCGGGCGGACGATTTCTTGATCGCCACGATGCAGTCGTCGTCATCGCACTCGAACGGCGCGGGCGTATGGAAGAAGACGGGGTCGTCCTCGGCCGGCTTGAAGCCGTGCCCCTTCTCCGTGAGCACGTGCAGGAGGATGGGGCCATCCTGATCCTTGACGAGTTCCAGGTAGCGGATGAGGCTGGGGAGGGAATGCCCCTCCACCGGGCCGAAATACCGGACGCCGAGCGCCTCGAAGAGCATGCCGCCGTGGAGCGTGGCCTTGATCGAGTCCTTCGCCTTGCCGAGCATCCGTTCCATCTGCTC
>JBIIIP010000025.1:0-30498 GCA_044234625.1 Pirellulales bacterium | reverse complement strand
GCCTGCTGCTTGATGCCGCGGTACCACGGGTTGGTGCGGATGACGTCGAGGTATTCGGCCAGGCCGCCCACACGCGGGCAGATCGACATCTTGTTGTCGTTGAGGATCACGATCAGCCGCTTCTTGAGGAAGCCGGCGTTGTTGAGCGCCTCGAAGACGATGCCCGAGGGCAGGGCGCCGTCGCCGATCACGGCCACGGCGCGGCGGTCGCCGCGGCCGCACAGGTCGTCGCCGCTGGCCAGGCCCAGGGCCGTCGATACGCTGGAGCCAGCATGCCCGGTCATGAACAGGTCGTAGGGGCTCTCGTCGGGATTCGGGTAGCCCATCAGGCCGCCCTTGGTGCGGATCGTGCCGAACCGGGAGAACCGTCCGGTGATCAGCTTGTGGGGGTAGATCTGGTGGCCCGTGTCCCAGATCAGTCGGTCGCGGCTGAAATCAAACACCCGGTGCAGGGCGAGGCAGAGCTCGACCACGCCGAGGTTGGAGGCGAAGTGGGCCGTGCGGCTGGCGGCCACCTCGCAGAGCGCCTTGCGCATCTCGGCGGCGAGTTGCTCGAGCTGCTCGACGGAGAGCCCCTGGAGATCGCGCGGTGACAGGATGCTGGGGAGAATGGCGGCCATCGGAAAACCAGAACCTCGTTCCTTCGGGGATCCACTCGGTCAATGGTTGCGGGAAACGATCCACCGGGCCAGCCGCGCGAGTTCCGCGGCCGGCTCGCCGAGCGGGGCCACGGCCCGCTCGGCCTCGGCAGCCAACGCCAGGGCCCGCGCCCGGCTGCCCTCGATGCCCACGACGGTGGTGAACGTGAGCTTGCCCCGCTCCGCATCCTTGCCCACCCGCTTGCCCACGGCCGCCTCGTCCCCCTCGGCGTCGAGCAGGTCGTCGGCGATCTGGAAGGCGAGGCCGAAGGCCCGGGCATAGTCGGCCAGCGCTGCCCGCTCCATCGGGCCGGCATTCGCGGCCAGACCGCCGAGCTCGAGCGACGCGGCAAACAGCCAGCCGGTTTTGCGGCGGTGGATCCGCTCCAGCCAAGCCACTTGCTCGGCGGCGGGAAGCTCCGCGAGGCCTTCGATCCAGCCGCGCTCCGCGGCCAGGTCGTCGGCCTGGCCGCCGACCAGCGCCTCAGCGCCGGCGGCCCGGGCGAGCACGAGGCAGGCTGCGGCCGCCGTGTCGGCGGGCATGCCCCGGGCGAGTGACTCGAAGGCCAGGGCCTGAAGAGCGTCGCCGCAGAGGATCGCCGTGGCTTCGTCGAACGCTCTGTGGCAGGTGGGTCGGCCGCGGCGCAGGTCGTCGTCGTCCATCGCGGGGAGGTCGTCATGGACGAGCGAGTAGGCGTGGATCATCTCCACCGCCACGGCCGCCGGCGCGGCCGTTTCCCAGTCGCCGCCACAGGCCCGCGCGGCCCAGAGCGCGAGGGCCGGCCGCAGCCGTTTGCCCGGCGCGAGGAGAGCATACCGCATCGCATCGACCAGACGCGGGGCGGCATCCGCCGATAACTGCACTGCACGGTCGAGGTGCGGCTCGATGAACGCCTTCACGCGGTCGAGCGCGGCCACTACGTGGTCGCCCGCCTCACCCTGCCCGACCGACCCGTTTCCCAGCCTGCCGGCTGTCTGGCAGCTTGCCATGCTCGGGTCCCGCACGATGAAGGGAAGACGACGGCCGGAACGAGTTTCGGCCTTGGAAAAACACTGCACGCCAACGGAAAATTCTAAGCGTCATCCCCGGCATCGTCCATCCCGGGGAGCGTTTTGGGGCGGGATGTCTTGGGTGCCGAAGCCGCCCGCCCGCCGGCCTTTTTCGCCGTTGCTGCGGCCGGGGCCGCGGCGTCGTCGGGCAATGGCCCGAGGATCGGCCGCCCCTCTTCGTCGATCCGCACGAGAAGTTTCACGCGCTCTTCCACGGCCGCCAGTTCATCGTGGAGCCGGCGGAGGATCGTCACGCCCCGCTCGTATGCGGCGATCGACTCCGAGAGGCCGAGCGCCCCCGACTCGAGCTGCATCACCGTGTCGCCGAGCGTGGCCAACGACTCCTCAAAAGAGGAGGTCTGGCCGGAGTTTGACGATTGGGGGCTGCCGCTTCGTTCGGCGGCGGTTTCGCGATCAGGGGCGGGCATCGAGAGCGGTCCTTTCCACGCGGCTCCATACGCGGCCGTCGGTGAGGTGGGTGACGATTTCCAGTCCGGGCGCGGCGTCGGCGACCGTTCTGACGACGCGGCCGGTGGCCGCGGTCGAGGTGAAGGAATAGCCGCGGGCGAGCACCTCGAGCGGGCTGTCGGCGGCGAGCCGCGCCGCGGCCGCGGCCAGCCGCTCCCGGCCGCGGTCCACCGCCGCCAGCGCGAGCCGGCGCAGCCGGCCCGCCCGGTCGATGAGCGCCGCGTGGCGGTCGCGGATCAGCCGCTCGGGGTCGGCGAAGAACCGCGACCGCGCCAGCCGGGCGATCCGCTCGCGGGAGGTATCGACCCGGCGGAGGAGCGCTGCCTGCAGCCGGCCGCCACAGGCCGCCAACTGCGCCGCCAGCGCCCGGCCATCGGGTGAGACCTGCACGGCCGCGTCGGTGGGCGTGAGCGCGCGGCGGTCGGCGGCGAGGTCGGCGAGGGAGACGTCGATCTCGTGCCCCACCCCGCAGACGACCGGGATGGGCGAGGCGGCCACCGCCCGCACGAGCACCTCTTCGTTGAAGGCCCACAGGTCTTCGAGGCTGCCCCCCCCGCGCACCAGCGCGATCACGTCGGGCCGCGGCTGCAGGCGGGCGGCGGTGACCAGCGCCGCCGCGAGCTCCTCGGCCGCTCCCGCTCCCTGCACCCGCGAAGGCACCACCGTGACCGCGGTCGATTTCCAGCGCGAGAACAGCGTGGTGAGAAAGTCGGCGATCGCCGCGCCGGTGGGGCTGGTGACGAGGGCGACGTGGCGCGGGAAGGTGGGAATCGGCCGCTTCCGGGAGGCGGCGAAGAGGCCTTCGCGCTCCAGCAGGTGGTGCAGCGCCCGCAGCCGGGCTTCGAGCGTGCCAGTGCCCACGGCATGGAGCCGGTCGATCGTCAGCTGATACGTGCCGCGCGGCGGATACACCTCGAGCCGTCCGTGGCAGATCACCTGCAGCCCGTCGGCCGGCTCGATGGCCAGCGACTGCCGCGTGCCACGCCAGATGACCGCCCGCATCGTGGCCTCGTCGTCCTTGAGCGAGAGGTAGACATGGCCCGAGGAGGCGCGGACGAGGTTCGAGATTTCGCCGGCCACCCACACGTCGGCGAACCGGCTCTCGACGTGCTCCTTGACGCAGAGGGTCACCTCCGACACGCTCATGACCTCCGCCGGTGGCTGCCGGCGGTCGGTGGTCGGTGCCTCGTCCATGCCATCGCCCATCGCAACGCTCATTCACGAAGTCTAGCAGGTTTCATGGCCATACCCGCTCCGGTGAGCGACGCCTCGTCCACCGCCCCGCCGCCGCGCGGGGCCCTGGCCGTAGTCTTCCTCACCGTGTTCATCGACCTGCTCGGCTTCGGCATCGTGCTGCCGGTGATGCCCCGGCAGGCGGAGCCCTATCTGGCGGCGCTGGGATTCTCGCCGCTGGGCACGGGGGCGGTGATCGGCGTGCTGTTTTCCGTGTTCTCGCTGATGCAGTTTCTCTTCAGCCCGCTCTGGGGCCGCGTGTCGGACCGCGTCGGCCGGCGGCCCATGCTCGTGCTCAGCCTGCTGGGATCGGTGGTGTTCTATGCCGTCTACGGGCTGGCGGTGACGTTTCCCGTCGACCGGGCGGCCACGGCGATCGGCCTCATGCTCCTCTCGCGGATCGGGGCCGGCATCGCCGGCGCGAGCGTGGGCACGGCGGCGGCGGTGATCGCCGACTGCACCACCCCCGAGCGCCGGGCCCGCGGCATGGCGCTCATCGGCATCGCCTTTGGCGCCGGCTTCACGCTCGGGCCGTTGATCGCCTATTTCGGGCTCGCACTCTTCCGGCAGCAGCCATGGGGCGTGGGGGCGCTGGCGTCGCTGTTGTCGTTCGTCGCCCTCCTCATCGCCGTTTTCGTGTTCCGGGAGACACGGCGGCCGGGAACCGTGGCGGCGAAGGAATTTCCCAGCGTGTCCCGCACCGCCGCGGTGCTCGGCATGCCCGCGGTGGGGCCGCTCGTGCTCGTCTATTTTTTGTCGATCTTCGCGTTTGCGAACTTCGAGGCCACGCTCGCCCGGCTCACGAAGGAAGCCTTCGGCATGACCGACGACGACAACTTCCTCGTCTTCGCCTTCATCGGCGTCGTCTTGATGCTGGCCGGGGGGCTCTATCGCCCGCTGGCCAAGCGGCTGCCCGAGAGCCGGCTCCTCGCGGCCGGGATCGCGCTCATGGTCATCGGGCTCGGTGGGCTGGGGGGCGTGGCCTGGCTTGTGTACCGCGATGCGGGCGCGGGGATCCCGCCGCTGCTGGAGAGGATCTTCTACGCCATGGCGTCGGTGGCGGTGGTGGGATTCGCATTCGTGAATCCCTCGGTTTCGGCGCTGATCTCGCGGAACGCCGACCCCGAGCGGCAGGGGGAAGTGCTGGGCGTGAACCAGTCGTTCGCATCGCTGGGACGGATTCTGGGGCCCTTCCTTGGCTCGCTGCTCTTCGCCCTCCACGATTCGCGCACGCTGCCCTTCGCGATGGCCGTGGGCGTGCTCGTGGGCGTGGCCGCGCTCGTGCCACAGGCGAGCCGCACGGGCTGAGCGGCTGGAAGGCGTCGCGCGGGCGTCAGGCGAGGATCTCGTGCACCACCCGCTGCGGCTCCACGCCCGTGAGCCGCTGGTCGAGGCCCTGGAACTTGAACGTGAACCGTTCGTGGTCGATCCCCATGAGGTGGAGGATCGTGGCGTTGAAGTCGTTCACGTGCACCGGGTTCTCGACGACGTTGTAGCTGAAGTCGTCGGTTTCGCCGTACGATACGCCCGCCTTCACGCCGCCGCCGGCCATCCACATGCAGAAGTTCCGCGGGTGGTGGTCGCGGCCGTAGTTGTCTTTCGTGAGCGTGCCCTGCGAGTAGACGGTGCGGCCGAATTCGCCCCCCCAGACGACGAGCGTCTCGTCGAGCAGCCCGCGGACCCGCAGATCCTGCACGAGGGCGGCCGTCGCCTGGTCGGTGTCGAGACACTGGGCGCGGAGGTCGTTCGGCAGGTTGCCATGCTGGTCCCAACCGCGGTGAAGGATCTGCACCACCCGCACGCCCCGCTCCACGAGCCGCCGCGCAAGGAGGAGACTGTGGGTGAACGATCCCGTCTTCTTCACGTCGTCGCCATACATCGCGAGCGTTGCCTCGCTCTCATCGGAGATGTCGACGAGCTCCGGCACGCTGGCCTGCATGCGGAAGGCCATTTCGTATTGCGAGATCCGCGTCTGGATCTCGGGGTCGCCATACCGCTCGAAGCCGCGGGCATTGAGCTCGCCGAGCGTGTCGAGCGTGCGGCGTCGGTCGGCCCGCGTCACACCAGCCGGATTCTCGAGGTAGAGCACGGGATCGCCCGAGCCGCGGAGAGCCACGCCCGAGAATCTGGTCGGCAGATACCCGCTCGACCACATCCGGGTGAAAAGCGCCTGGCTGGGAACGATATCGGGGAGCGGCGTGAAGACGACGAACGCAGGCAGATCGTTGCTCTCGCTGCCGAGGCCGTAGGAGAGCCAGCTGCCGAGGCTCGCCTTGCCCGGAATCTCGCTGCCGGTCATCACGAACGTGCAGGCCGGGTCATGGTTGATTGCATTGGTGTGAACGGTCTTCACGAGCGCGATCTCGTCGACGATCTTCGCCGTGTGGGGCAAAAGATCGGTGCAGATCCACCGGCCACACGCGCCCACCTGTTCGAACTTGAACTTCGACGGGGCGACCGGAAACCGCGACTGGCCGCTCGTCATCGTGGTCAGCCGCTGCTCGCCGCGGACGCTCGGCGGGATGTCCTTGTCGAAGTAGTCGGCGAGCTTTGGCTTATGGTCCCAGAGGTCGATCTGCGAGGGGCCGCCATTGGTGTGGATGTAGATGACGCTCTTCACCTTCGGGGCATGGTGCGGGAGGCCGGGCAGGGGCGGATGGACGCGGCCGGAATTCTTCGCCGCGGCCGGCGGGGTGGCCGCCTCGCCGAACGCCCGCGACTCGAGCAGCGAGAGGGCCGCCGCCCCCACGCTCAGGCCCGACGAGCGGAGAAACGCCCGCCGCCCCAGGGCCATGCGGAGGGGGTCGAAGGAATATGTGTCGTGCATGGCTCAGTTCCTGGTCAGGGCCTCGTCGAGATTCAAGATCGTGTTCGCCACGAGCGTCCAGGCGGCCAGCTCGGCCGGTTCGACGTGGGCCGGCGGCTCGGAGTCGCCGGTGCGGATGAGCTTGTCGGCGGCAGCTGCGTCGGCCTTGTACCGCTCGCGATGCTCGGCCAGCGACTCGGCCACGAGCTTCGCCTCGGCCGGCTCGGGCTCACGGGCGAGCACCGTCCCAAAGAGCCAGCCGATCCGGCCCGCGTCATCAACGGTGCTCGTGGCGAGCGACCGGGCCGCGAGCGCCCGCGCGGCCTCGACATGCTGCTCATCGTTCGTGAGCTGCAGCGCCTGAAGCGGCGTGTTGCTCCGCTCGCGCCGAGCGCAGAACTGCTCGCGGTTGGGGGCATCGAAATTCACCATGAAGGGGGGCGGGGCCGTCCGCTTGAAAAACGTGTACAGGCTGCGGCGATAGAGATTGTCGCCCGAGTCGCGGTAATACGTGCGGGTGTTCGAACCGGCGAAGGCCAGCGGCTCCCAGATGTTGTCGGGCTGGTAGGGCTTCGCGCCGCGGCCGCCCATCGTCGAGACGAGCAGCCCGGAGACAAACAGCGCCTGATCGCGGATCTGCTCGGCATCGAGCCGGATTCTCGGGCCCCGCGCGAGCAGCCGGTTCTCGGGATCGCGGGCCAGCTGCTGCGGCTGCACTACGGCCGACCGCTTGAAGGCGGCGCTCGTCACGATGAGCCCCACGAGCCGCCGTGTGTGCCAGCCGGAGGCGCGGTATTCGGCCGCCAGCCAGTCGAGCAGTTCGGGATGGCTCGGCGGCTCGCCCTGGAGGCCGAAGTCTTCGTGGGTCTTCACGAGGCCGGTGCCGAAAAACTGCTGCCAGAGCCGGTTGGCCGCCACGCGGGGCGTGAGCGGATGCTGCTTCGAGACGAGCCACTTCGCGAGGTGGAGCCGCGAAGGGGTCTGCCCCGGCGCCACGTCGAGCGGCGGCAGGAATGCGGGTGTGCCGCGGGCCACCTTGTCGCCCGGCTTGTCGTAGGCGCCGCGGAGCATCACGAAGCTCTCCCGCATCTGCGGCAGGTCGTTGAAGACGAGCGTCTGCGGAATCACGTCGTCGATGCCCTCGCGGATCTTGCGCAGGGCGTCGTGATCGGCGGCGGCGGCGATGAGCTGCTCGGGCGGATCTGCCCACACGTGCGTGAGCCAATACCGCCTCAGTCTCGCGACGGCGGCCGGATCGGTCGTCTTCTCGCGGCCTTGCTGGGCGAGCGAGCGGAGATCCTCGGGGATATAGTTGAGTTGATCAGCGGGCCGGGCAGCCGTTTCCTTCCACCAGGCCGCGAACGACCGGACGGGATCGGTCGCGGCCGCATCGGGCACCGACAAGCCGACGGAATCCCAGCGGGCGTGGCCGCTCACCTGCACAATGGCCAAGGCCGTCACCCGCGCGCCGGTTTTGAGATCCAGATTGTGCGGATCGAACGACAGTCTCGCCCACCCGCCGGCCGCGGGCAGGGGGCCGGCGTGAACGCGTCCGTGGTCGCTCTTGCGCGAGTCGGTAAAGGGAACGTCGGTCTGATCGCCCCACACCACGCCTGGTTTCCACGACTTCGACCGCAGTTGCAGCATGATGGCCTCGGGCGGGTCGTTCGGATCGAGCCACACGTGAACGAAGAGATGGCCTTTCTCGGGAACTGTGAACGTCGAGTTGCCGTCGGTCGCGACGACCTGCACCGGCCCGTTGGCCACGACGTCGAGGAAGCGGTTGCCGGCCTGCGCCGGCGCGTCGGGCGTGCCCTCGCTCCAGGCGGCCTCTGCGCCCGGGCTCGCGCGCACGACGGCCCCGTCGGGCCAGCCATCGGCGAGCCAGAGCGTCTCGCGGCGGCCCGACGGCGACGCATCGTCGGCCGGATCGACGTAGCCAGCGGCCGCGATCGCCTCATCGAGCGCTTTTTCGAAGGGCGCCAGCTCACGGTTGATCGCCGCCAGCAGATCCTCCTGCGACGGTGTCTTCACCGGCAGCGAAGGGGCCGTGCGCCGCGTGTTGCCGTCGAAGCCGGGATCGGCGGCCGAATTGAAGAAGGCATAGAGCGAGTAGAACTCCTGATGCGAGATCGGATCGAACTTGTGGGAATGGCACACGGCGCACTGGCCCGTCAGTCCGAGGAAGGCGTTGGTCATCGTGGCCGTGCGGTCCACGGCGTACCGGAAGAGCAGCTCTTCGTTGATCGAGCCCCCTTCACTCGTCGTCACGTTGCACCGGCAGAAGCCGGTGGCGATCTTCTGGTCGGCTGTGGCGTCGGGCAGCAGGTCGCCGGCGAGCTGCCAGATCACGAACTGGTCGAAGGGGAGATTCTCGTTGAAGGCCTTCACGACCCAGTCGCGGTAGAGCCACATCTCCCGTTCGTTGTCGAGATGCAGGCCGTGGGTGTCGGCGTAGCGGGCCTGGTCGAGCCAGTGCCGGGCCATCTCCTCGCCGTGGTGGGGGCTCGCGAGCAGCCGCTCGACGAGACTTTCATACGCGTCGGGCGACGTGTCGGCGACGAACGCGGCCACCTGCTCCGGCGCAGGCGGCAGGCCTGTCAGGGCGAAAGACAAGCGGCGGATGAGCGTGGGGCGGTCGGCCTCGGTGTTCACAGGCAGCCCGGCGGCGGCGAGAGAGGCGTCGAGAAAGCGGTCAATCGGATGCGTGTGGGCCTTTGCGGGAGGGGGCGAGGGTCGCTCGAGCGGCCGGAACGACCAGTGCTTTTCGTAGGCCGCGCCGGCCGCGATCCACCGTTTGAGGAGTTCTTTTTGTGCGTCCGTGAGCGTCTTCTTCGAGTGCGGCGGCGGCATGATCACGTCGGGATCGGTGGCGTCGATCCGGGCGATCATCTCGCTGGCCGCCGCGTCACCGGCCACGATCGCCCGCGAGCCGCTGTCGAGTTCCCGAGTCGCCTCCTCCGCCGAGTCGAGCCGCAGCCCCGCCTCCTGCTGGCCCGGACCGTGGCAGGAAAAGCAGTTGTCCGAAAGCAGCGGCCGGATGTCGCGGTCGAAGCGAATCGGCTCCTCGGCGGCCGCCGGAGCCAAAGCCAGAGCCGCTGCCAAGGCCATCCAGGCCAGATGCCGTGTGATCAAGGCTGCGGGCGAGTTGCAACCCATGACAGGTTCTCCGGAGGAGAAACGATTCGTCAGGTCGCCCACGTCGCCGATCCGGCCGGAAGACGGATCGCGGACCCTGCTAGGGGTCGATCGGCGGGTACGAAACAAACCGAAGTATACCCAGCCCTTCGGCCCCGTCGCCACCCGGGATGCCCGGACATTACGCCTCACGGCTTCCGGGTCACGAGGCCGTATTTCTCCAGTTGGCGGTGCAGGGCGGGGCGACTGATGCCGAGTTCTCCTGCGGCGCTCTGCAGGCTGCCCCCCGTGCGCCGCAGGGCCTCGATGACGAGCAGTCGCTGCCACTCATCGAGCCGGAGCGTGACGGTCTCGGCCACGAACGATTCGATGCGGGTGCCCACCGGCGACGCGGCCGATGGCGGCACGTCGATGTGGTCGATGGAGAGGGCTGCAGCCGTTGCGGCATCGAGCACGATGGTGCCCTCCGGCTCGTCGGGCGCGGCCAGATGAAAGTCGAGATCCACGGTCTGCAGCGAGGCCAGGTCGCGGTCACCGGCTTCCGCGGTCGTCTTCCGGCCGTCGATTCTCACGATGGCCGGTTCCGCATGGCCGGCACAGGCCGCCGCCGCGAGGCTCGCCAGCGCGACGAGGAAATCGAAGTCGGCGCTCCGCATCGCTCCGCGGGCTGCCATGGTGGCCAGCGCGGCATGCACCCTGTCGCCCTCGACGAGCGGCACGCAGGCGAGATCGACCTCGGTTCCTCGCTCCCCCGGCGACCGGGCCACCCACACGGCGTTGCCCTCACGGGCCACCAGCCGACGCGTCGACTCGCCGAGCAGGTCGGTCAGCGGGCTGCCCGGTGGCACCACGCAGACCGGTTCGAGCCGCTGCTCGTCGTGCACCCGGAACCAGCCGACGCCCGCGGCCCCGCAGTGCTCGGCGGCCAGTTCGATCGTGGTGGCGATAACCTCGCGCTGCGACCGCGCGGTGAGAAGACGGATGCTGGCCTGGTAGAGGAGCAGCGGCCGCCGCGCGTCGTCGGTCGATCCTGCCGACGACCGCCGCAGCACGCTCCCTTCCAGGTGGGCCACCGGCCCGCAGCGGACGACGTGGCCTTCGTCTTCAGGCGCGGAGGGCACGGCCGCCGCAGGCGCCAGCCGAAACACGAGCTCCGACGTGCCGATGCGCAGCGAGCTGCCGTCGTCGAGCGGGCTGCTGGTGATCCGCCGGCCATCGACCCAGGTGCCGTTGCGGCTGCCCAGATCGCGAACCATCCATCGCCGCGCGGCCGGATCGAAACGCACGGCGGCGTGCTTTCGGCTGGCCAGGCGGTCGGCAACCACGATATCGGCATCCGCCGCGCGGCCGAGCGAATTTTCAGCCGCGGCATCGAGGGCGAACGTGGGCCCCTGACGTCCGGCGATCCGCAGCATGAGGGCTGCCGCGGGGAGCACTGCATCCGGGAGGGATTCGCTGGTGGTCGACACGGGCAGGATCCCGCTGGGGCGGAGGAGAGATCCACACTATACGGCGGCCAGCCGGCCGGCGGAACGGCGGCTGCGTGCCGGTCGGGCCCCCGGCGGAGCCGCACCAGTCGGCGGCACGGGCCCGGCCCCCTATAAAAGGTTCATACACCGCCCGGAAAGACCGCCATCCAAAAGGAACGAGAAGCCGATGCTCGAGCACGAGAGCCACCGTCCAGCCGAGCCGTCGCCCGCCGCGCGGTGGCGGAACCGCGGGCCGGGCATGGGGCTGCTCGTCGTCGGCCACGGAACGGCCGACCCCGTGGGGGCAGACGAGACCCGCGCGCTCGCCTCCCGGCTGGCGGAGCTGCTGCCGGGCGTGCCTGTGGAGCTGGGTTTCCTGGAAGTGATCGGCCCGTCGATCGACGAGGCCTGCGGCCGGCTCGCGGCCCGCGGCTGCACCGCGGCGGTCGCCGCACCGCTGCTGCTCTTCACGGCCGGCCATGCGCGGCGGGACGTTCCCGAGGCGCTGGTCGCAGCGGCCGTCGCGCACCGCATCGCCATCGCCCAGTCGGCGGCGATCGGCTGCCACCCGCGGGTCGTCGAGCTGGCCCGCCGCCGCCGCATGGCGGCTCTGGGGATGCATCCCCCGGACGAGTCGGGAGGGACGGCGCTGGTGGTCATCGGCCGCGGCTCCAGTGCAGCCGATGCGGTGGACCAGCTGCGGGCCTTCGTCGCCGCGACGCTCGACGCGGAATCCGCCGCCTCGATGCCCGTCGAACTGGGCTTCGTGGCCGCTGCCCGGCCGACCGTCGAGGAGGCGCTCGCCCGCGCGGCAGACCGCGGCCCGCGGCGGATCGTCGTGCAGCCGCACCTTCTCTTCCGCGGCCACGTAGAAGACCAAGTGGCCGAAGCCGTGTCGCGGGCGCGGGCCGCCCATCCGGCGATCGACTGGGTGGTCGTGCCCCGGCTGGGAGCGGACCCGCTCGTGGCTGAGGCGGTTCTCGAGCGGGCCACGGCGGCTCTGGGCGGTGAATTCGCGGTGCCCGAATCGACAATTTGGGCAGGAAAGAATCTCTCGCAAGAAGCGTCGTGAATCGTCACAATGCGATCGGTGTAGGAAGCGGTCTTTTTCCACGGAGGTTGAGCCGGATGCGGAACGCCACGATGCCTGCCCAAGAGCCTTGCCGCTCCCAAGGCCCCTGCCGGCGGCTGCTGACGGCTGCGGTGATCCTCGTCGGAGCAGTTGCCTCCGCGGCCTTCGCACAGCCCGGCGCCCTCGCGCCGGCACCCCAGGCTGCGCCTGCCATCACGGCGCCGGCCCCTGCCGCCGCCGCGCCAGTTGCCGCACCGGCCGCGGTGCCCATCGCCGCCCCCAAGCCCGGCCCGAACGATCGTCAGATCACGCTGGCCGTGCGGAGCTATCTCGAGCGCGAGCACTTCCTCCGCCGGCCCATCGACGACGAGATCGCCCGTCGGTGGTTCGACACCTTCCTCGAAGCCCTCGACCCCATGAAGGTCTACTTCCTGAAAAGCGACATCGATGCCTTCAGCCAGAAGCGCGACATGCTCGACGACCTCGTGAAACGCGGCGACGTGGCTTTCGCCTACGAGGTTTTCGAGCGGTTTCTGCAGCGGGTCGATTCCCGCATGCCGATGATCGAGAAGCTGCTCGACACGCCGCAGGATTACACCAAGGACGAATCGATCGTCGTCGATCGCAAGCAGACCAGCTGGGCGACCAGCGAGGCCGAGGCGGAAGACACATGGAGGAAGCGGCTCAAATACGACCTCCTCGTGCAGAAGATGGAAAAGACTTCCCCGCAGGAGGCGAAGGAGAAGCTGCTGCGGCGGTACGCCAGCTCCGCCAAACGGATGCACCAGATGACGAGCGACGAGCTGCTCGAGACCTACCTCTCCGCACTCACCAGCAGCCTCGATCCGCACACCAGCTTCATGTCTCCCGGCACGCTGGAGAACTTCGAGATCGGGATGCGGCTCCAACTCGACGGCATCGGCGCCTCGCTCAAGGCGGAGGATGGCTACACGACGGTGGCGGAGCTGGTGCCCGGCGGTGCCGCCGACAAGGATGGCCGGCTGAAGAAGAAAGACCGCGTCATCGGCGTGGGGCAGGGGGCCGACGGCGAGGTCGTGGACGTCGTCGACATGAATCTCAACGAAGTCGTGAAGCTGATCCGCGGCAAGCGCGGCACGGTGGTGCGGCTGAAGGTGATCCCGGTGGGCGAAACGGCGCCCAAGGTCTACGACATCGTCCGTGCCAAGATCGAGCTCAAGGATGCCGAGGCCCGCGGTGAGGTGATCGAGGAGGGCCGGAAGGCCGACGGCACGCCTTATTCCATCGGTGTCATCAACCTGCCCAGCTTCTACATGGACATGGCCGGCGCCCGGCAGGGGCAGGCCGAATACAAGAGCAGCACCCGCGATTGCAAGCGGTTGATCGACGAGTTCAAGCAGAAGGGGGTCGATTGCGTGGTGCTCGACCTGCGGAACAACGGCGGCGGCTCTCTGCCGGAGGCGATTTCGCTCACCGGTCTGTTCATCGATACCGGTCCTGTGGTGCAGATCAAGGATGCCGACAAGCGGGTGCAGCAATACGACGACGTCGAGCCGGGAACGGCGTGGGATGGCCCGCTCGTGGTCCTCACCAACAAGTTCAGCGCCAGCGCGAGCGAGATCGTGGCCGGGGCGATCCAGGACTACGGCCGCGGCCTCGTCATCGGCGACAGCGCCACCCATGGTAAGGGCACGGTGCAGAGCCTCCTCGACCTGGGGCGGCAACTGTTCCAGCGGCTGCCCAACGCCCCGTCGCTGGGGGCGATCAAGATCACGATGCAGCAGTTCTACCGCCCGAGCGGCGCGAGCACGCAGTTGGAGGGTGTGAAGAGCGACATCGAATTGCCGAGCATCACCACGCACCTGCCGGTGGGTGAATCCGACCTCGACCACGCGATCGCCTTCGATAAGGTGCCGCGGGCGGAGTTCGCGTCGACCGGCCGGGTGAGCGAGGCGATGCTCAAGGCGATCCGCGAGCGGTCGACGGCTCGCGTGGCGGCGGACAAGGAGTTTGAGAAGGTAGGCAAGGACATCGCCCAGTACAAGAAGCGTAAGGAAGAGAAGACGATCTCCCTCGTGGAGTCGGAATTCACTCGGCAGTGGAACGAGGGCAAAGCCGCGGACGACGAGGAGAAGAAGCTCGAGGAAATGGAGTCGCAGCGGCGGCCCATCGTGAAGCGTGACTTCTACTTCGACGAAGCCATGCGGGTGACCGTCGATTACCTGCAGGCCCTCGCCGGCGGCCCGGCGAGCCTGGCCCGCGCCGTCCCGGCCGCCGAATCCCTGCGGCTCGAGCCGGTGCCGGCCAAGTAGGCGGGCGGCTCACGCGGGCCGCAGCAGTGTCGCCATGGCCGCCAGGGCGTCGGGATGCGCCAGCGCGAGCGGCAGGTCGCCGAAGAGCAGGGAGGGATCGACCCGCTTGTCGGCGCCGCGGGTGCGCGGCGCCGCCGGATCCCATGCCGGCGGCGGGCTGCCGGTCAGCCTGGCCAAGTGGTCGTACCACGCGCCGCGCCGCACGGGACGGCCGTCGGAGACGACATACAGCGGCCGGGGCTGGGCCGCGTCGGCGACCGTGCAGACGACGAGCGCGGCGTCGTCGACATGGATCAGGTTGAGCCAGCTGTCGGGATCGGCCGGCAGCGGCCGGCCGGCCCGCAGGTCGGCGATTCGCGGCAGGCGGTCGGGGCCGTAGAGGCCGGCGAACCGCAGCGCCACGCCGGGCCCGAGCCGGTGGCTCTGGAGCAGGGCCTCGGCATCGAGGAGCACTTCCCCGGCCTCGCGCGAGGGATGCGCCGGCGTCTGCTCGTTCACCACGCGGCCATCCTCGTCGCCCCACACCCCCGTCGAGCTCGAAAGGATCGGCCGCGGCCGGCCGGGCAGCGCGTCGAGCACCCGCCCGAGCCCCGCGACGTGCACGTCTCGATGGCTCGTGCCGCTCGTGCGATCGAAGCCTACGGCCCAGAACACCGTGGCCACTTCAGGCAGGCCCTGGATCGTCTCCGGCTTCGTCACGTCGGCCACGAGCGGCTCGATCCCGCGGGCCGCGAGTTCGGCCGCCCGCGCCGGAGACCGTGTCATGGCAAAGACCCGCGATCCGGCGGCCAGCCACCGCGCCGCGACCCGCGCGCCCAGATACCCACAGCCAACGATCAGACGCGGAGAAGATGAGGCCATGGCACCCAATCCAGAAAGGCGAGCCGGAGGATGGAGGAAGCGGAGGCGTTCACCGTTCCCCCGTAGAGTGCGAGTTCACGCGGATCAGTCTTGCAGCGGAGTGTGGCGACGGTCCGCCGCGCCGGTGGCCCGGGATTCGAGCCAGTCGGAGAGCACAATCTGGGCCGCGATGGCGTCGGTGCGGGCCTTCTTGCGGCCGCGGGAGAAGCCATGGCCCGCTAGTTTGCCGGCCGCCTCGATGGAAGTGAAGCGTTCGTCCTGGAACGCGACCGGAAGCCCGGTCGCCGCCGCCAGCCACGCGCCGAATTTCTCCACCTCCACCGACATCCGGCTGTCGGAGCCGTCGGCATGGATCGGCAGGCCGACGACGAAGCCCACGACCTCCTCGTCGCGCACGAGCCGGCGGTAGAACGCCGCCTCGGCGTCTTCGTCGCCGGTGGGTGCGTGCATGGCCAGCGGGCTGGCGAGGATCCGCGCGGCATCGCAGACCGCGAGGCCGATCCGTTTGCGGCCGTAGTCGATGCCGGCCACGCGGCCCGTGGCGGGAATGGCGGCGGGCACGTTCATGGGGCGGCAGGTGCCGGTGCCTCGGGGAAGCGGCCTGTTTCGAGGAATGCCGTCACGGCTCGCTGGACGTCCGGATGCCGCATCATGGCGGCGTGGTGCACCGGCACGACCAGAAAGCCGTCGGCCCCGTCGAGCCGCGTCTCGTCGACACGGACGACGGCGTCGTCGTCGCCTGCGAGCAGGGGGCTGAAGCCGGCGTCGTCGCCTTTGCCGCCGGCAACGATCCCGAAGGGGCAGTGCGGAGCCGGCAGGGTCGGGCCGACCTTGTTCCAGTCAACCACCAGATCGCGGGCGGCGCCCTCGGAGAGCGCGGCCAGCACCCAGACCTTGGCAGCCATCCGCGCCAGGTCGGAGCCCTGGTTCGGCGGCCCGAGCATCACCATCCGCTCGAGCCGCTTGATGTCGGCCGGGGCGGCCTGGCTCATCCAGCTGCGCACGACGAGGTTGCCGAGGCTGTGCCCGACGAAGCTGACGCGGTCGGCGGCGGGCAGGCCGGCCACCACGCCCGCCAGGGCGCGGCCGTGGTCGGCGATGGCGGCCTTCGTGCTCGCGTAGCCGAACGACAGCACGGTGGCGTCGAGGCTCGCGCGCAAATGTTCGACGAGCGGCTGCATCGACTTCCGGCCCTCGCCGAGGCCGTGGAGCACGATCACGGTCGACCCGCTCACGGGAGGCACCGTGCCGGCCACTTCCAGTTCCAGCAGGGCTTTCGCGCATTCCTCGCGCGAGCCGTCGCGGACGACGCGATCCTGGGGGTCGAGGAGGCGGCAAGAGGCCGTGCCCGGCCGCCGCTGGAGCCGCCAGTCGTGACGGACCAATTCATCCGACCAGTGGAGGGCGTCAGCCGACAGCCGCAGCGAGTCCATCCACGCCGTATCGGCCGCCGCCGGTGGCTCGCCGGCGCGCGCGGTCGGCCAGGGGAGAGCCATCATGCAGGCGAGGATCAAAGGTAGTCGGACCATCCGCGGCGCTCGAGTTCGGCGACAACCTTGCGGACGGCCTCCTCGTGGGCGCGACGGGCCACGAGCGTGGCGTCCGGGGTGTGCACCACAAGCATATCCTCGAGGCCCATCGTGACGACGAGATGATCGTCGCTGGAATGCACGATCGTGCCCCGGGATTCGAGCCCCAGATGCCTTCCGACGACGGTGTTGCCCGCCTCGTCGGCCCCCCGCTGGCGGGCCACCGCCGACCATCCTCCCAGGTCGTCCCACGAGAACGGCGCCTCGATCACGGCCACATCGGCGGCCTTCTCCAAGACGGCGTAATCGATCGAGATTCCCTTGATGGCGTTGAATTCGGCGGCGAACACGGCGTCGCGGCGGGGCGTGTCCCAGGCAGCCGCGATGGCCTGCAGGTGGGCCAGGCACTCGGGCTGGTGGGCGGCCAGGGCGTCGAGGATCGTCCGTGCCTTCCACACGAAGATGCCCGCATTCCACAGGTACGTGCCGGCCGCGAGATACTCCCGGGCCACGCTTGCCGGCGGCTTCTCGCGGAAGCTGGCCACGCGGTGCGTCGCGGCGGACCCGTGCGCGGCAGGCATCGGCTCGCCCTGCTGGATGTAGCCGAAACTCTCCGCCGGGTAGGTCGGCTTGATGCCGAACGTCACCAGCCGGCCCGGTGCGGCATCGACGAGCGCCGCCGCCTGGTGGATCGCGGCGCGGAAGGTTTCGTCGGGATGGATCACGTGATCGGAAGGCATCACCGCCATCGTGGCGTCGGGATCGTGCCGCGAGACCAACAGCGCGGCCAGGCCGATGCAGGGAGCCGTGTCGCGTTTGCACGGCTCGCCGACAAGGCCACGGTCGGGGATTCCGGGCAACTGCCGGCGCACCGCATCGAGGAGCCGCGCCGCGGTGACCACCATCACGCGGTCCATCGGCACGAGTCCCTCCAGCCGCTGCACCGTGTCTTGGAGGAGCGTCTGCGCGCCGGCGAGTGGCAGGAGCTGCTTGGGCAACGCGGCCCGGCTCGCCGGCCAGAATCGTGTGCCCGATCCGCCGGCCATGATGATGGCGTGGAGCATGGGTCTCATCCTTTCGGGACAGTGGGGACAGGGACAGCAGGTATGCCAACGACGCGCGGGCGGTCGATCGTGGTGCCGGGGGGCACGAAGGCCACGACGTCGCCTTCATCGAGGATCGCCGCCGGGGCGATCTCCACGGCCACGCCCTCGGCCACGGCCACCCCGGCTTTCGCCAGGACGGCCCGGGCCCGGCCCACGAGCGCGGCCTGCACGTGTTCCGCCGTGTCAGCCGGGGCTCCCGTCGCGTTTTTGAGCGGCGCGAAGCCCTCCGCGGCGTCGATCTCCACGAGCGTGACCTTCCTCGCCAACGGCATGAGATCGAAGATGAAGCGTTCGAATTTCACTGCGTTGGGCGCCTGCGGCACGATGCGGCGTCCGCTCGCATCGACGTAGGGCACGGCCTTGTGGGCCACGTGTAGCGGCAGGGCGTCGCGGCGACCGGCGCACTGCTCGAGAAACGACCGCGTGAAGGCGTGCACGGCGATGCTGCCGGCGTGGAAGCGAAGCCGTCCGTCGGCCAGCCGCTCCGCCGCGTGCGCAGGTGGCAGGTCGCTGTACTCGACGATCCGGCACACGCCATCGGCCGCGACGACCACTCCCACCCGCTCGGTCGGATCGTTCTTGCGGACGACCTGGGGCGTGAACTCCGCTTCCGTGAGGAGATGGTAGCCGAGAAACTCGCTGTCGAGCGGCAGCGCCAACGGGTTGTCGACCTGGAACGAGGCGATGTGCTCCACGCCCCGGCTGCCAAACCATTCGAGTCCGCCGGCCGCGGCCAGGGCCACGAGCATGCCGCCGTGGCCATCGGGCGCCAGGGCCAGTCGGCCGGGCGCCTCGAGGAGAAGATCGCCGGTGGTGGCGTCGAGCGCCGGCAGGTCGCGCTGCTTGAAGAGGAGCACCTGCGCGGGATCGAGACCGAAGAAGCCGTGCGTCACGAGAAACTCGCGGGTCGCCGCATCGGTCGCCGAACTGGTCATGATCGCCAGCGGCGCCGCCGCGCCGAAGCGGCGGCGGACGGCGTGGAACTTGCCGAGCAGGAGTTCGAACAGGCTGGCTCGCGACACCGGTCCGATGGCGAACAGTCCCTTGGGGCCGGGGAATCCGAGCCGCGAGCCCTGGCCGCCGGCCACGAGGATGGCGCCGACGGCGCCGGCGGCCAGGGCGGCCGCGCCGCGGCGGACCGCCTCGGCCGGAGCGATCGGGTTGGCAGGATCGCGGAGCCGCAGGCAGGGGGGCGTCGCGGCCCGAGCCAGGTCGACCGCGGCCGCCTCGGGGGCGGCGTGGTCGCGGTGCTGGCGGACGATCTCCCGCAATTCGGCCACCTGCGGCCAGTCGATCGCTCCCAGCTGCGCGGTGAAATCGCGACGCGCCACCGCGTCGAGGCCGCTCCAGCCGGCGAGCACGTGCTCCTGCCCGGCGGCGGCGATGCGATCGGCGAGATCGCGCGGCGGGGCGTCGGCGACGGGGAAAGGTTTCATGAACGCCGGGCCCTTGTCAGCCGCGAACCCACGACCAGAAGAGCACGCACAACAGGGGAAAGCCCACGAAGATCACCCCGTAGGTGAACACCGTCGTCCAGACATGTTCGGGCCAGCGTGCCATGCAACCGGAAGCGAACTGATCAGGAGGAAGGGCCGTTCGCGGATGCGTCGGCGGTGAAGTCGATGGGAATCTCGAACGGGTCGTCGGCCGGCTCGTCGAGACGGCACTCGATCCGCACGCCCCAGGGGAGCACCTCGGATGCGGCGACGACAGCCTCGACGGCATCATAGTCGGTCGTCACTTCGACGGCGGGCGTCTGCGGAAACGGTGGACAGAAGCCGATGTGGCCGGCGGCCGACCGCACGCCGGCCGGCACGGCGAGATACAGCCGGCCGCGCACGCACTCCACGCCGTCGGGCCGGGTGAAACGCGTGAATTGTTGGATGATCTGCCCTGGCGGATCGGATGGCGGCATGGCCGGCGGTGCCGGCAAGGCCGCCGGGGGCAGAGGTGGTTCGGCGGCCTGCGGTCCGCGGCCGACGCGAAGCCGGCCTGCGCCCCGCGACCGCGTGGGCGTCCACGGCTGCAGCACCACTGCGCCGACTGCCACGAGCGCCAGAACCGTCACCAGCCCCTGCGGGATGTCGCGCGCCGGCAACGGCACGGCCACTGCCAGCGCGGCGAGCGCCAGGCCGAGCCGTGCGAGCCTCCCCGGCGCGCCACCGGCGGCGCGGTGGGCCACGTCGCCAGCGATGACGAGCAGGCCCCCGGCCAGGCACACCGCGACCAGGGCCAACGGGCCGCTGGGCGTGTGCCAGGCGGCGGTGAGCCGCCGCACGGCCAGGAGAGCACCTCCTCCGCAGACGAGGGCGTCGAGAGCGGCGGCCGCGGCCGCCGCGAACGCCCGCGGAAACAGGAGACCGAGCCCGATGTTCGTGGGTGCGTGAGCCACGGCAAGTTTGTCTGGACGTGGGTCGGCGAGCCGGATCAGCCCACCGCCGCGGCCGACTTCCGGGCCTGGGCCAGTTCCCGGGCTTTGTCCGTCTGCTCCCACGGGAACCCATCGCGGCCGAAGTGACCGCCGGCCGCCGTCCGCCGGTAGATCGGTCGCCGGAGATCGAGGTAGTCGATGATCCCGCGCGGCGTGAGCGGGAACACTTCCCGCACCAGTTCGCAGAGCCGCTCGTCGTCGATCTTGCCGGTGCCCTCGGTGTCGACCCGCACGCTCACCGGCTCGCTGACGCCGATGGCGTAGGCCAACTGCACTTCGCAACGGTCGGCAAGGCCGGCGGCGACGATGTTCTTGGCCACGTGCCGGGCCATGTAGGCGGCGCTTCGATCCACCTTCGTGGGATCCTTGCCGGAGAAGGCGCCACCGCCGTGGCGGCCCCCGCCGCCGGAGGGGTAGCCCACGATCTTGCCGCCGGTGTGGCCCCAATCGCCGTGCGGGCCGCCCACCACGAACCGCCCGGTGGGGTTGATGTGATAGGTGATGCTGCCCGTATCCAAGTCCTTGGGCAGTTCGGGCTTCACGATCTGGTTGACGACGTAGTCGTGGATCTCCTTGTTCGTCACGTGGGGCGCGTGCTGCGTGGAGACCACGACGGTATCGACGCGCACCGGGCGATGCCCTTCGTATTCGATCGTGACCTGGCTCTTCGAGTCGGGACGCAGCCAATCGACCGCCTTTTTCTTGCGGGCCTCGGTGAGCCGGTTGAGGATGCGATGCGAAAGCGCGATCGGCAGCGGCATGAGTTCGGGCGTGTCGTTGCAGGCGTAGCCGAACATCAGCCCCTGGTCGCCGGCACCGATGTCCTTGCCCTTCGCTTCATCCTCGTTGACGCCCATGGCGATGTCGCCCGACTGCTTGCCCACGGCCACGAGCACGGAGCAGGTGTCGGCGGCGATGCCCATCTCGTCGTCGGTGTAGCCGACGTCGCGGATCACGTCGCGGACGACCTGCTGGTAGTCGATCGTGCCGCGGGAGGTGATCTCACCGGCGACCACGGCCAGACCGGTGGTGACCATCGTTTCACACGCCACGCGGCTCCGGGGATCCTGGGCGAGATAGGCGTCGAGCACGCCATCGGAAATCTGGTCGGCCAGTTTGTCCGGGTGGCCCATGCTGACGGATTCACTCGTGAACAGAAATTTGCCGCGTGCCACGGAAATGCCTCGTGCATGAAGACGTGAGGAGGGGCGGGCCGCGCCCGCCTCGGGATGGATAAGCCAGTAGTATCGAGAAATCAGCGAGAATCGACAACCACTTCCGGCAGGCGGGCCAGAACGAGGCCGGCGGTGGCCGACGTGGCGCCGCGGTGAGCGGCGACCGTGGCGGCGGCCAGACGGCCGCGGTCCGCGGCAAAGGCCGGATCGTCGAGGCAGCGGCGGACGAAGGTTGTGAGGCCGGGGCCCGACGTCACCACCTCGGCTGCGGCCGCTTCGAGCAGCACCCGCACCTCGTCCTTGAAGTTGCGGGTATGCGGCCCGAAGCACACGGCGGCCCCATAGGCGGCCGGTTCGAGCATGTTTTGCCCGCCCCGCCGGCCGTCGAGGCTGCCTCCCACGAAGGCGATCGCGGCCGTGCCCCACCACCAGCCGAGTTCGCCCGTCGTGTCGATGAGAAGCACACGGGCCGCCGGGCTCCCTGCTTCGAGTTGGCTGCGCCGCCGCCAGCCCACTCCCGATGCATCGAGCATGGCGGCGATCTCGGCCGCGCGCTCGACGTGCCGGGGCACGATCACGAGGCGAAGCCGCGGATGGCCGGCCGCCAGCTCGCGAAACGTCTCCAAGGCCAACGACTCCTCGGGAGCCTGCGTGCTGCCGGCGAGAAACACGATGTCTGCGGCGGCGAACGCGGCCAGGCTTCGCAGCCGGGTGACCTGCGGGTCGGCACGGTCTCCGCTCACGCCGTCGAACTTCATCGATCCGGCCACGGTGACGGCCGCCGCCCCCAGGGCCTGGAACCGCTCGGCATCGGCGGTCGAGCGGGCGATCACCAGGCTCGTGCGGACGAGCATGCGGCGGACGAGCGGCGCCACGCGGCGGTAGCCGGTGAAGCTCCGCTCGCTCATCCGGGCGTTGGCGACCACGATCGGGATGCCTCGGGCATGGGCGGCGGCGAGCAGGTTTGGCCAGAGCTCCAGTTCCCCCAGCACGAGCATGTCGGGTCGGACGCGATCGAGCACGCGGCCGACCGCCCAGGTGAAGTCGAGCGGACAGGGAAACACCCGGTTGGCGCCGAACCGCTTCGCCGCCACGTCGAGCCCCGTCGTCGTCGAGCTGGAGACCACGCACTCGACCGCGCGGCCCGCGGCTGCCGCCTGCCGGCGGATCTCCGCGGCAAGCGCCGCCAGCAGTTGCACCTCCCCGACGCTCACGCCGTGCATCCAGATGCGGGCGGACTCCGTACGGGGCAGGGGCGTTATGCCGCCGGTGAACCGCGTCCACGGCGCTGCCACCGGCCGCCCGCCGGAAAGCCGCCGCCACGCCACCCAGGGCAGCGCGACGACGGCGACGACGAGGTAGATGAGGTTCAGGAGCATCGACCCGGGCTTCACGCCCATCGCGTCTGCGATTCAGCCCGTGGTCACGCCCGACGACTTCCCACAGCAGTTTTTGAACTTCCTCCCACTGCCGCACGGGCAGGGGTCGTTGCGGCCCACCTTCTGGCCGAAATTGCGAATCGGCTCCACGACGGCATCGGCCGGGGGCTGGTCGGGCGTCGGGCCGGCGGTGGCCGCCTGCGAGAGCGCCGCCGGCTGTGCCTCCTCGTGGATGGCCGCGGTCTCGCGAAACGTGCTTTTTACCTCGTCGTCCTCGACCTGCTCGATGCGGTAGACGATGTCGGTGACCCGCTCGTCGATCGCCTTCCACATCAGTTCGAACGTGCGCATCCCCTCGCGTTTGTATTCGACCTTCGGGTCGACCTGGGCGTAGCCGCGGAGGCCGACGCTGGAGCGGAGATGGTCCATCGCGAGGAGATGATCCTTCCACGCGTTGTCGAGGATCTGGAGCACCACGGCCCGCTCCATGCGGGCCATGTCGTCGCCGTATTTCGCCGTCCGGGCGGCGTAGACCGCGCGGGCCTTGTCGCGGACGAGCGTCTTGAAGGCCTCGGTATCGAGCCCGTCGCGCTCGGCGGCGGCCACGGCCCGCGGGTCGAGTTGCTCGCCAAACCGCCATTCCGCCCAGCCGCAGGCCGTCTTGAGGCTGAAGTCGTGGGCCAAAAACCGTCGCCCTTCGGCCAGATCGAGGGCGTGGATCGCTTCGCGGGCCTTGTCGCGGAGGAGATCCGCCACGCCGTCGCGGCCCACCCGTTTCAGGTCGCGGTCACTGACGCCGAGCTTCCAGCGGGCGTTGGCGAACGACGCCAGGGCCGCCCAGTTCCACTCGCTCTCCTCCTCGCCGTCGGGGAGATTTTCCTCCACGGCGTCGAAGATCTGCGCCTCCGACTGCTTCACCGCCTCCTCGACGGCCAGCCGCTCGGCCTCCTCGGGAGACATGCCGCGGAAATCGTTGCCGTCGAGATCGCAGGCGAGGTGGCCCGATGCCCACGAGGCGTAGCTCTGCGCGGGATAATCCTTGTCGAGAAACGTGCCGATATTCTGGTCGATCTGGCGGTCGACCATCTCCATGACGATGTCGCGGCACGGCTGCCCGTCGAGGATTTTCTGGCGAAAACCGTAGACGCGGCGCCGCTGCTCGTCCATCACCTCGTCGTATTCGAGAAGGTTCTTGCGGACCTCGAAATTCCGCTCTTCGACCTTTTTCTGCGCCGCCTCCACGCGGCGGGTCACCATCCGGCTCTCGATGGCTTCGCCATCCTGCATGCCCAGCCGCGTGAGCACGTTCTTCACCCACTCGCCGGCGAAGATTCGCATCAGGTCGTCTTCCAGCGAGAGGAAGAAGCGGCTCGAGCCGGGATCCCCCTGGCGGCCACAGCGGCCGCGGAGCTGCAGGTCGATACGGCGGGCCTCGTGCCGCTCCGTGCCGATGATCTGCAGGCCACCCATGCCGCGCACCTTCTCCCCCTCGGGCCGCATGTTCTCCCGGGCGGCGATCTCGTGGACGAGCGCATCCCACTCCGCCTTGGGCACGTCGAGCCGGGTGGGGTAGGTGTCCTGGAGTTGGGCCCAGGCGAGCGTGTCGGGATTGCCGCCAAGGATGATGTCGGTGCCGCGGCCGGCCATGTTGGTGGCGATGGTGACGGCGTTCATGCGGCCGGCCTGCGCGATGATTTCGGCCTCGCGCTTGTGGTGCTTGGCGTTGAGCACCGCGTGGGGCACGCCCCGCTTCTCCAGGAGCGCCGAGAGCCGCTCGCTCTTCTCGATCGACACGGTGCCCACGAGCACGGGCAGTCCCTTCCGCTGGACTTCCTTCACCTTCTCGCGAGGGATCGTCTCCGTGGCCTTCTCGCCCTTCGGCTGAAACTCATAGCCGGTGTCGGTTTCCCGGGTGATCGTGCCCGTCCGCCACGAGCTGTCGCCGAGCGCCAGCGTGTCCCAGCGATTGATCCGCTCCACCTCGTCGGCCACCGCGATCCACTTCTCGCGTTCGGTGCGGTAGATGACGTCGGGGTGGTTGATCCGCTTCAGGCCGCGGTTTGGCGGGATGGCGATCACATCGAGCTTGTAGATCTTCCAAAACTCGTTGGCCTCGGTCATGGCCGTGCCCGTCATGCCGCCGAGCTTCTTGTAGAGCTTGAAGAAGTTCTGCAGCGTGACCGTGGCCAGCGTCTGAGACTCCTCCTTCACCCGCACCCCCTCCTTGGCCTCGACGGCCTGGTGGAGGCCGTCGGACCACTGCCGGCCCGGCATCAGGCGGCCGGTGAACTCGTCGACGATCACCACTTCGCCGTTCTGGACGACGTAGTTCACGTCGCGCTTGTAGAGGTGATGGGCCTTGAGGGCGTTGTCGATGAGGTGCGGCCACTCCATGTTGCCGGCGGTGTAGAAGCTCTCCACGTCGGCCAGCTTCTCGGCCAGCCGCACGCCCTCCTCGGTGAGGGCGACGGTGTGTTCCTTCTCCTTGACCTCGAAGTGCGTTTCCGCGTCGAGTTTCCGGGCGATCTGGTCGGCCCGGGAATACTTGGTGACGTCGTCGTGCGCGGGGCCTGAAATGATCAGCGGCGTGCGGGCCTCGTCGACGAGAATGTTGTCGACCTCGTCGACGATGGCGAAGGTGAGCGGCCCCTGGCTCTGCTGCATGTGCTTGGGAAAGCGGTCGTCGCCACGGGCCGCCATCCGCATGTTGTCGCGGAGATAGTCGAAGCCGAACTCGTTGTTGGTGCCGTAGGTGATGTCGCAGGCGTAGGCCCTCTGCCGCTCGGCCGGGTCCATGCCCGACTGGATGGCGCCGACCGTGAGCCCCAGCCCCATGTAGAGCGGCCCCATCCATTCCATGTCGCGGCGGGCGAGGTAATCGTTGACGGTGACGACGTGCACGCCCTTGCCCTCCAGGGCGTTCAGGTAGGCCGGCAGCGTGGCGACGAGCGTCTTGCCTTCGCCGGTGATCATCTCGGCGATGGCGCCCGAGTGCAGCACCATGCCGCCGATGAGCTGCACGTCGTAGTGCCGCATGCCGAGGAACCGCCGGCCCCCTTCGCGGCAGACCGCGAAGGCCTCGACGAGGAGGTCGTCGAGCGTTTCGCCGGCTGCCAGGCGGCGGCGGAACTCGGCCGTCTGGGCCCGCAGCTGCTCGTCGGTCATCGCCTGGCACTTCGGCTCGAGCGAGTTGATGGCCTCGATCTTCGGGTCCAGCCGCCGCAGGTAGCGGGCGTTGGACGAGCCGAACAGCCCGGTGATGAACCGCTCGACGCGGCCGCTGGCCGCGGCGGCACCGTTGGACAGGGCATCCCAGAGGCGTTCGAGGGCTTCCATGGATAGATAGAGAGGGATCGGGTGAGTGTGCGGCCGGGGGCCGTGGCGTGGCGGTGGACTGGGCCGGCGGGTCGGGCAGGGGGCGGGCGGCGGTGAATCGGCCCTGCCGCAAAAAACGCGGGACCGCGGATGATTCTCGCGGGGAACCGGGGCGGGGGTCAAGGCGACCGGTCGGGGCGATGCGGATGGGCCGCCCGGCCGCCCGTCAGCCGATGATGGCGTCGATCGGCGTTCCATGGTCGATCGCCAGCCGCTTGCGGCCGGGAATTTCGAGCCTTCGCGAATCGAGGCCGAGCAGTTTCAGGATCGTCGCGTGGATGTCGGTGACGTAGTGCCGGTTCTCGACCGCGTGAAACCCGAGCTCGTCGGTCGCGCCGTGGACCGTGCCCCCCTTGATGCCGCCGCCGGCCATCCATACGGAGAACGCGAAGGGGTGATGGTCGCGGCCGTCGGCCCCCTGCGAGCCGGGCGTCCGGCCGAACTCCGTCGCGAAGACCACGATCGTCTCGTCGAGCAGGCCGCGGCGGTCGAGATCCTCGAGCAGCCCGCCGATCGGCTGATCGACGGCGAGTGAGAGCTTCTCGTGGTTGGCCTTGAGGGCGCTGTGGGCATCCCAGGCGCCGGCCCCGCCGCCGCCATGCTGGATCTGGGTGAACCGCACGCCCCGCTCCACCAGCCGCCGCGCCGCGAGGAGCGTGCCGGCGAATTCCCGGCAGTGCGGCAGGTCGAGCCCATAGAGCTTCTTGGTCTCCTCCGTCTCGGCTGAGAAGTCCATCACCTCCGGCACGCTCTGTTGCATCCGGAAGGCGAGTTCGTAGGAGGCGATCCGCGCCGCCGTCGCCGGGTCGTCAGGGTATTCGACGCCCGTCAGGCCGTTGAGCCGCTCGACGAGGTCGAACCCGATCTCCTGGGCCTCGCGGGAGAGGGGCCGCTCGGGCCGGCCGAAGGCGAGCGGGTCGGCCGGATCGATGCGGAGCGGCACGGCGTCGTGGGCCGGCCCCAGGTAATGGCCGTCCTTCTTGTTCCAGTATTCGCGGGTGCCGATCGAGATCAACTGCGGCAGGTTGTCGTTGAGCGACCCGAGGCCGTAGTGCACCCAGCCGCCGAGCGTGGGCTGGACCGGGTCGAGCATGTGGCGGCCGGTGTGAAACTGCGCCTGGGCGCCGTGGTTGGAGTCGGTCGTCCACATCGACCGCACGACGGCGATCTTGTCGATGTTCCGGGCCGTGCGGGGAAACCAGTCGCTCACCTCGATCCCGCTCTGGCCGTGCTTCCGGAAGCCTGTCTGGAGGGGAAAGAGGATGTTTCGCTGCAGGCCGTTGGCATCGGGCACGGGCGCCCGCTCGAGGGCGAGCTTGGCGGGGTTCTGCACGTCGGCATAGGGCGTCTCGGCGATCGACTTGCCGGCGTACTTCGTGATCTCGGGCTTCGGGTCGAAGCTCTCCATGTGGCTCACGCCGCCGTTCATGAACAGCCAGATCACGCTCTTGGCCTTCGGCGGGAAGTGCGGCCGGCCGTCGGGCGGCGCCCAGACGGCCTCGCTCGCCAGGCCGTCGCGGCGGAGCATCGCGCCGAGCGCGAGGCCCGTGAACCCGAGCCCCAGATCGGCGAAGAACGTGCGCCGGGGATTGATCCGGCAGCCGCAGTCGGGTGGTGTGCGCATGGCGGGCCTCATCGCAGCGTGACGAAATCGTTGTGGTTGAAGAGGGCCCAGACCATGCGGATCCGCGCGGGATCGACCCCCGTGGCGGGTTCGCCGAGCGCCCGCCACTTCGCAAGAGACTCCAGGCAGGCGGTCCGCTCGGCCGGCGTCGGGGGGCGGTGGAGCAGCAGCGCGAATGCACGGTCGAGAAAATCCTCGTCGTCTCGGGGACCGGCGCCGGCCGACGCGAGCCGCTCGGCGATCGTCGCGGCGGCGTCGTGGACGACCGCGGCATTGGAAAGCGCCAGGGCCTGCTGCGGCACGATGCTCTGGTCGCGCTGGTAGCACTCCGCCACGCCGGCGTCGTCGAACATGGCGAGGAAGGCGTTGCGGCTGTCTTCGGCGTGCCAGAAGTAGAGGCTCCTCCGCCGGGACTGCGGCTGTTGGTCGGCAGGCACGGGCGGCCCGCCCATCGTGGCGTCGAGCGTGCCGGCGAGCGAGAGGATCGCGTCGCGAACGACCTGGGCCTCGAGCCGGATCGGCTCCCGTCGCCAGAGGAGCCGGTTGTCGGGATCGGCCGCGCGGGCGGCCGCGGCCCCGGCCGTCGAGGAACCCATCCGGTACGCAGCCGACGTGACGATCACGCGGTGGATGTGCTTCATGCTCCAGCCGTGCTCGACGAGTTCGCTGGCCAGCCAGTCGAGCAGCTGGGGATGCGCCGGCGCATTGCCCTTGCGGCCGAACTCGAAGACGGTGGTCACGAGCGGCTTGCCGAGATGCCGCATCCAGATGTGGTTGACGGCCACGCGGGCCGCAAGGGGGTTTCGCGGATCGACGATCCATTCGGCGAGCGCCCGACGGCGACCGGTGCTCGTGGACGGGAAGGCGACGGCCGGGTCGTCCTTGGTCGAGTCCTTGAACCGCGTCGGCGTCCAGGCCGCACCGACCAGCGGCGTGAAGGCCGCATTCGGCTCGGCAGCCGCCTTTGTCGCCTTCTCCACGGCCTCGCGGGCCGCGGCCAGTTCCGTCTCGATTGTCTGCACGGCCCCCGCGTCCTTCTGCTCTGCTGCGGCGGTGGCGAGCTTGGCCGCGACGCCGGCCACCGTCGCCCAGGCCCGCGCGACCGCAGCCTCCTTCTCCGCCTTGGCTGCCTCCTGCGCGGCCGCCACGGCGGCAGCCCGCAGCGGGTCGTCGGCGGCTTCCGACGGCGCCTCCGCGGCGGCCCATGCCGCGCGGGTGGCCTCGGCCCGCTTCTGCACGGAAGCAAGCTCGGCCTTCGCCGCCGCCACGGCCTGCGCGTGCGCCGGCGATGGCTCCTTGGCCTGCCTTGCCTCCGCATCGGCCACGGCCCGCCCGGCTGCCGCCAGGTGAGCGTCGATCACCCACGGCCGCCGATCGGGCTCGTACGCGGTTCGCGGCAGGGCGACCGGCCGGACTTCGATCTCGCGAAACGCGAGCACCTCTGGTACGCCCGGCTCCAGCTGCTTCGAGGTGTCGGGTTTCTTGTCGTCGCCGCGAACGAACAGGTAGGTGGGTGTGTCGAGCAATCCGTCGAAGACGCGAGGTATCGCATCCTTTTCGAGATCGGCCTGGCCCGGCACGGCGTCGAGCCGCGTCTGGATGGGCTCGAAAAAGGCGCGAAACCGGTAGAAATCCTCCTGCTGGATCGGGTCGTACTTGTGGGCATGGCACTTCGAGCAGTTCATCGTCAGGCCCAGCAGCCCCTTGCCCACGTGCTCGACCGTTTCGTCGAGCCACGGCGTGCGGTTGAAGAGAAAATAGTTGCGGGCCAGGAACCCGGTAGCCCGCAGCTTGGCGAGGTCGTCCGGGTAGATCTCGTCGGCCGCGAGCATCTGCCGAACCATCTCGTCGTAGCCGGTGTCGGCGTTGAGCGACTCGACGATCCAGTCGCGGAAGTGCCACATGTGCTTGCCGCTCGAGCGGTGCTGATCACCAAGACCCCAGGGGTCCGAATACCGCCAGATGTCCATCCAGTGCCGCGCCCACCGCTCGCCGTGCCGCAGGTCGGAGAGGAGCGTGTCGACGAGTGCTTCGTACCAGTCGGGAGACGCATCGGCCTCGATCGCGGCGAGTTCCTCGGGCTGGGGAGGCAGGCCGATGAGGTCGAGATAGAGCCGGCGGACGAGCACATGCCGCGGCGGCTCCGGCTGCGGCACGACACCCGCCTCATCGCGGGCCTGTGACAGGAAGGCGTCGATCGGGTTCCGCACACCCGCCGTGTTTTTCACGGCCGGCACCGCGGGCCGCGCCCACGGCTGGAAGGCCCAGTGGTCGCGCGGGTCGGCTTCCGGCTTCTCGTCGTCGGGCGCCGGGCAGCCGGCGGCGATCCACGCCCTGACCATCTGCAGTTGCTCGGCCGATAGCGGCTCGCCCTCGCCTTCCGGCGGCATCCGCGAGGCCGGTTCGGGATCGCTCACCCGCGCGAGGAGCAGGCTCGTGTCGGGGTCGCCCTTCGCGATCGCGCTTCCCGATTCGCCCCCCTCCAGCATGAGGCCGACCGTGTCGAGCCGGAGGCCTGCCTCCTGCTTGAGGCCGCCATGGCAGGAAAAGCACCGCTCGGCGAGGAGCGGCCGGAGCTTTTCGGTGTATGAGCGGAGTTGATCGGGCGCGGCCGACGCCGGCGCGGCGAGGAGCATGGCTCCCGCAGCCAGCGCGGCGAATGCCACGCGGCGACGTTTGTTCCACCGAACCGGGATTGTTCGTGTTTGGAGCGAGTGGGTTATGTGGCTCATGTGGTCACCTTACCAAACTGCCATGTCACTTTACCCATGCCATGCGGGCTGGTAAAGTTCTTTGTCAGGAGGCTCCTTCGCGTGGCGGAGCCCCGGAGGCGTCGGGTGATTTCTTCCATGT
>JBIIIP010000145.1:0-5061 GCA_044234625.1 Pirellulales bacterium | reverse complement strand
CGGTGCTCGACCCGGCAGCCCGCCGGCGTCGTCCATGAGCCATCGGTTCCCGCCTGCGGCGGCATGCACGGGCCCGAGGCGATCACGTCGAGATCATCACCGATCACGTCGGAGAGCACGAGGGCCAGGAGACGCCCCGCGCCGCACGCCCGCGCCAGGCCGCCCCCTTTGACGACGCTCAACTCACGCCGGGCCGCATTCAGCGCGGCGATCGAGGCGCCCGATTCCGAAAGCCGCGTCGTGACGGCGATCGTCTCCTCGAGCGTGATCCCCGGCCGCGGTGCGGCCAAAAGCGCCGAGCCGCCCCCGGTGATCACCGCGATCGCGAGGTCACGCGGGCCAAGCGCGCCCACCACGCCGAGCATCTCCTCCGTGGCCGCCACGACCGCCGGCGTGGGCAGGTTTACGCCGGCCGGCCGCGTCTCCCGCACCTCGATCCGCGCAAGCCGGCGGCCGCAGCCCGCGGGCACGCTGACGAGGCCGCGCAGATCGTGCACCGCCAGCCGCGGCCCGTCTAGCGCCGCCTCGACGCCCGCCGCCATGCCGGCCGCGGCCTTGCCACCGCCGACCACCACGATCCGCTCCGCGTTATCGAGCGGCAGGCCGAGATCCACAAGCAGGTGCTCCGGCCGCACCGCCGCGATCGCCGCCTGCCAGATGGCTTGCGCGTCGGCCTTCATGAAGTGGGAAATTGTTTCGGGTCGAAGCGGGAGAGATCGATGCCGCCGCGATTCTCCTCCTCGATCAATTTGACCCGCATCTCCAGCCGCTCGAGCCTGCGGGCGAGCATCGCCGGCGACTCGGCCGCCGGCGCCCCCGGGGCCACCCGCGGCACGACCGGATAGCCGAGCTGCCGCTGCAGCGCCGCGAAGAAGAAGAGCGGATCCTTGCCGCGGTTGGCCCGCGCGATCCGCCCCTCCTTCTCGCCGAAGAGAATGGTGCGATCGGGCTCGGGCTGCTCACGTCCGGCGAGCATGGCATCGCGCTTCTCGACGCGCCAATACTCGGGGCTGCGCACGTAGACGAGGTCGGCGAGATCGATGAGCCCCACCTGCCGCGACACCATGTTGATCCACGCCTTCCAGTCGGCGTTGAAGATGCCGTCGTCGGCCACCGCCGCCAGGCCGTGGGCATAATCGAGCCGGTTGCGCGAGAGGCATTCGAAGCGGTAGAAGAACAGGCCCTGGGGCGTGGCGGCCTCGCCGCGGTAGGCCGCCTCCCGCTCGAGCATCGCCAGCGCCGTCCGCATGTCGAACCGGCCTCCCTCGTGCTCCGCCGCCGTCATCACGAACGTCTGAAACGCCGTGAAGTAGTGGGGCAGCCGCGACATCGCCGTGGAGAGCGTGCCGACAAGCTTGAGCTCGCCGGCGAGGTAGTCGAGGGCCATCGGCAGCTTCGACGTGGCCAGCACCTCCTGGCCGATCGCCACGAGAGCCTCCTGCGCCGCGATGCCGGCGGTGATCCGCTCGGCGAGGGTGCGAAACAGGTAGGCCTGTTCGATGTATTCCTCACGGTCGAGCATCACCGGCCTCGAGGGGGCGACGAAAAAGCCACTTTCTCCGGGTGCGGCCCGTGGCGGGGCGGAATGCCATCCTATAATCAGTTGGCTGCCGGCAGCAGCCGCCGGCCCGGAATGGCAGGGATCCCGCATGTCGCATCGCTTCAGCACGCTTGACGCCGCCCTCGCCGCGTTTCGCCGCGGGGAGGTGGTGATCGTGGTCGACGCGGAGGATCGCGAGAACGAGGGGGATTTCGTCTGCGCCGCCGAGAAGGCCACGCCTGAGGTCGTGAACTTCATGATCAAGCACGGCCGCGGGCAGGTGTGCATGCCCATCCTGCCGGACGTGGCCAAGCGGCTCGATCTGCCGATGATGGTGGAGGCCAACTCCACTCCCCTGGGCACGGCCTTCACGGTGCCCGTCGACCATACGTCGGCCCGCACCGGGATCACCGCCGCCGAGCGGGCTACGACAATCGCCGCGATCCTCGACCCTGCCAGCACGCAGGCCAACTTCGTCCGCCCCGGCCACCTCTTTCCGCTCGTGGCCAAGGAAGGGGGCGTGTTGCGCCGCGCCGGCCACACCGAGGCCGCGATCGACCTGGCGCGTCTGGCCGACATGCAGCCGGCGGGCGTGCTCTGTGAGATCCTCGACGACTCCGGCAACCGTGCCGACCGCGACGCGCTCTTCGCCCTGGCCCGCGACCACCGCCTGGAGATCATCTCGATCGAGGAGCTGATCCGCCAGCGGCGGCTCCGCGAGAAGCTCGTGCACCGCATCGCCGAGGCCGACCTGCCCACGAAGTGGGGCCGGTTCCGCGTGATCGCCTTCGGCGTGAAGTATGAAGCCCAGCAGCCGATCGTGCTCGTGATGGGCGACGTGGAGAAGGCCCGCGATCCGCTCGTGCGGCTTCATTCCTCGTGCTTCACCGGTGACCTGCTCGACAGCCTGCGGTGTGACTGCGGCGACCAGCTGCACATGGCCCTCGACATGATCGGCCGCGAAGGCGCGGGGGTGCTCGTCTACCTGCCGCAGGAAGGCCGCGGCATCGGCCTGGTGGAGAAGATCCGGGCCTACGAGCTGCAGGACAAGGGCCTCGATACGGTGGAGGCCAACCTGGCCCTGGGCTACAAGGCCGATTCGCGGGATTACGGCATCGGCATCCAGCTCCTCAAAGACCTGGGCCTGCGGCGGGTGCGGCTGCTCACCAACAATCCGAAGAAGACCGACGCCTTTATCTACGGCGGCTTCGACCTCGAAGTGGTCGACCAGGTGCCGATCCTGCCGCCGGTGCACGAGTTCAACGAGAAGTATCTCGCCACCAAGCGCGAGAAGCTCGGCCACCGTTTTCCTGATTGACCGGCGCGAGACGCACCCCGTAGCATCGCTCCCGTGGCGGAGTGTCGCGACACGGAGTGCAGCATGCAGCAGCGTCTCGGGAGACGGTTCACAGGCAGCCGGGCCTGCATCGCGGTCGTCGTGGCCGTATGGCTCGCGGGATGCGGCCGGAAGGCCGACGAGTTCGCGATCGATCCCACGCTGACGGTGCACCCGGAGCTGTCCACCGCCGAGGCCACCCGCAAGGAGCCCATGCCGCCGTCCACGGAGCCGGAGGCCGAGCCCTTCGTGCCGCCGTCCCTCGCCGACCTCGACCGCGATGCCACGTGGATCGATCGGCCTGTCAAGGATGGCCTGCAACTGCTCCGCGCCGCCCAGGCGGGAGAGACGCCGCTGTGCACGGTTGAGGAGGCCCTCGCCCTGGTGAACGATTCGGCCGCCAACAACGCCAAGATCCTCTCCGCCCTGGGCCGGCTTCCCGAAGGCGACGCCGCCGACCTCGACGCCCGCATCGACCGCCACGTGACCGGTGACCTCGGCAGCACCAACCCGATCATGATCAGCACGTCGGCGGAATTCGACATCCTCGGGCTCACCGGCTTCGGCCTCTTCTCCTTCGGGCGCGACCTGGAGCCCTTCGCCACGGCGGAGACGGTGGCCAGCTGGCAGACGAGCGCCGACGGCCTGCTCGACAAGGTGGTGCTCCGCGACGACCTCGTGTGGAGCGACGGCACCCCGATCACCGCCCACGACATCGCGTTCACCTATAAGGTGATCATGGATCCGCGGGTGCCGGTGCCGGCCGTGCGCAGCGGCACCGACCAGATGCGGGGCGTGCACGCCTACGACGACCGGACGGTCGTGTTCTTCCACAAGGAGCCGCTGGCCACGAACGTGTGGAACATCAACTTCCCCGTGCTCCCGCGGCATGTCTACGAGAAGAGCTGGGAGCAGGATCCGACGCTCAAAGACAGCCCCGAGCATGTGAGGCTCGAGCAGGAGCCGGTGTGCGGCGGGCCCTACGAGATCGTGGAGCGGCAGCGCGGCCAGCAGATCGTGCTCCGCCGCCGCGACAGCTGGGCGACCGTGGGCGGAAAGAAGGTGCGCGAGGAGCCGTTCTTCAAGGAGATCCGCTTCCGCATCATCGAAGACCCGAACACCTCGCTCTTGGCCCTCACCGCGGGAGACATCCACGAGATGATCCTCCAGCCGGAGCAGTGGACGACACAGACGACGTCCGCCGACTACTACGCCCGCAACACGAAGGCCACGGCGCCCGAGTGGGTGAGCTTCCACTTCGGCTGGAACATCGACAGCCCGTTCTTCGCCGACCGCCGCGTGCGCCGGGCGATGAGCTACGCCTTCGACTACGACGAGATGCTGGAAAAGCTCTGCTACGGCCTCTACAAGCCCTGCGCCGGCAATTTCGCCGACGATTCATGGATGGCCCCCAGGAAAAAGCTCCAGGCCTACAGGCAGGATCTCGACACGGCCGAGGCCCTGCTCGACGAGGCCGGCTGGATCGACCACGACAACGACGGCGTGCGCGACAAGGAGATCGGCGGCCGGCTCGTGCCCTTCGAGTTTTCCATGCTCGTCAACCAGCAACCGCTGCGGATCGCGATCTGCGCCCTGATGAAAGACAGCCTCGACCGGATCGGCGTGCGGATGAACGTGAAGCCGGTCGAATTGACCGTGCTCCAGGACCTCACGCAGAAGAAGAAGTTCCAGGCCTACTTCGGCGGCTGGGGGGCGGGCACCGACCCCGATTCCTCGGAGAACATCTGGAAGACCGGCGCCATGCGGAACTTCGTCAACTATTCCAACCCCGAGGTTGACCGGCTCTTCGAGGAGGGCCGGCGCGAGCTCGACCGGGCGAAGCGGGCGGGGAAATACGGCCGCATCCAGGAAATCCTCTACGAGGACCAGCCCTACACCTGGCTCTACTGGCGAAACAGCTTTTACGGGTTCTCGAAGAAACTCCGCGGGTATGTGTTCAGCCCGCGGGGGCCGTATCACTATTCGCCCGGCTTCGGCAGCATCTGGATGCCGCGCGAGTGACCCGATGGCTACGTATCTCCTGCGGCGCGCGATGCTCGGCGTGATCACGCTCATGGCGATCACGTTCATCGTCTACGGCCTGGCCCGCAACATGCCGGGCTCGCCGCTGACCGTGCAGCTCGGTGAAGTGGATCCCAGCCGCAAGCTCTCCGCCGAAGACCAG
>JBIIIP010000064.1:0-17111 GCA_044234625.1 Pirellulales bacterium | reverse complement strand
TCGACGAGAAGACGCCGTGGTATGTGGGCTATGCCACTTGGATCGGCAACGTGGCCCGCGGCGATCTCGGGCGGTCGTTCTCCCGGAAACAGCCGGTGGCCACGCTGATCGGCGAGCGGATCGGGCCGACCTTCCTGATCTCGGGGATCTCGTTGCTCCTCACCTGGCTGCTCGCGGTGCCGCTGGGGCTCTATGCCACAGCCCGCAGCGGCACCGCCGACGAGCGCGGCTCGAGCCTCCTGCTCTATGTGCTCTATTCCTTTCCCACGTTCGTGGCGGCGCTCTTCCTGCAGCTCGTGTTCGCCGTCTGGTTGCGTGGCACCCGCTGGGAGCTGCCCCTCTTCGGCATGGCCGACCTCCCGGCTGACGCCTCTTGGGCGGCCCGCGTGGCCGACGTCGCCCGCCATGCCATCCTGCCGATCGTCTGCCAGACCTACGTGAGCCTCGCCTGGTACAGCCGGTTCATCAAGGCGAACATGGAGGAGGTGATGCGGCAGGACTACATCCGCACGGCCCGGGCGAAGGGGGCCGGCGGCTGGCGGGTGCTCGTGCACCACGCCTTCCGCAACACGCTCATCCCGCTCGTCACGCTCCTCGGCCTCTCGCTGCCGGCTCTCATCGGCGGCTCGGTGATCGTGGAGCAGATCTTTACGTGGCCCGGCATGGGGCGGTTGTTCTTCGAGAGCATCCGGGAGCGCGACTACCCGACCATCATGGGGCTGACGCTGATGTTCAGCGTGCTCACGCTGCTCGGCCAGCTGCTGGCTGACGTGCTCTACTGCTTCGTCGACCCGCGGGTGAGCGTGGAATGATGCCGACGACGTCGCAGGGATTCTGGGCGGAGGCGTGGCGCCGGTATCGGCGGCGGCCGCTGGCGATGACGGCGGTCTCGTTCGTGGGCTTTCTCGTCGCCGTGGCAATCCTGGCGCCGGCGATCGCCGGCACGAAGCCCGTGCTCTGCCGCTACAAGGGCAGGCTCTACGCCCCCTGTCTGGGCTATTTCGACCGTCGACTGGAGCCTGTGATCTTCTCCAAGGACAAGTTTCGCGGCGAGTATCCCCGGAACCTGAAGGAGAAGGACCCCGAGAGTTGGGCCGTGTGGCCCCTCTTCTTCCAAGACCCCTTCCGCTCGGTGCGCGACAACGAGTGGCCCGGCCGGCCCGCCAATCCGTCGCGCGACCAGGGGCATCCCAGCCGCACGAATCCCTTCGGCACCGACCAATACGGCGTGGACGTGCTCGCCAAGATGGTGCACGGCACCACCGTGGCCCTGCTCGTGGGCTTCGTGTCGATGGGCATCGCCGGCACGATCGGCGTGATCGTCGGGGCGGTGGGCGGATACTTCGGCGGTTGGATCGACTCGCTCACCAGCCGCATCACGGAGATCGTGATGTGCATCCCCACGCTCGTGCTCATCCTGGCGCTCGTGGCCATCGTCGACAAGCCGACCATCTGGAAGACGATGGCGATCATCGGCATGACGGGCTGGACGAGCATCGCCCGGCTCACCCGCGGCGAGTTTCTGCGGCTCAAGTCGAGCGAGTTCGTGATGGCCGCGCGGGCGGCCGGGGCCGGGCCGCTGCGGATCATGCTCCGCCACGTGCTCCCCAACGCCCTCGCCCCGATCCTCGTGCCGATCACATTCGGGATCGCCTCGGCCATCCTCCTGGAAAGCTCGCTGTCGTTTCTGGGCTTCGGCCCGCCGCCGCCCTCGGCCAGCTGGGGCGCGGTGCTCAACGACGCGCGGAGCAACCTTTCGATGTGGTGGCTGGTGGTGTTTCCCGGCACGGCGATCTTCCTCACCGTGCTCGCCTACAACCTCATTGGCGAGGGCCTCCAGGAAGCCACCGACCCACGCCTCCGCGAGGCCCGCAAGTGACATGGAACCGGCTGGAAGAAGCCGCCTCGGGGGCGGCAAAAGTCTCCTCGCGGGGGCCGAAGCGGCCCCATGCTCGTCGAGCGTTCGCCGACCCCCTCGACTCCTCAACCCGACTTCGCCACCGCCTCCATGCCGCTGCTTGATATCCGTGATCTCGTGACCGCCTTTCACACGCCGGCCGGCCGCGTGCCGGCCGTGGATGGCGTGTCGCTGTCGATCGAGCGAGGGAAGACGCTCGGGCTCGTGGGTGAGAGCGGGTGCGGGAAGAGCGTCACGGCGATGTCGATCCTCCGCCTCGTGGCCGCGCCGGGCAGGATCGAGAGCGGCCAGATCCTCCTCTCGCTCGGCCGTGACGCCGCGGGCACGGCCGCGGTCGATCTCGTGTCGCTCCCGGAGCCGCAGCTGCGGAAGATCCGCGGCGGCCGCATCGGCATGATCTTCCAGGAGCCGATGACGAGCCTGAACCCCGTGTTCACGGTTGGCGACCAGATCGCCGAGGCGCTCCGCCTGCACCGCGACCTTTCGCGGCAGGCGGCCCGGGCCCGGGCCCTCGAGATGCTCGAACTCGTCCGCGTGGCCGATCCCGGGCGACGGCTCGACGAGTATCCGCACCAGCTCTCCGGCGGCATGCGGCAGCGGGTGATGATCGCGATGGCGCTCGTCTGTGAGCCCGACCTCGTGATCGCCGACGAGCCCACCACCGCCCTCGACGTGACGATCCAGGCGCAGATCCTCGACCTGCTCGCCGACCTGCGCCGCCGTCTGGGCACGGCCATCCTCCTCATCACCCACGATCTCGGCGTGGTCGCCGAAACCTGCGACGACGTAGCGGTGATGTATGCGGGGAAGATCGTCGAGCGGGCGCCGGCCGCAGAGCTCTTCGCCCGGCCGATGCATCCCTACACGATCGGGCTTCTCGAGGCCCGGCCCGAGGGGGCGGGGCGAGGGGGCGGGCCGCTGCGGACGATCCCCGGCATGGTGCCTCCGCCGCAGGCCTTTCCCCCGGGCTGCCGCTTTCATCCGCGGTGCGCCTTCGCGCGGCTGCCGCATTGCGGCACCGAGGCGGCCGAACTGCGGGAGATCGCGCCCGGCCACTTCGTCCGCTGCCACTATGCGGGGGCGCTCACGCCATGACGCCTTCCCCATCGACCGCCACGGCGCTGGTGTCCGTGCAGGGCCTGGAGACCCACTTTCCGATCCGCAAGGGGATCCTCCGCCGCACCGTGGGCTCGGTGCGGGCCGTGGACGGAGTGAGCTTCACGATCCCCAAAGGCAGGACGCTTGGCCTCGTCGGGGAGAGCGGCTGCGGCAAGACGACGGTGGGCCGGAGCATCCTCCGCCTCGTGGAGCCGACGGGAGGCAGCGTGAGCTTCGCCGGCACGGAGCTCCGCGGCCTCGACGCCGCGCGGCTGCGCGGCCTGCGGCGGCGGATGCAGATCGTGTTTCAAGATCCCTACGGCTCGCTCAATCCGCGCATGCAGGTGCGCGACATCCTCGAGGAAGGGCTCGTGATCCACCGCCTTGGAGATGCCGGCGCGCGGCGCGAGCGGATGGTGCGGGCCCTGGAGCGGACCGGGCTCACGGCGGCCGCCCTCGACCGCTACCCGCACGAATTCTCCGGGGGCCAGCGTCAGCGGATCGCCATCGCCCGGGCGCTCGTGCTGGAGCCCGAGTTTCTCGTGCTCGACGAGCCGATCTCGGCGCTCGACGTGTCGATCCAGGCGCAGGTCGTGAACCTGCTCGTGGAGCTGCGCGAGCAGCTCGGGCTCACGTATCTCTTCATTTCGCACGACCTGGCCATCGTCGACTACATTGCCGACGAGGTGGCGGTGATGTATCTGGGCCGGATCGTGGAGCGCGGCACCGCCCGCGAACTGGCGACGGCGCCGCTCCACCCCTACACGCATGCCCTGTTCTCGGCCGTGCCGTCGGTGGAGCCGCGGCGGCGACGGCGCCGCATCGTGCTCACGGGCGACGTGCCGAGCCCGGCCCGGCCGCCGCGCGGCTGCCGCTTCCATCCGCGCTGCCCGCTGGCCGAGGCGGCCTGTCGAGATATCGACCCGCCGGCGACCACGGCTGGCGGCCAGGTCGTGCACTGCCATGTGGCGGCCCGCCTGCTCGAGGAGAGCGGCGGCGACGCTGCGGCGGCATCGGCCCGGATCGCCGCCGCGATGGTTGGTGGCTGACTGCCGGTGAAAAAAGTTTGTTCCACAGTCTGTGGATGGCGGTAGAATAACTGGGTCGTCTGGGGAGTTGTGAACGTGATGCGGGTGGTCGTGGTTGCTGCGTGCAGTGTGGCGTGGGCTGCGGCTGCGTATGGCCAGTCCTCACCGCCGCCGCGTCGTGGCGGCGTCCTTCCCCGGGTGCCGGTTGCCCCGTCGACGCCGGCACCGGCCCGGGCCAGCGCCGGGCTCCTGCGGCAATGGGATGCCAACGGTGACGGCCGGATCGATGAGGCCGAGGCGGAGTTGGCCCGGTCGAAGATGCGCCGCGAGCGGGCCGAGATGTGGCAGCAGAGCCAGACCTTTGAGCCGCAACTCCCCACGGATGCCAACGCGGGGTTGGGCGATGCACCCATCGATCTCGTGTTTCCCGAGCCGCCCGCCCGCGTGAAGAAGGAGGAGGAGGCAGATGGCGACAGAAAGGGCTTCGGCACGAAGCCTCGGTCCTCTGCGTCGAACCCGCGCGAGCCGCCGCCGAGGAAAGACCTCAACGCCGGCCGGCTACCCGCCGGCTTGCCTGCGGCGCGGGGCCTCCCCGCCGGCACGCCGCCCGCCGGCTGGGCCGGCAGCAACGCCGCGGCTCCGCCGCAGCGCGGGGCGGCGAACCGCCCGCCACTCGCGCCGCGTGCGGTCGCGCCGCGAGTATCGCGGCCGCCGACGGTTCCCTCACGGCCGCGGGTCTCAGCCGAGGAAATCGGTGGCCCCTGACCGCCGTCGGGGAACGCTTTTTCCGGCTTGTCGCGCAGATAGAATCGTCGCTTCCGAAGCAGGCTTCGAACGAGGAGAGCGGTGTGCAACGACTTCGCCGGGTGATTGGGGAACACCGCGACACGCGCGGCCGGATGCTGGCCACAGCCATGGCCCTTTCCATCGCCGCGTGGGCCGCGACGGCACCCGCCGAGCAGCCCGTGGCCGTGTCGGCCAGCGAGGCCCGGCAGGTGTATGTGTCGGGCGTGAAGGAGTCGTTCGCCAAGGTGAAGGCCGCGGTCGAGCAGGCCGCCGCGGAGAGCGGGCGCAAGTATCGCGTGATCGTGGTGGGCGATGCCGGCGGCGAGAGCGACGGGGTCACCCGCCTGCTTGACAGCCTCGTCGAGCGCTGGCGGCAGGAGACGGAATCGCGGCCCGGCGGCGGCCCCGCCACCGCCTTCGATCCGGCTCGCGACGTGACGATCGTGCTGGGCGTGGCCGACCGCCAGATCGCCATGCGGGCGCCATGGGGGCTCGAGGTGTCGAGCGGGCTCGATCCCGAGACGATCAAGAGCGAGTTGATCACGAAGGTGTTCGTGCCCAAGGCGAAGGACAAACTGTTCGATGAAGGCCTGGCCGACCTCGTCGCGGCCACCGAGAAGTGGGTCAAGGACCGGACCGCACTCAAGGCGGCCCGCGCCGAGGCCACCCGGGTGTTTTACTCGCGCACGCTCCCGCTCACGGCGGCCGGGCTCCTGGGATTCGGAGCCCTCGCCGCATTCTTCCTCCAGCGGGCCCGCCACGACCGGAAACTGCACGAGGCCCGGAAGAAGTTGGCCGCGTTCAAGAACGAGGTCGTGTCGCTTTCCGATCTCCTCGACACGCAGCAGGAACGCCACCGCATGCTGCCGCACACCGATCCCGACTTCAAGACGCCCATGCAGGGCCTGACGCGATCCACCTACGACACGGTGCAGTCGGCGATCCGTCGCTACCGCGAGCGGTGGCTGGTGCTGATGGACGTGTGGGAGAAGGCCGAGGGGCAAATCAACTCGGAATGGTTCCTGGGAACGGCGGCGGCGGACGAGGCGATTCGCCTTCTCGATTCGGCCGAGGCCCGGCCGCCGCTGGAGGCCGTGGCCGGCGAGTGCCGTGCGCCGCTCGACGCGCTCGAGAAGGCCCACGAGACGGCCCGCGGCCTGGTCGATGAACTCTCCACCCGCATCTCGGCCGCGGGGGGGCGGCTCGACGCCATCGCCGCCCGCGGGCGTTCGCAGGCTGTGTTTCAGCCGGCCGTGGCCGAGGCCTCCCGCAGTCTCGACGCGGCCCGCCACGACCTGGAAAACGATCCGGTGGCTGCCCGCGGCCGACTCGACGAGGCGTCGTCTGCGCTCGACCGCATGCTGGCCGACGTCGATCGCTTCGAGGCCACCGACGACCGGCGATCGCGGGCCGCAGCCGAGGCCGATTCCGTGGAGCAGGCGATCCGCGCGAAGCGCTCGGAAGGCTGGCGGCTCGACGAGCCGGGGGCCGTGCCTGACGAACTCGTCGCCACCGCCCGAAAAAACATCACGCTCGCCGCGCAATTGCTCGATGCCGGCCAGGCTGCAGGCGCGCTTGCGCACGTGGAGCAGGCCGAGCAGGCGAACGCCGAAGCCTCGGCGCTCGTGGAAAACATCGTGGCGGCGCGGAAGCGGATCGAGGATCTGCTGCCGGGATGCATCGCGCGACTGGCGGCCCTGGCCGAGCAACGCGGCAAGGCGATGCAGGCGATCGAGCACCTTGCCGCCGCCTATGCCGAGGCATCGTGGGCGGATGTGGCCGACAACATCGGGAAGGCGGATGAAGGCGTGGAACGCGCCAGCCTGCTCGTGAAGGAGGCACAGGCGGCCGTGGCCGCCGAGCGGCAGCATTATTTCCGCGGCGTGGCGCTCGTCGACGAGGCGCTCCGGCAGGAGGAATGGGCCGAGGGCTGCTACCAGGCGATTTCCGACCGGCGTGCCGAGCTCGATCAGCTCGCGGGCTCGTTGCCGCGCCGTCGCGACACGGTGGCCTCGCGCGTGGCCGCGCTGGGGCGGCAGTTGGAGCGGCAGCGCACCGATCGCGTGCGGGCCAACGAGCGGTGCCGTGAGGCCGACCGGCTCGTCGACGCGGCCTCGCGCGGGTTGGCGGCGACGCGGCCCGACCTGCGGCAGGTGGTGCAGGTGATCGATGCGGCCGATGCCGCGGCGGCCCGGGCCACGGAACTCGCTGCCGAAGACGAGCGGCTGGCCCGCCAGGCGTTTTCCGACCTGGAGGAGACGGACGGCGTCGTCCGCCGCGTGGCGGCCTGGTATGCCGAGGGCGTGTCGGCAGACGTGCAGGCCGCGCATGCGGGCATCGAGGCCGCGAAGCGGCTCCTCAGCCAGCAGCGGTATGAGGAATCGATCCATGCCTCGGCCGAGGCGGCGCGGGTGGCCAAGGAGGCCTACGCCGCGGCGGCCGCCGAGGCCGACCGGCGGCGGCAGCGGCGGCAGTTGGAACTGCAGCGGCGGAGCATGGAAGAGGCGTTCACGCGGATGTCACGGGGCTTCGGCCCGTGGGTGATCAACCTTCCCGGCGGCACGTTCACCGGCCCGGACCCATGGCGGTCGATCGGGGCGGGGGGCGGCGCGCGGATGCCGTCGGTGCCGTCACCGCGCACCGCGCGCGGAGGCTGGTCGACCAACACGGTCCAGGTCGGCTGGTGACCGGAGCGCTGGCCGTCACCGCACCTCGATCGGCGTGATGTCGAGGCTGCCGATCTCGGCAACGGGCTGCTGCCGCGTGGCGGCCTGCAGCTGGCGGTCGAGAAGCCTTTCGAGCTGCTCGACCCGGTCGCGGATGGCGAGGGGGATGCGGCTGCGCTGTTCGGGAGTCTCGATGGCGTCGTCGAAGACGCGGCGGCCGCGGGCATCACGGGCCACCAGCCGCGTCTCGTCTTCGCGGCTGACCTCGATCGAGTAGTCGAAGTCTTCCTGCACGATTCCGGCGTCGCCCGTTCGCCGCACCACACCGGCGGCCGGCTTGACGCCCGCCTCGATCGCCAGCGAACGGGCCTTTTTCCTGTTGGGGAGCAAGGCCAGGGTTGAGGGGGTGGGCTTGAGCGGGCCGCGCTTGGCTTCAGCCCGCGTTTCCGTGTTTGTCGCCACCTTCGCCTGCGGCTTCGCGTCGGTCTCCGGAGGAGCGACCGCAGGCTCGGTGGCCGCCGGGGCATCGAGGGCGATCGTCATGCGGGCACCGTGGCGGATGAGCGTGCACGAGCGGGACGCGGCCGGCCCAACGCCCTCGAGCAAGACGGCCAATTGCTCCGGCACGAACAAGGATTGGTCGTCGATCGACACGAGCACGTCGTTTGCCAGGAAGCCCCGGCGATGCGCCGCCGAGGAGGCGACGACGTCGGTGATGACGAGGCCGATCCCGTGGCCGAGGCCCAGATGCTGTCGCAGGAGGTCGGGAGCGCGGATCACCTGTAGGCCGAATGCCATGTCGGATGGCGTAGCCGACGTGTTGGCCGACGCGGCGATCTCCCCGACCGGCTGGATATGCGAGCGCGGCGCCGGCTGCGCGTCGCCCTCCGCGGATGCGCCGTCACCACGAACGGCCGTGGCCGTGACGGCGGCCGCAATGATCGCCATGAAGGCGAGCACGGCATGCCCCGCTCGTGCCACGCATCGCGCTCCGCCGTTGCCGGTCATGCCACTGCTCCTCCCTGGGAATGGAGCGGGGTTGTGCCGCGCCGCGGTCGGCGGTGCCAGATGGCCTTTCGCAAGATCGGCCGACCGGCCGGAAGACGGGCAAGGCGGGATGGCGTGGCAAGCGAGGCAGGCAGAGGCGGCGGGGAGATACGGTGAATTGCGGGCAAGCGAGACCGGCGGACCGCGGGTAGGTGCATCCGCTGCAGGCCGCCGATCGATACCTGACGAATGGGGTGAGGGTTCGAGAATGGAATCTCTTCAAGGAATGAAAGCCATGCACCGGAATGCACTCGTGCTGGGGATCGTGGCCTGTGGACTGGCGAGCCTCGGGGCAGGGCCCGCCAAGCAGGCGACACCGAAGAATCCGCCGCTCGTTCCGGGCACGGGCGCGATGGTGAAGAACGCCACCGACGACTTCGAGAACGAGAAATGGGCGATGAACTATCGCCATCCCAAGAGCTCCGAGGAGCAGGACAAGCGGATCCGCGGCCCGCTCGCCCGGAGCACCAACGGCATGTGGTTCGAGGGTCCGAAGCGAGGTATTCCGGACGTGTGCAAGCGGGTGCCGCTGCCTGCCCCCGGCTTGGAGGGCAGCGCCCACGGCATGATGCTGGCCACGCTCCACGCCGGCATTCCCAACCGCGTGACCTACCAGATGCAGCAGGATGACCTCGTCTTCAGCATGGCGCGGGCCGCCGGCCGCGGTCTCTCGGTGCTCGACAGCCCGAGCATCGTGACGCGGGTGTATGTGCCCCCCTTCGACCAATGGGAGCGGCGTGGCGGGCCGTCGTTCGGCTTCCGCGCCGGCTGCTTCACGCACGCCATCATCACCGCCGACGATCATCCCGACGAGGGCCGCTTCGGCCTCGAGGAATACTGGCCCGGGATGTTCATCTGCTTCGAGCCCAAGAACCCCAAGAAGAAGATTGAGGCCGACTCGGCCTACATCCGGGTGCGCGGCGGCCGCAACGGCGGCGAGATCCGGGGGCCGAAGGTCGAGGAGCTCGGCTGGTGGACGCTCGGGCTGTCGTTTTCGCCCGACGGCATGGTGCACTACTTCGCGAGCCCCGGCGTGGATGACCTGACCGCGGAAGACCACATCACGTCGCAGTATCCGTATGGCTACCGCACGGAGTGGGTGAAGACGTTCTTCTACAACGTCTGCACGCACGACGACGGGAAGACATGGAGCACGCCGTGGGTGGTGGACGACCCGCGGGTCTATTTCGTGAAGCGGCCGCAGATGGCGACGCAGCAGAAGACGCGCAAGTAGGCGGTCTGTCCCCACGGGTCGAACGTAGACCGGAGGTCTACGCCGCTTCCGGGGGCTGGTCCGCCGAGCGGCGCCACCAGCCGGCGAGGAGGCTGCCGATCACCGAGTGGACGACGCTCGAGATCGCGCACGGCACGGCCGTGAGCGGCTCGGCAGGAAAGTGCTTCTGCGCGAGCACCACCCCGAGGCCCGAATTCTGCATGCCCACCTCGATCGAGACCGTTCGCGACACGATGCGGTCGTAGCCGAAGCGGCGGGCGAAGAGGTAGCCGACACCGAAGCCGATCGCATGCATGAGTACGACCGCGATCAACAGATACGCGCCGTTCTCGCGGATGGCGGCGGCGTTCTGCCCGACGATGCTCGCACACACCAGCGCGATCGTGACCACGCTCACCAGCGGAGCCACGGGCAGCACGGCCTTGACGACGCGGGGCAGGAAGCGATTGATGAAAACCCCCGCCGCCACCGGCAGCACGACGACCTGGAGCGTGGAGCGGAAAAGCCCCCAGGCATCGACCTCGACGAGCCTGCCGGCGAGGATCTTCGTGAGCAGCGGCGTGAGGATGACGGCGCCCAGCGTGGTGCACGTCGTCATGAGCACGGAAAGCGCGACGTCGGCCCGGGCGATGTAGGCGACCACGTTGGAGGCCGTTCCGCCCGGGCAGCAGGCGACGAGCATCAGTCCGACGGCGAAAGGCGTGTCGAGGCCCATCGCCGTGGCCACGCACCAGCCGGAAAGTGGCATGACGAAGAACTGCGCCGCAAACCCGGTGGCGATGGCCGCCGGCCGCGTGGCCACGCGGGCAAAATCAGCGAATGTGAGCGTGATCCCCATGCCGAGCATGATCACGCCCAAGCCGACCACGATCGCCTCCCCGCGAAACCACGTGAAGGCCCGGGGCTCGACGAGCGCCACCCCGCATGCCACCAGCACCCACAACGGAAACGCATTCGCCAGACGGTCGAGGAGCAAGGTCATGCGGTGGCAGGCGGGAGCCTGACCTATTCTTCTCCGAAGAATGCCGTGCGGACGAAGTCACTTGCCGGCGGCACAGCGGCGGACAGTGGCCCACCGTCGCCGCCCACGATCAAGCCATCGTCACCCAGCCGCTGGATCGTCTGCGTGCACGAGGCAGCGGCGTCGGCGCCCTGGCCCGTGAACCGCACGGTCCAGGCGTCTCCCGCGCCATCCCGCTCCCACTCGCCCTCGGCGAACCGCCCATCGGAGGAAAAAATCCAGGAACGGATTTGGCCGCGCTGTGGATCCCAGCCGATGATCTCGGCAATTTCACGGGTCGTGCCCTCCGCCGGCAAGAGGGCCGGCACGCCCTCGGCCGCGGGGGCTGCCACGGCCTCCGGCGTGCAGACATGGCTGCGGACGAGAAATGCGCGGCCGGCGCTCCACGTGCAGTGGGTGGTGGCCGTCAGGCCCTCGCCGACGTCTTCCCACGAGCCGACCAGCCAGTCGAGGGCATCGAGCGGACGCTGCGGCCGGTCCGGCACCGGCGCCGCCGCCTCGCGGACGCTCGAGAGCATCCACCGCCCCCCCTCGCGTACCACGATCGCCGAGAAGCGGCTGCTGGCGGTCGTGTCATCGGAGAACGTGGTCAATGTGACGCCGTCGATCACGGCGACGTCGTCGCGCACCGGCTTGATGGACGCGATGTCGATGTCGATCGCCGCGGCCTCGTCGGTGGCGAAGAGCGCGGCGAACACGCCGGCCACCGCCTCGCGGCCGGTCGTCTTCTCGCCCGTGTCGAGATCGAGGCTTTCCCCCGCGGCGCTCCAGTGCGCCGCCAACGCGGCGGCATCGTGGCGATTGAAGGCTCGCAGGTAGCTCCGCATCATTTCGCGGATGTCCGCCTCGGCGAGTTCTGGCCGCGGGCCGGAGTCATCGTCTTGTGGGAGCGTGGTGGGCACGGGGAAGTCGAGCGCGTCGGCCTTCGGGCCGGGGCCGGCGACTCGGGCCGCCATGGTGGCCGGCTTGTCGAGCGGCCGGATCTCGGCAGCGATGGCCTCGGGCAACCGGAAGGGCTTCGGCTTCGTGATCACTTCGGGAATCGGGCGGATCGTGCGCCGGCCCGGCTCGGCCGACACCGTGGCCCGGGCGGGGGCGGCCGTGTCTGGCGAGACACCCCGACCGGTCTGCTGGGCGGAGCATCCGCAGACGAGTGCGGCGGCGACAAGAGCGACGAACCGAGGCAGGAATTGCGTCACGACGGCCCTCCTTGTTCTGGTGTGACGAGAGGGGCGGCACGCCGCACCCCGCGGAAGCGGTAGCGTAGTGGTTTTTCCCCGATCCTCACAGGCCTGCGGGCCTCCGCCCGCTCCCCACCGTGGCGACAGACGGGATCCAAGAACCGTGGCGACAGACCTCCGGTCTGTCGAGAAACTGCACCGCAGAGCCAGGCGTGAGCGGCTTTACTCTCTGCCTACGGTCAAGCCCGGGAAGTCGTCGGTGCGGAAGGGCGTGAGCGGCAGGCCCGCGGCCGAGAACATGTTGCAGACGGGATTGTCCGCCCACGCATATCGCACCGCCACCGGATCGGACACGGCCTCGCTCGACACCGCGATGCGGCCATCCGGAAGGATCGTCGCCTTCGCCGGCACGAACTTCTTGTCGGGCCCCGCGATCGTGAATCCGATCGGCTCCGCCACATCGAAAGGCCGCCACTCATTCGCATTGGCCGCGACGTTGTCGAACGACAGCACGATCGTGGAGCCCTGCTTCTCCATCGATTTGTAGAGCGGGCTGCGGCACGCGATGTTCGGCACGTGGTAGGTCTCGGCGAGCGCCCACCGCGCCAGCCGCTTCGCCACGTCCTGCTTGTTCATCGGGTGGATGTCTTTGCCCTCCCCGAGATCGATGATCACCGCCTCGCCGGCATGGGGAACCGCTCGCATCGTCATCGTCTGTGCCTCGCGCAATTCGGCCCAGGCGCTATTGTCCGGCTCGGCCTTCTCGGGGTTGAAGTCGGCGAGCTGCACCCAATAGAAGGGAAAATCACCGAGCCCCCACTCCTCCCGCCAGGTCTTGATCATGAAGGGAAAGAGCTCCCTGTACTGGTAGGCCCGGCCCACATTCGACTCGCCCTGATACCAGATCGCGCCCCGGATGCCGTAGCCGATGGAGGGCGAGAGCACCCCCGCGTGGATGTTGCCGGGGCGGGAGTTGCCCGTCATGCCGAATTCCGGCCTCTGCGGCTGCGCGGGGGCAGGCTTGCCCTCGGCCTTCGCCTGCTGCTCGGCGGTCTTCCATTCGGCCAGTTTCTTTTCGAACTCGGCCAGGGCGGCGGGAAACGCCTCTTCCGTGTTCACCCAGCGGTCGTGGATCGCCTTGAGCGTGGGGTGCGCGGCGATCTTCTTCCGCTTCACCCAGGCCTCCGCCGCGCTCCCGCCCCAGGCGTTGCCGATCAGGCCCACCGGCACGCCGAGCGTCTGGTGGAGCTGCCGGCCGAAGAAGTAGGCCACCGCCGAAAAATCACCGACCGTCTGCGGCGAGCAGACCTGCCAGGAGCCCTGGAAATTCTGTTGCGGTTCCTGCGTGCCCATGTTCGGCACCGAAAGCAGGCGAATCTGCGGGAATCTCGCGGCGGCCGTCTCGAGGTCGGCGTCGTTCGACCGGTAGATTTCCCACTGCATGTTCGACTGGCCGGCGCAGACCCACACCTCGCCAATCAGCACGTCGGTGAAGGTGAGCGTGTTCTTGCCCTTCACGGAGAGCGTGTGGGGGCCGCCGTATTCCTTCACCGGGTCGAGAAACACATGCCAGGCACCGTCCTGTCCGGCCGTCGCGTCATGTGTCTGGCCCGCGAACGACACCGTCACCCGCTCACCGGGCTCGGCCTTTCCCCAGATTTTGTTCTTGATGCCCTGCTGCAGCACCATGTGGTCGCCGAACATGTTGTTCATCGCGACGTCGGCCACCGCAGCCGACGAGGCGACGCAGACGACCAAGGCAAGAAGAAAACGCTTCATGCTTCCAGCTCCGGGAGAAAGGCCCAAAGCCGATACTGTAACGGATGCTCCTCCGCGGAACAGCGGGGGCACGTCACGCGGGCCGAGGCGGGCCTCACGCGCGGCGGTGGATGTAGTCTTCGACCTGGTGCAACGCCGCCTCGCAATGGTTGAAGCGGTGCGCGTTGATATCGCCGATCGACACCATCCCCACGACCGCGTCGCCGGCGACCACCGGCACATGGCGGATCCGCTCGCGGCGCATCATCTCGGCCACCTCGTCAACGGGCGTCTCGGGGCCACAGCAGACGACCTCGGTCGTCATCACCGCCGCCACGGGCGTGGCCGACGGTGAACGGCCCTCGGCCACCACGCGCTGCAGCACGTCGCGCTCGGTGAAAATCCCCACCACCTGCCGCTCTTCCATGACGAGCAGGGCGCCGATCCGCTCGGCATTCATAAGCCGCGTGGCGTCGAGCACGCTCGAGCCGGGAAACGTGGCGCACAGAGGCCGACGCTCCTTCTCCTGCAACAGGTCACGGATCGTTTCCATGGCGGTCTCCTCCCGCGTGGCCAGCGAATGAACCGTTCTCCTTGCCCTGACGAAAGTGTAGCGGAGGGCAGCGGCCTCGCGGTATCGTGGCGGCATCTTCGTGGAGGTTTGCCATGACCCTGCCCACCCCGCCCGAGCCGGACAGTTTGGCCCAACCGGCTCCGCGCCTGCCGTGGCGGGGCGGAGCGATTCGGCTTTCCGGCCCCGCCGCGGCCGTTGCCGTCTATGCGCTGGCGGCCGGCTTGGCGCTCTTGGCGGCACCCGTCGTCGATTCCGTCGGTGGAGCCGCGCTCGATGCGTCGTTCAAGCGGGCGCTGGGGGCGCTGGCCGCCACCCGCGGGCTCGACAGCGCGATTTCCCTGGCCCAGAGCTCCGAGGTGAGCTTCAGCTTCGGGCCCGGCGGCAGCCTCGGGATCGGCCAGCTGCTCGACCCGGTCAACGACCTGGTCGAGCAGTATGGCAGCCTGTTGCTCACGAGCACGACGGCGCTCGGCATCCAGCAGCTTGCCATGCGGATGGGAAAAGCCCTCGGCATGTGGCTGTTTCTGCCTGCCTTGGCGGTCAGTGTTGCGGCGGTCGTCATGCCGGGGCCCCGTCGCCAGGCCCTCGCACACTGGGCGCGGCGGCTGTTTTTCCTGGCGCTCTTCATCCGCTTTGCGATCCCCGTGACGGCATGGATCGACGCGGTGATCGCGAAGCAATTTCTCGAGGGTGACTACCAGCAGGCCACGGCGGTCGTGCAGTCGACGACGGAGAACCTCCGCCAGGCCGAGGCAGCCGATGGGGAAAAGCCGTGGTATGAGCGTTACAACCCCGTCAACGTCGTGGGCGACCGGGCCAGGCAGGTGTATGACGCCCTGGGGAACGTCGCGGAATCGATCGTGAACCTGGCCATTTACTTCACCGTTTCCACGATCGTGCTCCCGCTGGCCACGCTGTGGCTCCTTTCCAAGGTGTTCACCTCCGTGGCGGCCGCGGGCGCCCGGGCGGGAGCAACCGGCGGCTAGGGGTGGAATTCCCGCCAAAACTGCCGAATTCAGCCTCCCCACCCCCACCCCACGTCCGGGGAAGAAAAATTCGCCGCCCACGCGCTTGAAAGCCCGCCTTCTCAACGTAATCTATCCATCTTATCAGGCGGCCGAATTGTTCGGTCGTCGCAAGAGAAGGGTCTCTTCGACCGACCGAAGCTCGGGCGCGTTCGAGAAAAACCTGCTCGTTCTTTTTCTTCCTGTTTCCTTTCTGGAGGTTTGCGTGATTCGCAAAGTTCTTTGTTTCCTCCTGCCGGCCTTCGCCGTCGTCGCCCTGTGCACCAGCACGTGGGCTTCCGATTGCGGTGCCTGCAGTGACGGCTGTGCCGGTGGCTGCGAAGCCGCCGTCAGCAGCTGTGGTGGTTGTGGTGACGCGGGTGCGTGTGGCACCCGCACGGTGTACCAGCGGCAGTACGTGACCGAGATGAAGACGGTCACGTGCACCGAGTACACCACGGAAACGCGCGAGCGGACCTACACGGTCAACAAGCGCGTTCCGCGGACCGAGGAGCGGACCCGCACGGTCACCGTGCAGGTTCCCGAGACTCGGACCAAGACCGTGAACTACACGGTCAACAAGAACGTGACCGAGACCAAGACGGCCGAGTACACCGTCCAGGTTCCGTACACCGAGGAGGTCGAGCAGACCTACACGGTGATGGTGCCGGTGCAGGAGGAGAAGACCTCCACCTACACCGTGATGGTGCCCTACACCGAAGAGGTCGAGCAGACCTACGCGGTGTGCGTGCCGGTCCAGGAAGAGAAGACCGCGACCTACACGGTCAAGGTGCCCTACACCGAGGAGAAGGTTTCGACCTACACGGTGAAGGTCCCCTACACGGAGCAGGTGGAGCAGAAGTACATGGTCAACGTCCCCTACACCGAGCAGGTGACCCACACCCACAAGGTGCAGAAGCGGGTGCCGGTGCAGTCGACGAAGACGGTGCAGGTGCGCGGTGGCTCGTGGCAGACCGAGATGGTGGAGGTTGCCGGTGGCACCGACGCCTGCGGCTGCCCCTGCCCCCCGAAGATGTGCTGCAAGCGGGTCTGGGTTCCGACGTGTGAAACGAAGGAAATCCCGGTCACCACGTATGAGTGCGTCACCGAGGAGGTTCCCCACACCGTGACGGTCACCAAGTGCCGTCAAGAGGAGCGGAGCCGGATGGTCAACGTGACCAAGTGCCGCGACGAGGAGCGCACCCGCACCTACACGGTGACGAAGTGCCGCCCCGAGGAGCGGACCCGGACCTACACCGTGACCAAGTGCGTGCCGGAGCAGAAGACCCGCAAGGTCAGCGTTTCCAAGTGCCGTGACGAGGAGCGGACCCGCACCTACACGGTGACGAAGATGGTGAACGAGACCAAGACCCGCACGGTCTCGGTCCAGAAGTGCCGCCCCGAGGAGCGGACTCGCACCTACACCGTCACCAAGTGCGTGCCGGAGCAGAAGACCCGCAAGGTCTCTGTCCAGAAGTGCAAGACCGAGACTCGCACCCGCGAGTACCAGGTCACCAAGTGTGTGCCCGAGACGATGACCAAGGAAGTTTCCTACACGGTCATGGTCCCGCAGCAGAAGGAAGAGAAGTACTCCGTGACGGTGTACGACTGCGTGCCCGAGACGAAGACCGCGAGCTACACGGTTCGCGTTCCCGTCCAGGTGACGAAGGAAGTGGCCGTCAAGAAGTGCGTCACGGTGCCCGTCGAGGTTCCGTGCGGTGGCTGTGGTGATGCCTGCTCGGCCGGCGCCTGCGGCGACGCCAGTGCCTGTGGGGCCTGCGGTGACTGCGGCTCGG